>CAYGZV010000075.1:0-8732 GCA_964354425.1 uncultured Rhodoplanes sp. | reverse complement strand
GCAACAGGCCGGGCGCCTCGCCGAAGCCGGGCGCGATCCGCTCGTAATGCGCGCGACACTCGGCTTCGCCGATCTGAGGTGGCAGGCGATAGCGGACGATCGCTGTGATCATGGAATGAGCCTCGCCTCGTCGAACCGCACCCGTTCAGCGCCGTCTCGACGGGCTTGGGTCCGCTCCTGATAAATAATCTACCAAATCGATATGAGAAAAGCCTTCTATAGTTTTGCCGGAGGCAAGCATGTCTGTGTTTTCTCAACCGCCTTCCACAGCGCCTATTGCTGCACGCTCGCCCATTACGACCCGAACGACGTTTCGAACGCCGTCACTCGCAGCAATTTCACAATCGCTGCGACGGCGGGAAGGCGGCGGAGATAATCCCCCTCGCCGAACCGCTCCGTTATGGAATGTAATTGTCGTATGTGGCCACGATATTGAAAAGACCGTCTTTTCTTTTGATGCGCTCTTGAACGCGTGAATGCTTTTTCTTTTACTCCCGCGACGATCTTGGGTGGACACGGACGGGAATCGGTGGGCGAGCCCTCCATTGCAGGCGGATCTTCAGAAGAGCACGGCATGCTTGACCGCCGGCCGCAACGCCGCATCGTACTTCTCGCCGCCCTGCTGACGATCGCCGGCGCCATGAGCTGCGCGCAAGCATCGGGATGGAGGCTCGCTGCGCTGTTTGTCGTGGGCGCGTTATTGGGGCTTTCGCTCTACCATGCCGCCTTCGGCTTCACATACGGGTTCCGCATTTTCCTGCGCGAGCGGCGTAGCGCGCATGTGCGCGCGCAATTGCTGATGCTGGCCGCCGCAGTGCTAGTTTTCTTTCCCGCGCTCGCCGCAGGGTCGATCTTAGGCGCGCCGGTGCGCGGGTTTGTTTTCCCGGTCGGCCTGAACGTCGCGATCGGCGCGTTCCTGTTCGGCGTCGGGATGCAGCTCGGCGGCGGCTGCGCGTCGGGGACGCTTTACACCGCAGGCGGCGGCTCGACGCGAATGATCGTGACGCTCGTATTCTTCATCGTAGGCGCGACGTTTGCGGCCTTCACTTTCGAGCACTGGCGCGATCTGCCTGCCCTGCCCCCGGTGTCGTTGCCGAGTGCCCTCGGCCTCGGCCCCGCGCTCATGCTGAACCTGGCGGCCTTCGCGGTCATCTGGCATGTCGTTCGACGCCTGGAGCGCGACTCCCACGGCGCGGTTGAGCCGATCTTCCGAACGGCAGGGGCCGCGTTCATCCGCGGTCCGTGGCCTTACGCATGGGGCGCACTCGCGCTCGCGATTCTGAACTTCGCGACGCTCATCCTTGCGGGCCGGCCCTGGGCGATCACACAAGCTTTCGCGCTTTGGGGCTCGCTCGCGATTGATCGCACGGGCCTCGGGGATCCCGTCTTCTGGGCCTATTGGGATGATCCGACCCGGGTCGAGGCGCTGCACCGCTCGCTTCTCGCCGACACGATGACCGTGATGGATGTCGGGATTGTCATCGGCGCGCTGCTTGCCGCCGGTCTCGCCGGACTGTTCGCGCCCGCCGCCCGCGTGCCGCTGCCGCATCTGGCGGCGTCGGTCGCAGGCGGGCTCCTGCTCGGCTTCGGCGCCATCGTCGCGACCGGATGCAATATCAGCGCGTATTTCTCCGGCATCGCGTCGGGAAGCCTGCATGGCTGGCTGTGGATCGCCGCGGCTCTTCCCGGCAATGCGCTCGGGGTTCGGCTGCGTCCATTTTTCCGCCTTGATCCGCAGGCCGCGCCCGCGCCCGCGCCATCCTCCGCCACCGCTCTCGTTCGTCCATGAGGGGAGACCCATGTTGAAATGCTCGATCCTTGCCGTCGCCGCCGGCCTCTTGATCGCCGGACCAGCCGCCGCTCAAAGCGCGGCGAAGCCCGCAGGCCAGAACAAGACGACTCCGGCGTCGATCGCTTCAGCCAAGCCGCCCTCCATCCCGCTCATCGCGCAGGCCTGCGCCGGATGCCACGGCCAGAACGGCGCGGGCAGAGGCGGCACGCCCAAGCTCGCGGGCGTCAGCCGCGAGCAGTTCGTGAAGCTGTGGGGCGAGTTCCGCGCCAATGAGCGGCCCAACACCATCATGCATCGCATTGCGCGCGGCTATTCGGACGCCGAAGTGGCGACGCTCGCCGACTATTTCTCCGCCGTGAAATAAGGGCCGAAATTCATGTCCCACAGCATGCCTCGTCTGACCCGTCGCGCCTTCTCATCTCTCGCGGTCGCCGGGGTTGCGACCCTTGCCGCGCCCGCTGTGCTGCGCGCGCAGACGCGCGGCCGTCTCGTCGTAATCGGCGGCGGGTTCGGCGGCGCCTCCGCCGCCCGCTTCGCGCGCATCAGTTATCCGCAGGTCGACGTCACGCTGATCGAACCGCAGGCGAAATTCATCACCTGCCCCTATGGCAATCTGTTGCTGGAAGGCTCGCGCACGCTCGGCGAGATCACCCATTCCTATGACGGCCTGAAGGCGCGCGGCGTGCGCATCGTGCAGGACTGGGCGGACGGCATCGACGCGACGGCGAAGACCGTGCGCCTGCGCGGCGGCCAGACGATCGCCTATGACAAGCTGATCCTGTCGCCCGGCATCGCGATCAAATGGGGCGCCCTGCCCGGCTATGACGAAACTGCGGCCGAGGTGTTTCCGCACGCCTGGATTCCGGCGGGCGGCCAGCAGACGACGCTGCTGCGCAAGCAGCTCGAAGCGCTGCCGGACGGCGGCGTGGTCGGGCTCGCGATCCCGGCCAATCCCTTCCGCTGCCCGCCGGGTCCCTACGAGCGCATCAGCATGATCGCGAGCTATCTCAAGAAGGCCAAACCGCGCGCGAAAATTCTTGCGCTCGACGCCAAGGAGGCATTTTCCAAGCAGGGCCTGTTCCAGGACGCCTGGGCCGAGCTTTATCCCGGCCTGATCGAATGGGTGCCGGGCAATAAGGACGGCAAGGTGGTGCGCGTCGATCCCAAGGAAAAGACCTTCGAGAGCGAGTTCGGAACCAAGCACAAGGTCGACGTCGGCAATGTCATCCCGCCGCAATCGGCGGCGAAGATCGCGATCGACGCCGGCCTGACCAACGAAACCGGCTGGGTTCCGGTCAATCCGCGCACCTTCGAGGCCGTCAAGGCCCAACACATCCACGTCATCGGCGACGCCAATATCGGCCAGCCGATGCCCAAGTCCGGCTTCATCGCCAATTCGACCTCGAAAACCGCGGTCGCCGCAGCGCTCGCCCTGCTGGAGGGTAAGAACCCGCCGGCGGATCCGATCTATTTCAACACCTGCTACAGCCATGTGGGCGACAATTACGGCATCTCGGTCGTCGGCGTGTTCCGGCCGGGGGAAACCGGCTTTGTCGAGACGCCCAATTCGGGCGGCGTTTCTCCGCGCGGGCCGCTGGCCGAGAAGCGCGAACAGCGCAAGCTCGAAGCCGTGTACGCCGACGCCTGGTACGACAGCATCACGCAGGACGCCTTCAGTTGAGGAGGACAACCATTAACGCAACGCCGGCTCTCGACCGCCGCACGGCGTTGCGCGTGGGCGCGGGCTTTCTCGCTCTCGCGATGATTCCGCCGGCTCAGGCCGCGTGGTCGCCTGAGGTCGAGGCGGCGATCCGGGGGCTCGTGGGCGAGGCGACCCCGGTCGAGGGCGGCATCGCGATCGAGGCGCCCGAGACCGCGGAAAACGGCGCCTTCGTGCCGGTCACCGTGTCGGTCGCAAGCCCGATGACGGAGGACTACCACATCCAGGCGATCCACCTGTTCGCGACGAAAAACCCGACCCCGGGCATTGCCAGCTTTTATCTTTCGCCCCCGAACGGCCGCGCGACGGTGTCGACGCGCATCCGGCTCGCCGAGCACCAGACGATCCTCGCCTATGCCGTCGCAAGCGACGGCACGGTGCGGCGCGCGGCGGCGCAGGTGCGCGTCACCGTCGGCGGCTGTCTCACGTGAGGAGGAGCGCATGAGCGCGCGCCCGCGTCTGCGCCTTCCCAGCGCCGCCCGCGCTGGCGAAGTGGTCGAGATTCGCGCGCTCGTCGAGCATCCGATGGAGACCGGCCTGCGCCGCGACGGGACCGGACAGGCAATCCCGCGCGACATCCTCGCGCGCTTCGTCGCGCGCGCGAACGGGGAGACCGTCTTTACGGCCGATTTCCGCAACGGAACGTCCGCCAACCCCTATCTCGTCTTCTTCGTGCGGATCGAACGCGCCACCGAATTCGAGTTCCTGTGGACGCACGAGACCGGCGGCATATTTCGCGCGACCGGCCGCATCGACGTGAGCTGAGCCAACCCGGGCGAGCGGATCAGAGCGATTGCGATGACATTGATCTTTTCCGCTCATCCCGCGGAAGCGGAAATCCAGCTCCGACGATTCTGGGTCCCCGCTTGCGCGGGGACGAACGCAAGCCAGTGACCGATTCAATGTCGCTGAACATGCTCTGGTTAGCGCACGAACACGCCGGGACGTTTGCATCCTCAGATCCCGGCGCCGTCGATGACGTCGGCTTCCAGGTCGGCGCGGATGGCGAGCGCGGCGTTCTGCAAGCGATGATCGGCGCGCCGCCGGGGACGCGGCGCTGCGATCGCATGCGTCGCGACGATCCGGCCCGGCGCGCCCGCCAGCACCACGACGCGATCGGCGAGATAGGTCGCTTCCTCGATATCGTGAGTGACAAACAGGATCGTCTTGCCGGTTGCGGCGCGGATGCGGATGAGTTCGTCCTGCAGGCCCTCGCGCGTGATCGCATCGAGGGCGCCGAACGGCTCGTCCATCAACAGCACCTCGGGCTCGACCGCGAGCGCGCGGGCGAGCGCCACGCGCTGCCGCTGCCCGCCGGAGAGCTGGTGCGGCCAGCGGTCGGCGAGGTTTTCCAGCCCGACGACGGCGAGCGCCGCGAGCGCCCGCGGCCGGCGCTGCGCGCGCGGGATTTCGCGATGCTCCAGGCCGAAGGCCGCGTTGTCGATGACGCGCCGCCACGGCAGGAGCCGCGCGTCCTGGAAGACGAGAGCGACCGGCCGCCGCCCTTCGCCCGCCCCGGCGACGCGCACGGAGCCTGCGCTCGGCCGGGCAAGATCGGCGATGACGCGCAGCAAAGTCGACTTGCCTACTCCCGACGGCCCGACGATGGCGAGGAATTCGCCGCGGCGAATGTCGAGATCGAGGTCGCGCAGCACCTCGGTCCGCGTCCCGTCGCGCTCGAAGTCAAGCGAAAGCCCCTGAACCGCGATTACGCTTTCCATCGCAACAGCCATCCCTGCAGCGCGACGAAGGCGGTGTCGAGGAAGCCGTAAAGTCCCGCCATGGTGAGCATGTAGACGACGACGATGTCGGTCGCGAGCAGGCTCGACGCCTGCATCATGCGCTGGCCGAGCCCGGGCACGCCGAAAAGCTCCGCCGCCACCACCGCCATCCAGGCCTGACCGATCGCGGTGCGCACGCCGATAAGAATCCCGGGCGTCGCCGCCGGCAGCAGCACCTTCGCAAGCCGCGCCGGGCCCGAGCGAAAGCCGAAGGCGTCGGCGACCTCGATGAGGTCGCGGTCGACCCCGCGAATCGCGCCGTGCGCGGCGAAGTACATGATCCAGAATACGCCGATGGCGATGATGAAAACGGCGGCCTTCGTATCGACGCCGAACCAGATGATGGCGAACGGCACCCAAGCAAGACCGGGTATCGGCCGCAACACGCGCACCACCCACGATGTCAGCCGCTCCATCGGCCGGTACATGCCGGTGACCACGCCGAGCGCGACCCCGAGCGCAATGCCGGTCAGGAGGCCGATCGTGTAGTGCCCGAGGCTGTTTCCGACCGCGCGCAGCCATTCGCCCGACGCAAGCTCGCGCAGGAATGCCCGCGGGATCGCGCTCGGCGGCGGCAGGAAGGCCGGGTTGACGAGCCCGAAGCCGGGCGCCGCCTCCCACAGCGCGAGGAAGGCGGCAAGCCCGGCCGCGGGCAGGAGAACACTCGAGGCTCGCACGGAGCTATTGCGACGCGGCCGCTTTCAGGAAAAAGCGCGGCTCGAACAGGCCGTCGAGCGGCAGTTCGCGGTCGAGCGAGCCGAGCGTGACCTGATAGCGCTGCATCGCCGCCGTCGCGTCGATGATGGCGCGCGGATCGGCGATGAACTTGGAGGCGGGCGAGGCGAGCGCGCGCTTGATGGTGGCGGCGTCGACGATGCCCTTGCCGAGCGCCGCCTCGATATGCGTGGCGACGCGGTCCGGATTCTCCTGGATCAGCTTGGTCGCGCGCACGAGCGCGTTGACAAGGCCCTGCGCCTGTTCCGGGTTGCGCTCCAGGAACGCCGCGGTCACCGCGACAACCGTACCGGGCTGGTTGGGAAACATCTCGCCGCCGAGTGCGATCAGCTTGATGCCGGGATCTTTGCTCTGCACGATGGTCACCGCCGGTTCGCGCACGGTCGCGCCTTCCACCGCGCCGACCAGCACCGCCTGCTGGGTCGCGTCGATGCCCATCGGCACGATCGTCACATCGGCCTTGTCGGTCTTGGTCACCTGCCACAACCAATGCTGCAGCGTCGTGTTGGGCACCGAACCAGCCGGCTGAGTCGCGAGCCGCGCCGGCGCGTTGTTCGCCGCGCGGTAGCGTTTGAACGCATCGGCCGGTGCGACGCCCGGCTCGAAGAACCGCGCGAGCTTCGGCGTAGCGACGAAGGTCATCTCCTCGATCGCGGTCGCCGCCACCACGCGCACGTCGATGCCGCGCGAGCGCGCCACCGCGAGCGGCGCGACGCCGGCGACGTATACGTCGATCGTGCCGGAGGCGAGCGCCTGGATCATGTTCGGCCCCGACTCGAATGTCGTGAAGGACGCCGCGATTCCGGCATCCTTCAGCCATCCCTCACGATCGGCGACGAACACCGGCGAAGCGCCGAGCACCGGGATGAACCCGATCCGCGCGGGGACCGGCGGCGCACTCTGAGCAAGCGCCGGCGCGGCAATCGCACAGGCAAGTGAGGCAAGAAGGACACGGCGCGAAACAATCATGTGATCCGACTCCAAAGGCGCGAAAAAGGGGCTTGCCGTACACAAGGAATTATTTTTCCTATAGGTGCAAGAGGCACGATGAGTAAAGTAATATCTTCTAGATATGCCTCGTATCTAGAAATATTCTTTCATTACTCCTGCATAGCGAGCATGGACGCCATCGACCGCAAGATACTCGCGCTTCTGCAAGAGGACGCCACCATCTCCATCGCCGAGATCTCGGAACGCGTTCATCTGTCGGAAACCCCGTGCTGGAAGCGCATCCGAAAGCTCGAGGCCACGGGCGTCATCACGCGGCGCGTCGCACTGCTTTCGCCGGAGAAACTCGGGCTCCGACTGACCGTCTTTGTCTCGATCGAGACAAGAGATCATTCTGCGGAATGGATGAATCGCTTCGGCCAGGCGGTCGCAGCGATGCCGGAGGTCATGGACGTTTATCGCATGGCAGGCGATGTCGACTACATGTTGCGGGTTGTGGCGCCGGACATGGCGGCCTATGAGGCTTTCTACAAGCGCCTCGTCGAGACGGTGCCGTCGAAAAGCGTGACGTCACGCGTTGCGATGGAACGGCTCAAGCACAGCACCGTCTACTTGGTCCCTGCCCCGCCGAACTCCTGACCACGGCGATGCGTTCGCCGACCCCCCGCCGCCAAACACACAACTACCTCGCATGATCCAAAGGCTGAAAAAACGGGGCTGGTTTGTCTCACCCGAACCTGCGGCTCCGTGCAGTTTGATCAACACAGCGCTTGCCTCGATCGGTCCGTCTGTTGCACTTGGGGCACGTCACCAGATCGGGACCTCTCATGCACAGCCCCAATCGGCCGCCGGCCCCGCCGAGGCCGGACCCAAACGACCGACATCTTGAAACCCGCCTCGTTCACGGCGGCGTGCTGCGCTCGCAGTTCGGCGAGACATCGGAGACGCTGTTTCTCACGCAGGGCTTCGTCTACGACCGCGCCGAGACGGCCGAGGCGCGCTTCAAGAACGAGGACCCCGGCTACCAGTACAGCCGCTTCGCCAATCCGACCGTGACCATGTTCGAGGATCGGCTCGCCTCGCTCGAAGGCGCGGAGGCCTGCCGCGCCACGGCGACCGGAATGGCGGCGGTCCATGGCGCCGTGCTGGGATTGCTGAAGGCCGGCGACCATGCCGTCGCGCCGCGCGCGATGTTCGGCTCCTGCCGCTGGATCATCGAAGACATGCTGCCGCGGTTCGGCATGTCGTCCACCCTCGTCGACGGCGTCGATCTCGACCAGTGGCGGCGTGCGCTGCGGCCCGAGACCCGGCTGTTCTTCATGGAGAGCCCGACCAACCCGACGCTCGACGTCCTCGACATTGCGGCGATCGCCGAAATCGGGCGCGCGGCAGGCGTGCTGCTCGTGGTGGACAATGTCTTCGCCTCGCCGATCTATCAGCGGCCGCTCGCGCTCGGCGCCGACGTGGTGGTCTATTCGGCGACCAAGCATATCGACGGCCAGGGCCGGTGCCTCGGCGGGGCAATCCTCGCCTCGCGCAAGCTGATCGAAGAACAGATCCAGTTGTTCCTGCGCATGACCGGGCCGTCCATGTCGCCGTTCAACGCCTGGGTGCTGCTGAAAAGCCTCGAGACCTTGCCGTTGCGCGTCGCACGCCAGACCGAGACGGCCAGCCGCCTCGCCGACGCGCTGCCGGGCCTCCCGAATATCGGCCGCATCATTTTTCCCGGCCGGCCCGACCATCCGCAGGCCGATGT
>CAYGZV010000074.1:10874-12667 GCA_964354425.1 uncultured Rhodoplanes sp. | reverse complement strand
AAAGTCTTCAGGTAGGTAATCAGGTTCTGGCGGCGCGTTGCATCCTCGATCGGCGGCAGCGTCTTCGACGTGCCAGGGATAAAGCCGCTCGGCTTGGCGAGGTACCGGTCGAGTTCGGCCTCGCTCCATACGCCGCCCGTCTTGCGCAGCGCGAGCGAATAGGAAAACCAGTCGGCGCGCGCCTTGGGGGCGCCGACAATTCCCCACAGGCTTGGAGCAGACCGCAACGGGCCGCTTTTCTCGAGGCTGTGGCAGACGACGCAGTCGTTCGCCGGACCGGCCCGCCCGGTCGGGTCGGCGGTGAATGCGAAGGTCTCGTTGCTGGGGCCGAAGGTTTTCGCCTGGACCTGCGAATCAAATCCGTGCCTGGCCTGGACGGCGATGAGCGCCGCGACCGCGACCGCCGTCAAGGCGCCCGCGCCCAGCGCGACAGCTAGACTGTTCATGACCCCTCCCGCCACCGGAGCATGCAAGCGCAAACCTGCAAGGCCGGTCGGCATGCCGCGATCGCACGCAGGCCCAGACCCTCTGGCCGGCGCATCGCCGAACGCTCGAAATATCTCACATCGCAGCGCCGGATCGCGGCGCGCAAACATGTCGCAATAATCCCGGCTGATTAAATAGCAAAAAGTTTAATAAGGCCGTTTGATCTACCGCAAGGTGCGTGCAGAATTCGCATAATAGCATTGCAAAAAACGCATAATCCTCAGGGAAACGTCCATCTACCCCGCTTCTTTTGGAGGGCGAAGAATGCTTTCGGCCCCGCTTTTGCGCGCCAACGATCTCGCTCTCCCCTCGAATGACATCACCATCGGCGGCATGAACCGCCGCGAATTCACCCAGTTCTGCGCCGGGGTCGCCGCCACGATGGGCCTGTCGCAAGCCGCGGGCCTGCGCATGGCGGAGGCCGCCTCAACGCAAGCGCGTCCGCCCGTGATTTGGCTGCACGGACAGGAATGCACCGGCTGCACCGAGTCGCTGTTGCGCGCCGAACATCCGACGCTCGAAACCCTGATCCTCGATCTCGTCTCGCTCGAATATCACGAGACGCTGTGCGTGGGCGCGGGCCACCAGGCGGAAGCGCACAAGCAGAAGATCATGCAGGAGAACAAGGGCAAGTACATCCTCGTGACCGAGGGCGGCACGCCGACCAAGGACAACGGCGTCTACTGCAAGGTCGGCGGCAGGACGCAGATGGAGCACGTTCGCGAAGCCGCCGAAGGTGCGGCGGCGATCATCGCGATCGGTTCGTGCGCGTCGTGGGGCGGAATCCAATCGGCCGACCCCAATCCGACCGGCGCGAAGCCCACGCAGGACATCGTGCCGGGAAAGCTCGTCATCAACATCCCGGGCTGTCCGCCCAATCCGTATAATTTCATTTCCACCGTTCTGCACCTTCTCACGTTCAAGAAGCCGCCCGATCTCGACGAGAAGAACCGGCCGAAATTCGCCTATGGCCGCCTTATCCACGAGAATTGCGAGCGCCGGCCGCATTTCGACGCCGGACGCTTCGCGCTGGAGTTCGGCGATCTCGGCCACCGGCAGGGCTGGTGCCTGTACAAGATCGGCTGCAAGGGCCCGGAGACCTACGCCAACTGCCCGGCCATCGGCTTCGGCGATGTCGGCTTCGGCTCCTGGCCGGTCGGGACCGGCCACCCGTGCTTCGGATGCACCGAACAGGGCACCGCGTTCCACAAGCCGATCCATGCGCTGGCGACGGTCAAGACGCTCACGCCGCCGACCGCCTTCCCCACCGTCGAAGGCGCGAAGGGATGGCCGGCCGATCCGGCGGC
>CAYGZV010000074.1:7122-10774 GCA_964354425.1 uncultured Rhodoplanes sp. | reverse complement strand
TGGGACTCCGCCGAGGACCTCGACGGCCGCACGCTCAACGTGATCAAGGCATATGTGAACGGCACGCGCGAGGTGAAGGACCGGGAGACCGACGGCTTCGCCTTCGTCAAGCGCCATTGCCTGCACTGCATCGATCCGTCCTGCGTATCGGTGTGCCCGGTCAGCGCGATGCGGAAGGACCCGGTCACCGGCATCGTCACCAACGACAAGGACGCCTGCATGGGCTGCCGCTATTGCAGCTATGCGTGTCCGTTCGGGGTGCCGCAGTTCGATCTGAGCCAGTGGTATGGCCGCATTAACAAATGCGAGATGTGCGGCCACTTGCAGGCCAAGGGCGGCATACCGGCGTGCTGCGACGTGTGCCCGACCGGCGCCTCGCTGTTCGGCAAGCTGACCGATTTGCAGAAGGAGGCGGAGACCCGCGTCTCGCTCGTGGCCGGCGCGTCCTACGAGTTTCCGCGCGGACGCCTGGGCGACGAGACCCGGCCCACATATCCAGGGCAAGCCGCGAATTACCTGAAGAAGATCTATGGCGAGAAGGACGGCGGGGGCACGCAGCTGCGCTACATCGCGGGCGTGCCGTTCGCGAAGCTAGGCCTGCCGACGCTGCCGCCCCATTCCTTCGCGGCGACCGCGGAAGGCATCCAGCACACGCTCTACAAGTGGTTTGCCGCACCGCTCGTGCTGTTCGCCGGCCTGCTTGCTCTCACCTATCGATCGACGCGCCGCCGCCCCGGCGGCGAACCGCCGCGTTCCTCAGAAAAGAGCTGAGGGAGATCGTTCATGCACGACGCGCATCTCAAGCCGCGCCCGCTCGGCGGCCGCATTCTGACCGTCCCGGTGGCGATCCTCACCGTGCTGACGCTCGTCGGTTTCTACTACATCGCCAAGCGCTATTACCTCGGCATCGGCGCGGTCGCCAATGTCAATCCCGGCTATCCCTGGGGCATCTGGGTCGCCTTCGACGTGATCGTCGGCCCCGCCATCGGCTGCGGCGGCTTTGCGATGGCGCTCCTCACTTATGTGCTCAACCAGGGCAAGTACCACCCGATCATGCGCCCGGCGCTGCTCGGCGGACTGTTCGGCTACACGCTCGCCGGCGTCGCCGTGCTGATCGATCTCGGCCGCTACTTCAACTCGCTGAACCTGATGCTGCCGTGGTACCTCAACACGAATTCGATCATGCTCGAGACCGCGCTGTGCGTGATGGCCTATGTCGCGGTTCTCTGGATCGAGTTCTCGCCGGCCTTTCTCGAACGTTTCGGGCTCGGCCGGATTCGCCTGTTCCTCGAACGGTTCATGTTCGTGATCATCGCGCTCGGCGTGCTCCTGCCGACCATGCACCAGTCGGCGCTCGGCACCATCCTGGCGGTGAACGAATCGAAGCTCTCGCCGCTGTGGTGGACGCAGCTTCTGCCGCTTCTCTATCTTCTTTCCGCGGTCGCGATGGGCTTTTCCATCGTCGCCTTCGAGGCGACGCTGGTGAGCCGCGGCTTCCGCCTGGAATCGGAACTGCCGCTCTTGGCCGCGATCGCGCGGGTCACATTGTGGCTGACCGTCGTTTTCCTGGTCGTCCGGATCGGCGTAATCGTGCTCGCCGGCGATCTCGGCCTGGCGTTCGAACCGACCCGCGAAGCGTTCTTGTTCTGGCTGGAGACCGGGTCGTTCGGCGCCGCGGTGGTCCTGCTGTCGAACGACCGCTGGCGGCGCACCGAACGCTACATTTTCCTTGGCGCCTGCGGGCTGCTTCTCGGCGGCGCCATGTACCGACTGGACAGCTATCTGATCGCCTACAAGGGCTCGCCCGGCTGGAGATATTTCCCGTCGGTTCCCGAACTGATGATCACCGTCGGGCTCGTGAGCCTGCATGTCCTGCTGTTCATCCTGTTCTGCAAATTGCTGCCGGTCCTCGCCAATCCGCCCCGCCATGCCGCTGAGAGACATGCATCATGACCCGCATCGTCGTCGATCCGATCACCCGCATCGAAGGACATCTGCGCATCGACTGCGAGGTCGACGACGGCAAGGTAAGCAAGGCCTGGTCGTCCGGGCAGATGTGGCGCGGCATCGAGGTGATCCTGAAAGGCCGCGACCCGCGCGACGCCTGGGTGTTCACGCAGCGCATTTGCGGGGTGTGCACGACCGTGCACGCCATCACCTCGGTGCGCGCGGTCGAGAATGCGCTCGCGCTCGAAGTTCCGCTCAATGCGCAGTACATCCGCAACCTGATCATCGCCGCGCATGGCGTGCACGATCACATCGTGCATTTCTATCATCTCGCGGCGCTCGATTGGGTCGATATCGTCTCGGCGCTGCAAGGCGATCCGGCGGGCGCGGCCAAGATCGGCGCCTCGCTCTCCGACTACAAGGGCAACAGCGAGCCGGCCATCCGCGCCGTGCGCGACAAGCTCGCGAAATTCGTCGGCTCGGGCCAGCTCGGCGTGTATGCCTCGGGCTATTGGGGCCATCCGGCGATGAAGCTGCCGCCGGACATCAACCTGCTCGCCTCCACCCATTACATCCAGGCGCTCGACGTGCAGCGCATCGCCAACAAGATCGTGACTGTGCTCGGCTCGAAGACGCCGCACATCCAGAATCTGGCGGTCGGCGGCGTCGCCAATCCGATCAATCCGGACAGCCAGTCGACGCTGACGCTGGAGCGGCTCTACGCCATCAAGACCTGGATCGACGAACTCGACGACTTCGTCAAC
Source organism: uncultured Rhodoplanes sp. (assembly GCA_964354425.1). Lineage (GTDB taxonomy): Bacteria > Pseudomonadota > Alphaproteobacteria > Rhizobiales > Xanthobacteraceae > Rhodoplanes. Next base: position 8,063 of record CAYGZV010000074.1, on the reverse strand, counting down.
AACGCCATGATCCCCGACGTCGCTGCGGTCGGCGCGGTGTATGCCGACTGGACCAAATATGGCGCGGGCGTCACCAATTATCTCTCGGTGCCCGATCTGCCGGTGGACACCAAGGGCACGAAATTCGCCATGCCCGGCGGCTATATCAAGGCGGCGGACCTCGCCTCCTTCAAGACGGTCGAGCGTTTCGGCGATCCCTATTTCCGCGACAGCGTGCAGGAGAGCGTCAAGCACGCCTGGTACAGCTATTCCGGCGACGGCCAGGCGCTGCATCCGTTCAAGGGCGAGACGGCGCCGCGCTATACCGACTGGCAGGACGACGGCAAGTATTCCTGGATCAAGGCGCCGACCTTCCAGGGCGAGCGCGCGCAGGTCGGCCCGCTCGCCAATGTGCTGGCCATGGTCGTGGCCGGACACGAGCCGACCAAGAAGCACCTCGCCCGCGTGCTGAAGATCGCGTCGACCGTGGCGGGGACCGAGATCCCGCTCGATGCGGTGCATTCGACCATCGGCCGCATCGCCGCGCGGGCGGTGCGCTGCGCCGTGCTGCTCGACGAGTTGAAGGCGCAGTGGCAATTGCTGATCGACAATATCGCCGAAGGCGACATGGCGACCTTCAACCGGCCGGTCTTCCCGAAGGGCGAGATCGCCGGCGTCGGCTTCCACGAGGCGCCGCGGGGCGTGCTGTCGCATTGGATCGTGATCGAGGACGGCAAGATCAAGAACTACCAATGCGTCGTGCCGTCGACCTGGAATGCCGGCCCGCGCGACGACAATGACCGGCCCGGCCCCTACGAGGCTTCGCTGGTCGATAATCCGATCGCCGATCCGGACAAGCCGCTCGAAGTGCTGCGCACGGTGCACTCCTTCGATCCGTGCATCGCCTGTGCGATCCATCTCGCCGACACCGAGCGTCGGCCGATCGTATCGGTGAAGGCGTT
>CAYGZV010000074.1:4143-7022 GCA_964354425.1 uncultured Rhodoplanes sp. | reverse complement strand
GTCCATGTCGTGCAGCGATTGGACGAAGCCTACAGCTTTCCGGACGGCGTCGCGCTGATCGACGGCGGGACGTCGGCGATCGACCTGCTCGATCAGCTGGTCGAGGCGGAGCACATCATTTTCATTGACGCGGCCCAGACTGGCGGACCGCCCGGGAGCATCGTCGCGCTGGAAGGCGCGCGGCTCCCGGTCTGGTTTCGCGAGCGCATGTCGCCGCACCAGATCGGCCTCGCCGATCTTCTCGCAACGCTCAGCCTGATGGACCGCACGCCGGAGAGCGTGACGCTGATCGGCATCGAGCCGCAATCGATGGAGCTCGGGACCGAGCTGACGCCGCATATCGACGCCGCCGCCGGCGAAGCGCTCCTGAAAGTATTGGAAAAGCTCGCGGCGCTCGGCGTTCGCGCGGTCGAGCGGAGCGGGCGCGCGAGGCCGATGCCATGTGTCTGACCGCGCCGTGCGAGGTCATCAGCGTCGACGGCGATACGGCCATGGTCGCCCGCGGCGGCGCGCGCTTCGAGGTTAGCCTGCTCTTTCTCGACGAAGCCGTCCGGCCGGGCGACTGGGTCGCGGTGCAGGCGCAGCGCCATGCCCAGGCCGTTCTCAGCGCGCAGGAAGCCCAAGAGATCCTCGATCTGTACGCCCAGCTCGCGGACATGCTCGATCGCGGCGGGGCGGCGCATGGCTGACGTTCGGATCGGGGCGCGAGCGGAACCAGGGACGCCGCCGCAGGCCGCCCGCGTGGCGGCGCTCGTCGAGAACTTCGCGCGGATCGGTCGCGAGTCGATGCGCGGTCTGCCCTTCTACAACGAGGCGCTATCGGTCGAGGCCGTCGGCTTCGAGCGCTTTGGCGATGCATGGCTCGGCGTGCTGATCACGCCCTGGTTCTTGAACCTGATGCTCGTGTCCGACCATGCGATCCCGTACTCCGAGGCCGCCAATGGCAGGAAACGCATGGTCGAATTGCCCGGCGGGCCGGTGACGTTCCTGTGCGGCGGGACGGCGGAGTTCGGCATGTTCGACGCGCATTCGCTCGCCTCGCCGATGGAAGCGTACAAGTCCCAGGTTCAAGCCCGGGCGGCGGCAAGGCTCGCGCTGACGCGGATGCGGACGCCTCCGGAGCCCGCGGCGGACCGTCAGGCGGCGCAAACGGTCGTGTCGCGAAGAACCCTCTTCAGTTTTGCCGGGCGGCCGTTAAAGTCGGAATTGTCGGGCTGATGCCGCGGCTTCAGCGTGGCGCTGCCGAGCGAGTGCAATGGGTTCAATGAGCCATCGCCGCGACGGCAGCGCCGGTCGGATGACGCGGAGTTCCGCAATCCAGGCTCGGCATTCGTCTGCTCGCCCTGTCGTCCGGCCGCAGATGGGGCGGTCCAAGCCATGACCGGGGAGATCGGTCCGGGATCGGTCACGATCGACATCGCCGTCACCAAGCGCCGCGTCTGTTCGGTCCATATCGAATCGACCCGCCCGACCCATATTGCGCGCCTGTTCATCGGCCGCCCCGTGGACGACATCCCGGTGCTGGCGGAACGGCTGTTCTCGTTATGCGGGCGCTCGCATCGCCTGGCGGCGGCGCGCGCCGCGGCCGCTGCGCTCGATCGGCCGGTCGATCAGGCCCGCCGCACCGCCGATGCGATAGGCCTCGCCGCCGAGCGGATCGCCGAAACGCTGCGCGGGACGGTGCTTGGACTAGCGGCGCCGTCCGCGGCGATCGATCCGGAGGTCGCGATGCTGCTTCGCGAAGCGCTGTCGGCGGCGCGGACGCTGATGATGCATGGGCTAAGCGAAGGCAAACACGGCGCCGTGCACGGTCCGGCGCTCGTGGAACGGCTTTCCGACGCCATGCGCCGGCTCGGCGTGCCGTCATCGGCCGCGAGTCTATCGCCCGATCCGAGCACCCCGATCGGGCGTCTCTTGCAGGAAGCCGAGGGCGAAACCGCGTTTCTCGCGCGCACGCCGGACATGCTCACCGAAGACGACGACCCCGACGTGATCGATGCGCTGCGCACCGATGGCGAGCGCTTCGCGGCCGCGCCCGCCCTGCCGGGCAGGGTGCCCGAGACGGGCGCCTATGCGCGGCATTGGCAGAGCACCGCGGTGGCCGCGACCGCGCTTGCGGCCCGTCTGCATGCGCGGATTCTGGAAATGATCGCGAGCCTCGATCTGCTGCAGGCGGCGGTCACGAGCGGGATTGCGCCGGACGCCGACCCGGTGAACAGCGGGGCGACCGGCCTGCGTGAGGGTTTTGCCGCACTGGAGTCGCCGCGCGGGCGGCTCTATCATTGGTTGTGCGCAAGTGCAGCGGGTCAGGTCGCCGCCTATGCGATCCTCGCCCCGACGGAGTGGAATTTTCACCCGCGCGGTCCCCTGCGCGAGGCGCTGGTCGGGGCTGAAATCGGGACCGGTGAGGAAGCGCGCCGGCGCGTGTCGCGTCTCGTCGCCGTGTTCGACCCGTGCGTCAGCTTCGACGTGCGGGTGCAGGAGGCGGCGAATGCATGAAATGTCGCTGACCGAGAGCCTGGTCGAACTGATCGAGAACGAGCGCGATAAGCGGGGCTTCTCCCGGGTGCGCAGCGTTCAGGTGGCGATCGGGGCGCTCGGCCATGTCGACCCCGACGCGGTCCGCTTCTGCTTCGACGCCGTGGCGCGCGGCACCATCGTCGAGGGCGCGCGGCTGGATATCTGCACCGTGCCCGGCCAGGCCTGGTGCCTCGATTGCGCCAAGACAATACGCATCGCGGACCGCATGGCCGCCTGCCCCGAATGCGGGCAGCATCGCCTGCAGGTGACCGGCGGAACCGATCTGCGCCTCGATGAACTGGAGGTCGACTGATGTGCACCGTCTGCGGCTGCGGCGATCCGAACGCCCCCGAGAACGA
>CAYGZV010000074.1:1514-4043 GCA_964354425.1 uncultured Rhodoplanes sp. | reverse complement strand
TCATGCCGACGGACGCCTCGATTTCGGCGCGGGCCCGGCGGGAGTGCATGTGCCGGGCATGAGCCAGGGCCGGACGTTGCGGATCGAACGCGACATCATGGAGAAGAACAACGCCTATGCGAACAGCAATCGGGCGTATCTCGTCGGTCTGCATACGTTAGCGCTCAATTTCGTCTCCAGCCCGGGATCGGGGAAGACCACGCTTCTCGTGCGCGCGATCAACGACCTCAAGAGCAGGCTGCCGATCGCTGTGATCGAGGGCGACCAGCAGACCGCGCATGACGCCGAGCGCATCCGGGCGACCGGCGTGCGCGCCGTGCAGATCAACACCGGCAAGGGGTGCCACCTCGACGCGCACATGGTCGCGCACGCGCTCGACGAGCTTGCACTCGATCCGGGGGGCCTGCTGTTCATCGAAAACGTCGGCAATCTGATCTGTCCGGCCGGATTCGATCTCGGCGAGGCGCACAAAGTGGTGGTGCTGTCGGTCACCGAAGGCGAGGACAAGCCGCTCAAATATCCCGACATGTTCGCAGCCGCCGACCTGATGCTGTTGAACAAGTCCGATCTGTTGCCGCATCTCGATTTCGATGTCGGCGCGTGCCTTGCCCATGCGCTGCGGGTCAACCCGAATCTGCAGACGCTCGTCGTCTCGGCGCGCACGGGCGAAGGCATGGCGGCGCTGTACGCGTGGATCGAAAGCCGTGTGGCCAAGCTCGCCGAGCGGCGCAGCCGCACCGCTGCGGCGGCCGGACAGAGCGCCGTCACGCGCGGTCCAGGGGAGTGAGCTGATGGCGCTTCAGCCCGCCGCCGCCGAGCACGATCACGGGTCGGTGCGCCTGCGGCTGCGCGTGCGTGGCGCCGTGCAGGGCGTGGGCTTCCGCCCGTTCGCCTATGGGCTCGCGACCCGGCTCGAGCTCAGCGGCTTCGTGCGCAACGGACCCGACGGCGTCACCCTCGAGGTCGAGGGCATGCGCGCCGGAGAATTCCTCGACCGCTTGCGCGGCGCGCCGCCGCCGCTCGCCCGCATCGATGCGATCGAGGTCGAACGCCTCGCCCCGCTGGGCGATGCAGGCTTTGCGATTGCGGCGAGCGAAAGCGGGGCCGTGCGCACCCGCATCGTGCCGGACACGGCGGTGTGCGAGGCCTGCCTCGACGATATGTTCGATCCGGCAAGCCGTTTCTACCGGTATCCGTTCGTCACCTGCACGCATTGCGGCCCGCGCTTCACGCTGACGCGCAGGCTCCCCTACGACCGGCCGCAGACCTCGATGGCGTCCTTCGCCATGTGCGCAGCCTGCGCGCGCGACTACCACGACCCGACCAACCGCCGCTTCCATGCCGAGCCGATCGGCTGCCCCGTCTGCGGCCCGCGCCTGTCGCATGCGATTGCGGCGATCGTTGACGCGCTCCGTGCCGGCAAGATCGTCGCGCTCAAGGGAATCGGCGGCTTCCACCTGATGTGCGACGCCGCGAACGAATGCGCGGTCGCCGAGCTGCGCCGGCGCAAGGCGCGCGAGGCCAAGCCCTTCGCGGTGATGGTCGCGAACCTCGCCTCGCTCGACCGCATCGCTGCGCCGACTGCGGCGGAGCGCCGCCTGCTCGCGCAGCCGGCGCGGCCGATCGTGCTGATTCAGAACCGCGGTGTGCTCGCTCCGTCCATCGCGCCGGGGCTCACGCGGCTCGGCGTCGTGCTGCCCTATGCGCCGCCGCATCATCTGATCTTCGACGTTGCGGCCGGATCGCCCGTTGACCCGGTCGCCCGGCATGCTCCCAACGCTCTCGTGCTGGTGGCGACGAGCGCCAATCCGGGCGGCGAGCCGCTCGTCGTCGGCGACGACGAGGCGCATGAGAAACTCGCCGGGATCGCCGACCTCATCGTCACGCACGACCGCGCGATCGTGACCCGCGCCGACGATTCGGTGATGGCGGTCGTCGACGGCGCGCCGGCCTTCCTGCGACGCGCGCGCGGCTTCGTGCCGGAGCCGATCGATCTCGGCGGCGACGGGCCGAACGTGCTTGCCGTCGGCGCGCACCTGAAATCGACCGTCACGGTGACGCGCGGGCGCGAAGCCTTCGTCTCCCAGCATATCGGCAGCCTCGACAACGCAGCGACGGTGCGCTTCCATGCCGAGACGATCGGCCACCTCCTCCAGGTCCTTGATGTCGAACCGGAGGCGGTCGCCTGCGACCTGCATCCCGACTTCCATTCCACGCGCTGGGCCGAGGAGTCCGGCTGGCCGGTGATGCAAGTCCAGCATCATGCGGCGCATATCGCGGCGATCGCCGCCGAGCACGGCGTGACTGGACCGCTGCTCGGCGTAGCCCTCGACGGGCACGGGCATGGCGACGACGGCGCGGCCTGGGGCGGCGAGATCATGCTGGTCGACGCCGCCTCGTGGCGGCGGCTCGGGCATTTCGCGCCGTTGCCGCTGCCGGGCGGCGACCGCGCGGCGCGCAGCCCTTGGCGCATGGGGGTGGCCGCGCTGCATGCGCTCGGGCGGCTCGACCGTGCGGCGGAGCGGTTCG
>CAYGZV010000074.1:0-1414 GCA_964354425.1 uncultured Rhodoplanes sp. | reverse complement strand
ACGGCCATGCTCGCGTCGCCCTCGGCGGCGGCTGCATGATGAACCGCGTGCTGACGGAAGGCCTATGCGCGAGCTTGCGCGCGCGCGGCATCGCTCCGCTGCTCGCCCGCGCGGTCCCGCCCAATGACGGCGGCCTCTCGCTCGGCCAGGCTTTTCTGGCGCGCCGAGGAATCGAAACAACAGGGAAGGACGCTCAGCATGTGTCTCGCGATCCCGGCCCGCGTCACTGAACTCCTGGCCGACGGCATGGCGCGGATCAGCCTCGACGGCGTGACCAAGGTGGTTTCGGTCGCCCTCGTCGAGGACGTGCGCGTCGGCGACTACATCGTCCTGCATGTCGGCTATGCGCTCGCCAAGATCGACGAGGCGGAGGCCGAGCGCACGCTCGCGCTCCTGCGCGCCGCCGCCGAGCCTCTCGCGTTAGCGGGGACCGCGTCGTGAGGCATGTCGACGAGTATCGCGACGGACGCGTCGCCGGCGCGATCGCCGCGCGCATCGCCGCCGAGGCCGCGCCTGCGCGCGACTATTACTTCATGGAGTTCTGCGGCGGGCACACGCATGCGATCTCGCGCTACGGGCTCGAGGACCTGTTGCCCGCGAATATCCGCATGATCCATGGGCCCGGCTGTCCCGTCTGCGTGTTGCCGATCGCGCGCATCGATCACGCGATCCGCCTCGCCGAGCGGCCCGAGGTTACGCTCTGCACCTATGGCGATCTGATGCGCGTGCCGGGCTCGCACGGAACGACCCTCATGAAGGCGAAGGCCGCGGGCGCCGATATCCGCATGGTCTATTCCACGCTCGATGCGCTGCGCATCGCCGAAGCCGAGCCCGCCCGCGAGGTCGTGTTCTTCGCCATCGGCTTCGAGACCACGACGCCGCCGACCGCGCTCGCGATCCGCCTCGCCGACAAGAAGCGGCTGACGAATTTCAGCGTGTTCTGCAATCACGTGATCACGCCCGCGGCGATCGCCAGCATCCTCGACCACCCGGCCGTGCGCGGACTCGGCAGCATCCGCATCGACGGCTTCATCGGCCCGGCCCATGTCTCGACGGTGATCGGCACGCAGCCGTACAAGTTCTTCGCCGAGGAATACGAAAAGCCGGTCGTCGTCGCGGGCTTCGAGCCGCTCGACGTGATGCAGGCCATTCTCATGCTGGTGCGGCAGGCCAATGACGGCCGCCACGAAGTCGAAAACGAATACATCCGCGCGGTCACCGAGGAGGGCAATCTCAAGGCGCAGAGCGAAGTGGCGGAGGTGTTCGAGCTGCGCGAATCGTTCGAATGGCGCGGGCTCGGCATCGTGCCCTACAGCGCGCTGCGGCTGCGCGCGGCCTTTGCGCACTACGACGCGGAGCGGCGCTTCCCGGTCGTGACCGAGCCTGCGCGCGACAACCCGGCCTGCGAATGCGG
>CAYGZV010000073.1:9144-12778 GCA_964354425.1 uncultured Rhodoplanes sp. | reverse complement strand
CCGCCGCCGCCTCCGGCGCCGTTCCCGATCTCGCCGGCGTCGTGCGCCACGACTGGACGCGCGAAGAGATTCGCGCGTTGTTCGACCTGCCGTTCCCCGACCTGATCTTCGCCGCGCAACGCATTCATCGGATGCATTTCGATCCGCGCGAGGTGCAGATTTCGACGCTCCTCTCCGTCAAGACGGGCGGCTGCGCGGAGGATTGCGGCTACTGCCCGCAGAGCGCGCATCATCATGCCGGCGTCAAGGCCGAGAAGCTGATGGAAGTCGATGCCGTGCTCGCCGAGGCGAAGGCGGCCAAGGCCGCCGGCGCGAGCCGGTTCTGCATGGGCGCGGCCTGGCGCGAGCCGAAAGACCGCGACCTCGACGACATCTGCGCGATGGTCGAGGGCGTGCGCGAGCTCGGCCTCGAAACCTGCATGACGCTCGGCATGCTGACGCGTCAGCAGGCGCAGCGCCTGAAAGGCTCGGGCCTCGACTACTACAACCACAATCTCGACACCTCGCCCGAATTCTACGGCCAGGTGATCACGACGCGCACCTATCAGGACCGGCTCGACACGCTCTCGCATGTGCGCGATGCCGGCATTCATGTGTGCTGCGGCGGCATTGTCGGCATGGGCGAAACGCGCGAGGACCGCGTCGGCATGGTGGAGGCGCTCGCCAATCTCGCCGAGCATCCGGATTCGGTGCCGATCAATTTGCTGGTGCGGGTGGAGGGCACGCCGCTCGCCGAGGTCGGGCCGATCGACCAATTCGAATTCGTGCGCACGGTCGCGGTCGCCCGCATCACCATGCCCGCATCGGTGGTGCGCCTTTCGGCCGGCCGCGAGGAGATGAGCGAGGAGATGCAGGCCTTGTGCTTCCTCGCCGGCGCGAACTCGATCTTCTACGGGCCGAAGCTCCTCACCACGCCCAATCCGGAGCCCGATCGCGACATGCAGCTCCTCGCGAAGCTCGGCCTCACGCCGATGGTGTGAGCCGAGCGAGGAGAACCGGTTTCGTCATTGCCGGCGCCCCGCCGACCGCCGGACCCGGCTCCAGCCTATCGCCGCAGGCCGGTCATCGGGGCGTCCCGGCGTCACGCCTTGCCGTTGCGCTGCTCGCCATATTGCAGCACCTGCACCTTCTCCAGCGTGACGAGTCCGCTCGGCATCATGGCGTCAAGCACCGGCAGGAACGCGTCGATCTTTTCCTGCGTGTCGACGATTTCGATCACCAGCGGCAGGTCCTGGGAGAGGCGAAGTATCTTGGTCGTGTGCAGGTGGCTGGAGTGACCGAACCCGACCGCGCCGCGCAGCACCGTCGCCCCGGCGAGATGCATCTCGCGCGCTTTCAGCACAATCGTCTCGTAGAGCGGCCGGCGCTCGAACTTGTCGTCCTCGCCGATAAAGATGCGCAGCAGCATGGCGTCGCGCGGAAGCGTCATGGCTCATATCCACTTCATGGCGTTGATGGCGACGGCGGCGACGTAGCCGGCCCACACGGCGACGAGGCACAGCACGACCGAGCCGACAATGTTGCCGCCGGCCCGCAGCCATTCGCCGTCCTGGACGAGGTTGAGGGTCTGGATGCTGAACGAGGAAAACGTGGTGTAGCCGCCGCAGAAGCCGATCATCACGAATTGGCGCGCGGCCGAGCTCGCGAATACGCGGCCGTCAGGGCCGGTCAAGGTCGCGAAAAAGCCGATGATGAACGAGCCGACCACATTGACGATCAGCGTGCCCCACGGGAAGGTCTCGCCGATCATCCGCGCCGCCACGCCGGAGCACCAGTAGCGGGCGACGCCGCCGAGCGCGCTGCCGATCGCAATCCAGACATAGGCCATCATTCACGTCATCCCGAACCAAGAAAAAACCGCCCGGCGGGCGGTTCGGGACGTTCTCCCGCCGCCCTTCAGCGGCAGGAGTCATCAGCCTTTTTCAGGCGGTTTCGGGGGACTCCATCCCCATCTGCACAACCTAGCGGTATTCGCATTGCAAGGTCAATTGCCCCGCCGCAGGGTCACTCGACGAACTCGACCTTCGTCCCGCGTCGGACCATGGCGGCAAGCGCCTGCGCATCCCAGTTGGTCAGCCGGACGCAGCCATGCGAATCGGATGTCCCGACCTCCTCCGGATTGGGCGTGCCGTGGATGCCGTAACTCGGCTTGCTGATGCCGATCCATACCGTCCCGAGCGGATTATTCGGGCCGGCCGCGACCCGGAACGCGCGTGTCGTTCTTATCTCCTCGAAAGCGAAGCGTGGATTATAGCGCCACTCGGGATTGCGCGCGATCCGCCTGACGACGAAAGCGCCCCTGGGCGTCGGCTTCTCCGCGCTCCCGATCGAAGCGGGATAAACGCCCACGAGGCGGCCGTCCTTGTCGAAGGCGCGCAGCCGCCGCTGCGGCTTGTCGACTTCGATACGCGTCACCGCCACACGGGGCTCGGCGCGGCCGACGCGCGCAACGACGATGCGCGTGCCGGGCTGGTCGAGCGCCGCTTCCGGGTTGAGGAGGGAGAGCAGCCGGGTGTCCATGTGGAACTTCTCGGCCAGCAATTCGCCCGGTTCGCGATAGGACAGCCGCTTGAGGCTCGCCCAGTCCTCGATGTCCTCGGGAATGTCTGGCGCGAACGGCCCCCGCGTATCCGCCGCGGTGATCGCATACTCGCCCAGGACCGGGTCCGCTGAGGTCGCAACCAGCACGTCCCATGTCGCCTGGTCGAGCATTCCGCTCCCGGTCAGGCCATGCTGCTGCTGGAATGCAGCGAGCGCCTTGCGGAAATTGCGGTTCCCGCGCCCGTCGATCGCCCCCGGCGAGAAGCCTGCGCGGTCGAGCAGGATCTGCGCCTTGAGGATGACGGCGCTGATGCGGTTTGCGGACGGCGCCGAAAAGCTCGCGTCGTTCACGGTCGCGTCGTTCACGCTCGCCATCGTGAGCGCGTCGCCATGCGCCAGCGCGCGGCCGGCCGCCACCGCGTCGCCCTGCGTCGGGGCAAGCCCGACCGTAAAGGACTCGCCCAGCGCCGGCGCCGCCGCAAGGCCGAGCGCCGTCGCAGCAGCGACGGCCAAGCCTGTTCGAAGCGCGCGGCGTGATGTCATGCGGATAGGACACGTCCTTGGAACTGCAACCTGTGACTGTTCCCGCCTCGCGCGGCGCGCGGACGCAAGTACCGATCGGCTGGGCGAAGTTTGCATGCCAAGGAAAACGCGCCGGGGCAATCGCCTGTTCGCCGCTTTGCGCCCCTGCATCGTCAAGCTTACGTGACTAACGAGGGCGCACTTCGCCGCATTTCGCGCTTCAGCGCATGTCGGCGGTCTTCTATGATCCGTCGGTTGCAGCACACCGGGAAAGCGAGCAGCGCATGAGCGAGACGCGCAACCGCGTCGTCGCGGTCGGGGAAGTGATGATCGAGCTCGCGCGCGGCGCCGACGGGCGCTTCGCCGTCTCGTGCGGCGGCGACACCTTCAACACGGCGATCTATCTCGCCCGCGCCGGCATCGACGTGGCGCTCGCGACGGCGCTTGGCGACGATTCCCATTCGGAGCGCATCCTCGCTTTGGCGGCGGCGGAGGGGATCGGGCGCGACCTTGTCTTGCGGCGGCCGGGGCGGCTGCCCGGACTTTATCTCGTCAACACCGATCCGAACGG
>CAYGZV010000073.1:0-9044 GCA_964354425.1 uncultured Rhodoplanes sp. | reverse complement strand
TGCGGCGGCCGGGGCGGCTGCCCGGACTTTATCTCGTCAACACCGATCCGAACGGCGCGAAGATCTACCACTATTGGCGCGACGCGGCGCCCGCGCGCGAGCTGTTCGAATTCGCCGAATGGCCGCACATCGCCGAAGGCCTGCTGTCCGCGCGGGTGATCTATTTTTCCGGAATAACGCTGTCCCTCTACTCGAACGAGGGGCTCGGACGCTTTCTCGCGATCATCGAGCTCGCGCGCGAGAACGGGGTGAAGGTCGCCTTCGACGGCAATTTTCGCCCGCGCGGCTGGACCGGCGATATCGGCCGCATCCGCGCGGTTTTTCTCGAGGCGCTCAAGCGCGTCGACATTGCGCTGCCCTCCTTCGACGACGAGGCGGTGCTGTGGGGCGACGCCAGTCCGGAGGCGACGATCGATCGGCTGCAGGCGTTCGGCATCGGGGAAATCGTGGTGAAGAACGGGCCGAACGGCGCGCTCGTCGCTTCATCGGGATGGCGCGAGCATGTCCCGGTGCCGGAGGTGATCGAGCCGGTCGATCCGACGGCGGCGGGCGACGGGTTCAACGCCGGCTATCTGTCCGAGCGACTGCGCGGCCATAAGCCGCTCGACGCCGCGTTCGCGGCTCATCGGCTCGCCGGCCAGGTGATCCGTCATCGCGGCGGGATCATGCCGCGCCCGGATGCGGCGGTGCATTGACGGCGGCGTCGGCGCTTTTGTCGCCGCGCCGGCGGCGGCGCGAAATGTAAGCGAGCAGTTCGCCGACAATGCCGCGGCGGAACAAGAGAACGGCCGCCACGAACACCACGCCCTGGATGACGAGCACCCACTCGCCGAATCCGGCGAGGTAATTCTGCATGGTGACGATCACGGCGGCGCCGACGATCGGTCCGAACACGGTTCCCATGCCGCCGACCAGCGTCATCAGCACCACCTCGCCCGACATCTGCCACTGCACGTCGGTGAGCGAGGCGAGCTGGAATACGATCGCCTTCGTGGCGCCCGCGCAGCCCGCCAGCGCCGCCGAGAGGACGAAGGCGATGAGCTTGAACCGGTCGGTCGCATAGCCGAGCGATATGGCGCGCGGCTCGTTCTCGCGGATCGCCTTCAAGACCTGACCGAAGGGCGAGTGAATGGCGCGATGAATGACGAGGAAGCCGATCGCGAAAATGGCGAGCACGAAGTAATACAGGACGAAGTCGCGGCGGATATCGATTAGCCCGAAAACCGGACGGCGCGGAATGGCCTGAATGCCGTCCTCGCCGCCGGTGAATTTCGCCTGCACGCAGAAGAAGAACACCATCTGTGCAAGCGCGAGCGTCACCATCGCGAAGTAGATGCCCTGCCGGCGGATCGCGATCGCGCCAACGACGAGACCCATGAGGGCGGCGACCGCGGTTGCGGCGAGGATCGCGAGCTCGGGCGTCAGCGGCGGCAGCGGGATGACGAGCCAAGACCATGAGCCCGCCCAGTAGGGCAGACTGATCGTGCCGATCTTGGTCAGGTGCCCCGACACATAGGCGGCGAACCCGAAAAACATTGCATGGCCGAAGGAAAGGAGCCCCGTGTAGCCGATCAGCAGATTGAAGGCGAGCGCGAACAGCGCAAAGCACAGCACGTTCATCAGGAACACGGGGTAGATCGCGAACGGGGCCGCGAGCGCGAGCGCCATCAGCCCGAGGAACACGGGGATGTCTTTGCTCGTCCCCTCGCGTGCGGACGCTTTCCTGCTCATCGCGGCGTTCCGAACAGGCCCTGCGGCCGCACCATCAGTACGATCGCCATGATGACGAAAATGACGGTGTTGGACGCTTCAGGGTAGAACACCTTGGTCAGGCCTTCGATCAGCCCGAGCCCGAAACCGGTGACGATCGAGCCCATGATCGAGCCCATGCCGCCGATCACGACCACGGCGAACACCACGATGATGAGGTTCGATCCCATCGTCGGGTTGACCGTGTAGATCGGCGCCGCGAGCACGCCGGCGAGCGCCGCAAGCGCGACGCCGCCGCCGTAAGTGAGCGTAATCATCCGCGGGACGTCGATGCCGAAGGCCTGGACGAGGTCGGGCCGTTCGGTGGCCGCGCGCAGATAGCTGCCGAGCTTCGTCTTCTCGATCAGATACCACGTGCTGAGACAGATGATGAGCGAGAAGGCGACGACCCAGCCACGGTACCAGGGCAGGAACATAAAACCGAGATTTTGGCCGCCGGGAATCGGATTGACATAGGGCAATCCGGAGGCGCCGAACTGTTGCCGGAACAGCCCCTCGATGATCAACGCGAGGCCGAAGGTCAGCAGCAGCCCGTAAAGATGGTCGAGATGATACAGGCGGGAAATCAACAGCCGTTCGATTGCGATCCCGATCGCCCCGACGATCAAAGGCGCGAGCACGAGCGCCCCCCAATAGGGGACGCCGAGATATTGCAGCAGCATCCAGGCGGCGAAGGCGCCCATCATGTACTGCGCGCCGTGACTGAAATTGATCACGTTCATCAAGCCGAAAATGACGGCGAGCCCGAGCGACAGGAGCGCATAGAACGCCCCATTGATGAGCCCGAGCAGAAGCTGACCCATCAGCGCCTGAGGCGCTATGCCCAGCAGCTCGAACATCGCCGTGTCCTTTCGCGTTTCTGGCCCCGCCCGGCATCACCGTTGCGGGGCCGGCGATGCTTCATTGCGTCTTCACGAGCGGGCAGCCGCCGTCGCTCATTGGCCGGAACGCTTCCGCGGCCGGGATGACCGCACGCACTTTGTGATAATCCCACGGGCCTTTGCTTTCCGACGGCTTCTTGACTTCGACCAGCAGCATGTCGTGGATCTTGCGGCCGTCCTGACGAATGGCGCCCTTCCCGAACAGCTTGTCGTCGGTGGGCGTTTCTTTCATCTTTGCGACGACCTTGGCGCCATCGTCGTCGCTCTTGAGCGCGTGCACCGCCTTCAGGTAATGCATGACCGCCGAGTAGACGCCGGCCTGCACCATCGTCGGGTAGTTGCCCTTGTTGGCCGCGGCGAACTCCTTGGCAAAGGCGCGATTGGCGTCGCTCGTGTCCCAATACCAGGCCTCGGTGAAGAGCAAGCCCTGGGCGGTCTGCAGTCCGAGCGCGTGCACGTCGGTGATGAACACGAGCAGCCCGGCGAGGTTCTGCCCGCCCTGCACGACGCCGAATTCGGCCGCCTGCTTGATCGCATTGATGGTGTCCGCGCCGGCATTGGCAAGCCCGATCACCTTGGCCTTAGAGCCCTGCGCCTGCAGGAGGAACGAGGAGAAATCCTGCGCCGGGAAGGGATGGCGCACCTTGCCGAGCACCTTGCCGCCGAGCTTCTCGACAGCCGCGGCGGTGTCCCGTTCAAGCGCGTGGCCGAACGCGTAATCGGCCGTCAAGAAGAACCAGCTGTCATTGCCGAGCTTCACGAGGGCGCTGCCGGTGCCATTGGCGAGCGCCCAGGTGTCGTAGGTCCAGTGGATGAGATTCGGCGTGCATTTCGAACCGGTGAGTTCGGATGCGCCGGCGGTCGAATTGAGGAAGACCTTGTTCTTTTCCTTGGTGACGTCGCTAACGGCGAACGCCACGGACGACGTCGGCACGTCGACAATGACATCGACCTGGTCGACGTCGTACCACTTGCGAGCGATGCTCGAGCCGATATCGGGCTTGTTCTGGTGATCGGCGAACACGACCTCGATCTTGTCGTGGCATTTGTTCGCCTTGCAGAAGTCCTCAACCGCTTTCTTGGCCGCCCAAACCGAGCCCGGCCCCGCCAGGTCCGAATAAGTGCCGGACTGGTCGTTGAGGACGCCGATCTTGATGACGCCGTCGGTGTATTGGGCGTTCGCCCCGACGGTTGTGGCGAGGCTGACAAGCCCCGCCAGAAGTAAGCTGTTCGCACGCATGCGTGTCTCCTTGCGTTCGCTGAAAATCAAACCCCCAGATAGCGTTCGAGCTTCTCCTTGTTCTCGGCGAGTTGCTCGTTCTCGATCTGGTCGACCACGCGCCCATGCTCGACCACATAGTGGCGATCGGCGACCGTCGATGCGAAATGGAAATTCTGCTCGACCAGGAGCACGGTGAACCCTTTTTCCTTCAGGGTGCGGATGATGTCGCCGATATGCTGCACGATGACCGGCGCAAGCCCCTCGGTGGGCTCGTCGAGCAGGAGCAGTTCGGCGCCGGTGCGCAGGATGCGGGCGATCGCGAGCATCTGCTGCTCGCCGCCGGACAGCTTGGTTCCCTGGCTCGCCTCGCGCTCTTTGAGTTGGGGAAACAGCGCGAACACGTCCTCGGTCGAAAGCCCGCCCGGCTTCACCACCGGCGGCAGCAGCAGGTTCTCCCGCACGCTCAGGCTGGAGAAGATGCCGCGTTCCTCCGGGCAGTAGGCGACCCCGAGCCGCGCGATGCGATTCGACGACAGCGCGATCGTCTCGTGCCCGTTATAGATGACAGACCCGCGGCGCAGCCGCACGATGCCCATGACCGCTCGCATCGTCGTGGTCTTGCCGGCGCCGTTGCGTCCGAGCAGCGTCACAACCTCGCCCTTGGACACGGCGAAACGCATTCCGTGCAGGATATGGCTCTCGCCGTACCAGGCGTTGAGGCCGTCCACCTCCAGGAGCTTTCCGTTCATGTCAGGCATGCGCCGCTCCCGCCGCCGCCGGAGCTCCGGTTCCCATATACGCTTCGATCACCTGCGGGTTGCCGGACACCACCGAATAGGGCCCTTCGGCAAGAACCTCGCCGCGCGCCAATACGGTGATCGTGTCGGAGAGATCGGCCACCACCGACAGATTGTGCTCGACCATCAAGACCGTGCGGCTCTTCGCCACCCGCCTGATGAGCGCCGAGATGCGGCCGATGTCTTCGTGGCCCATGCCCGCCATCGGCTCGTCGAGCAGCAGCATTTCCGGATCGAGCGCGAGCGTGGTCGCGATTTCGAGCGCGCGCTTGC
The DNA here is from genome assembly GCA_964354425.1 of uncultured Rhodoplanes sp. Classification (GTDB taxonomy): domain Bacteria; phylum Pseudomonadota; class Alphaproteobacteria; order Rhizobiales; family Xanthobacteraceae; genus Rhodoplanes. The sequence goes on along the minus strand of CAYGZV010000073.1, from coordinate 4,101 downwards.
GGCCATAGGGAAGCTCGACCGCCTCGATGTCGGCGAGATCGGCAAGTCCCACATCCGCGAGCAATTCGAGCGCGCGATCGTGCAGGACGTCGAGCGAGCGTCCCGAGCGCCAGAAATGGAAGGAGGTGCCGAGCGGGCGCTGGAGCGGCACGAGCACGTTCTCGAGGACGGTCATGTGCGGGAAGGTCGCGGAAATCTGGAAGGAGCGGACCAGACCCAGGCGGGCGACTTCAGCCGGCTGCAGGCGCGTGATGTCCTTGTTCTTGAAGCGGATCGAGCCTGCCGTCGGTTGGTGAAACTTGGTAATCAAATTAAAACAGGTGGTCTTGCCGGCGCCGTTCGGTCCGATCAGCGCGTGGATCGTTCCCGCCTGCACCTGCAGGTTGACATTGCTGACGGCCCGGAACCCAGAAAATTCCTTGGTGAGCGCAGTCGTTTCGAGAATGATGTCGGCCGCCATGTTCAATCCGCGTCGGCAAGAATCGGCTTATCGGTCGGTCATTGGCGGAAAAGCGACGCGGCGTCACCCCGGCGAGTGCGGGCCTCTGGCGACGGCAATTCGCAATGTGAGGGGCGTTGTTCCGGTCCGATAAAATACGGCGACGGTGCCGCTTCAACGGCGTCGTCCATGCGTCTCCTCCGCGGGTCTTGTCGCCGGATTTCGCCCCCCGACGCCCGGCTTTATTTGATCAGTCTGCGCTTTTCAATTGTTTATGGCAAGGCGTGGGCAAGGTGGTCGTGCGGGCCCCGCGTCACGGCTTTTTGCACCGCGGATCACCATCCCGCAGCGCGCTCCGAAGCGCGCAACGCGCGGCTTTTCGGCGTCGCGCCCGTTAGCTCATGCCGGCGAGTTTTTCGCCGAGCCGCAGCCCCCAGGCGAAGATGGTCAGCGACGGATTGACCCGGCTGGTGCGCGGCAGCACGCTGCCGTCGGCCACATAGAGCCCTTCCATTCCGTGAACTTTCCCGTCCGGGTCGACCACGCTCTTGGCCGGATCGCTGCCGGTGACGAGCGTGCCGACCGCGTGCGCCGTGCCGGCGAGTCCGGTCCAGCGGCTTGTGCCGACAAAATCGGCATGCAGGAGCGCGCGTTCGAAGTCGTGGATGCAGGCCTCGTGCTCGTCGCGCGAAGGTTTGATGCGGTCGAACTCGTAATCGAGGATGGGCCGGCCGCCGCGGTTCGAGATGACCCGGTTGTCGGGGCTCGACCCGTCCTCGGTGGTGACGAAGAAACCGAGCGCGCGCTTGCCGATCATGTTGGCGAAGAACTCGGGCGTCGCGGCGGGAAGCTGCGTCGCGAGCAGTTCGCCGTCGATCCAGCCGAGGCACTGCACGGTCGAATGCGGGTGCTTGTCGTTGTAGAAGATCGCCGTCTTGCGCAGCACGTCGGGATCGCGGAAGGTCGAGAAGACGATGAGCGCGCTGTTGATGTGCATGCGGAAGTTGCGGCCGACAAGCGCCGAGCCGGGCAGTTTAGCGGCAAGCCCGGTCGCGGCGAAATAGTCCTCGAGCAGACGCGGCGAGGTCATCGCGCCGCAGGCGAGGACGACCTTGCCGGCGCGGTAATAGCCGCCGTCGGTGCAGATCACGCCCTCGATCTTCTCCGGGGTCTCGCTTGCATGCAGGAAGCCCGCGACCTCCTTGTCGAGGAGAAGGCGGAAATTGGGCTCGTTCTCGATCGGCTTGATGAAGCACTCCTCGGAGTCGCCCTTGTATCCGGCGACCGACGCGTAGCCGTCGAAATGCTTCGCCTCCTGCGGGTCGTTGACGATCTCCGGCTTGAGCCCGAGCGGCAGCGGCTCGGCGCGCCAGTTCGGATCGGTCGCGATGATCTTGTCGATCACCGACTGGAGCTCCGGCTCGTTCTTGAACCGGTTGACGTGCAGCATGCGCTCGGCTTCGACGTAGTGGGCTTCAAGCTCGGCGAGCCCGAACGGCCAGCCGAGGCATTCGAACGCGGGATCGGCGTCGAACTCGCGCGCGGTGAAGCGCAGCAACGCCGCGCCGTACCACTTGGTCTTGCCGCCGAGATTGTAATGTTCGCCGGTCGGGATGAATGGCTTGCCGTGCCCGTCCTGCCATTCGGTCTTGATGGAGAAGCGCCCCTCCTTGAACACGATCGCGGTCGACAGGGTCGAGGCGTCGAGGGGCAGACGATGCCCCCTTTCGATCATCAGCACGCGCTTGCCGGCCTTGACCAGCTTGTAGGCCGCAGCGCCGCCGCCGGCGCCGCTGCCGATCACGATCACGTCGAAATCGTCAGGCATCGGCTGCTTGTCCTTGTTCCGCTGCCGGCGGCTCAAAGCCGCAATGGATGCAGCGCGTCACGTGGTTGGGGTTGAGTTTCGGCTGGGTGAATTGGTTCGGCATGCCGAGCAGGTAATTATGGACGAAGACGGCCGCGAGCATGCCGAGCGGCGGCGCCACGAGATAAATCCAGAACGCGGTCCAGGTGCCGGACGGCAGCGCCGAGGCGAAGCTGCGCGCCGGGTTCATTCCGAATCCGGAATAGGGCGCCTCGTACAGCACATACAGGAAGATCAGGCAGCCGGCGGCGAGGCCGGTCAACTGGTCGAAGCGCGAATTGAGCATCACTGCGACGACGAACATCAGGATGAAGGCGATGATCAGCTCGCTGAGCAGCGCGGCCGGAACGCCGTCCGGTCCGGGCACCGTGGCCGCCCAGTTCGCCTGCGGATCGGCGAGCAAGCCCGCCGTGAGCACGTAGCTCAAGAGGGAGCCGGCGACGCCGCCAGCGAATTGGAACACGGCGTAGTAGATCGCGTCGACCGTGTTGATCTTGCCCATGACCCAGAAGGAGAGGGTAAAGGCCGGGTTCATGTGCGCGCCGGACCGCTTGCCCCAGCGCGAATAGATGATCGCAACCGCGGTGCCGGCCATCGCGAGCGCCATCAGCGCCCGCTTCCAGAACTCGTTGTCGATGAGATGGAAGGCCGGCGAGCGCGGGTCGTACAGGAGAACGGTGGCGACGCTCGCCGACACCATGAACATGCCGAGCGCCCAGCCCTCGATCGCGTATTCCGGCCAGTGCCGGCGCAGCGCTGCGAGCGGATCGAGGGCAGGCGGTCTTGTCGGGGCTGCGTCGCCAGAATCTCCCTCGGAACGAGGGAGGTCGGCGCGCGGCGCCGGCAGGGGGTCCGCCTTGTGCCGCGACCCCTTATCGGACCGCTGTTCGCGGTCCGACTCTCCCGTTTGTGGGGAGCGCAACGTCATGGGCGATCGCCCGGCGGGGGAGGGATTCGGAGCCAAGCATCAGCCTCCGGTGGCGAAGCCCGGATAGCAGGTCATGCCGCCATCGACGAAAATCGTGATGCCATTGATGTAGTCGGCAAGATCGGAGGCGAGGAAGACGGCGACATTGGCGATGTCCTCCGGCTCGCCGATGCGCTTGTAGGGAACGAGCGTCATCAGCGCGGCATAGGCCTCCGGCGTATTCCACGCATCGGTGTTGATCGGCGTGCGGATCGCGCCGGGACCGATCGCATTGACCCGGATGCGGTCGGGCGCAAGCTCCTGCGCCAGCGTCTTCATCATCATGTGGATGCCGCCCTTGGAGGTGGCGTAGTTCACGTGTCCGGCCCACGGGATCACTTCGTGCACCGAGCTCATGCAGATGATCTTGCCGGCGGCGACCGACACGTCCTTGCGCACGCCGCGCCGCAGGAACTCCTTCACCGCCGCGCGCGCGCACAGCCATTGGCCGGTGAGGTTGACGCCGATGACCGTGTTCCACTGCGCCATGGTCATGTTGACGAGGGTGGAATCGCGCTGCAGGCCGGCATTCGCGACCAGGATGTCGAGCGTGCCGAAATGGTCGATCGCCTGCTTGAACATGGCGGCGACCTCGGCCTCGTTCGACACGTCCGCCTTGATGGCGACGCCCTTGCGGCCTTCCGCCTCGATCGCCTTGATCACCCTGTCGGTCTCGCCGACCACGTAGTTGACGACCACGTCGGCGCCGGCGCGCGCCATCCCGATCGCGCAGGCTTCGCCGATGCCGGAATTCGCGCCGGTCACAAGCGCGGTCTGCCCGACCAGGAGCTTCGGCATGTTCTTATAGTTCGGCAGATCCGTGTTGAA
>CAYGZV010000072.1:0-12812 GCA_964354425.1 uncultured Rhodoplanes sp. | reverse complement strand
ATTATTCCATTTGCGCGAGCAGCGCCATAAGTGGTCGCCCTACGCCGCCTTGGGCAGGACTCCCTTGGCGGCGAGTTTGTCGAAGCGATAGGCGCCCCACAGGGCGGCGCCGATCGCTCCCGCGAAGATCGAGTCGGGATGGCTGCGGACGCTGCACGACATGTTCTTCATGGCGACGATGTCCTCGGCGAGCGCCGCGACCAGGCCATCGTCGAGCGCAAGCCCGCCGGTCACCATGACGACCCCGTCGGTCGCGCCGATCGATTTCAGCAGCTTCGACAAGCGGCCGGCCATCGACAGATGGATTCCTTTAAGAATATTCGGTGCTGTAATGCCGCGCGACACCATGTTGATCACGTCGGTTTCGGCGAGCACCGCGCAGATCGAGGACACCACCTCCGGATTGTCCGCCGTGCGCGAGAGCGAGCCGATCTCGTCCTGGCCGATGCCGAGATAGCGCGCGATGTTCTCCAGGAACTGGCCCGAGCCGGACGCGCACTGGCTGGTCATCTTGTAGCTCAGCACCTTGCCGCGCTCGTCGATCGAGATCGCGCGCCCGTGCAGCGCTCCCACGTCGAGCGCGGAGCGGGCGGAGGGATCGAGATAGATCGCGCCGCGGGCATGGGTCGTCATCGAATAGAAATGCCCGGTATGGAACGGCACGCCCTCGGCCTCGCCCGTCGTGGCGACGTAATTCACGTCGCTCTCGCCGAGCTTGGCGTCGGCGAGGACCTGGTCGAACGCGATGCGCGCAAGCTGCATCGGGTCGCGCTGCCTGATCCGCATCACCGCGCGCGACAGCCACTCCGTCTTGTCTCCCTCGACCCGAAACAGCGCCGCCTTGACGGCGCCGGTGCCGACATCGATTCCCGCCGCGATCGTCATGCTGCAGTCTCCATCGTGGCCCCGCCCTCATAGGCGCGGCGGGCGAACTCGGAGGCGCCGAGCGCGCCGGTGTAGATCGATTCCGGGTTGATGTTGATGGTGACCTCGCCGTAGTTCTCCTTGATCAGCTTGCGCAGCTCGCGCACCGCCGCCTCGTTCTTGGCGACGCCGCCGGTGAAGGTGAACTCGTCGGTGACCCCGCCCGAACGCGAGATGATCGAGATCGCCCGCAGGATGATGGCGCGGTGCAACCCCGCCAGGATGTCCTCGCGCTTTTCGCCGAGCGAGAGCCGGTCGCGCAATTCCGCGCCGGCGAACACGGTGCAGGTCGAGTTGATGCGCGCCGGCCGGTCGGACTTCATCGCGAGCGGGCCCAGCTCGTGCAGCCCCATATTCATTTCGTCGGCGATGTAGCCGAGATAGCGCCCGCAACCCGCGGCGCAGCGATCGTTCATCTGGAAGTTCGCGACGATGCCGTTTTCGTCGACCTGGATGCCCTTGGTGTCCTGGCCGCCGATGTCGAGCACCGTGCGCGTATTCGGATACATCATGTGCGCGCCGAGCCCGTGGCACAGGATTTCCGAACGGATGTGATCCTTGGAGAAGGGCAGGGTGACCCGCCCGTAGCCGGTGCCGACCAAGTAGGTTTCCTCGAGGTCGATCGCGAGCGTGTCGACGATCGTCTGCGGCACGTCGGTCGAGCCGGTCCTGACCACGCTGTCGACGGCCAGCACGCGCGCAAGCGCGCGGCGAAATTTTTCGCTGAGCTCGCCCGCCGGCGGGCGGTTCTCCACTTCGATGATCGACTTGTCATAGACGTTGAGCAGGAGATCGTAGGGAAGGTCAGCGTCGCGCGCGACGTCCTCCGCCTGGTTGTGATAGCGCGAACCCGCGATGTCGCGGAAAAAGTCCGATTTGCGCTTCGCGCCCGGCGCGTAAAGCTCGGGCGCCTCCGCATGCAGCCGCTTGAAGACTTCGCCGAGCGCCTCCTGCACGCCGCTCTCGACGCCGGCGAAGCGCCCGCCCTTCACCTGTCCGCGACAGGTCGCTTCGAGGTCGTCGAGCTGTTCCAGGAATTGCTCCAGCCGGAACGCCCGTTCGAGCGCGCCGAGGAACGTATCGAGTTCGCCGCTCTGTCCGCCTCCCGCGTTCAAGGCGCGGCGGAACAGCGTGAATCGCCCGTCGATGCGCGCTTCCTCGCTCGCGACGCGCGCCGCGGTTGCATAGTTCGAACGCGAATTGGTGATGCCGCGCCCGAGCACATGGCTGTCCTCGTCGAGGAGAACCGCCTTGGTGGTGGTCGAGCCGAGATCGATGCCGACGAAGGTTTTCATGTCGTCTCCTTAAGCGGCGGCGCGCGCGCTGGCGCGCTTCTGCTCAACCATCTGGAAGTAGCTTTCCAGCCGGTTCTTGATGTTGGCGGCGGAGAAGTAGCGCGGGTCGACGAGATCGGATTCGATGAACGCGGCCGGCTTGCCGGTGCGCTTCTCCACCTCGCGCATGATCAGGAGTTGCCCCGCCGAGAAGCTGTTGCAGCTCTTGATCGAATTGATGAGCAGCCCGTCCGCCTGGTACTCGTTGACGTAATTCGTCAGCATGTCGATGCGCATCGGCAGGCTGCGATTGGTGTAGACGCCGAGGCAGTATTCCGCGAGCGTCTCGAGCGGCTTGTCGGGATCGTGGCGGAAGCCGAAATCGTACACGCCGCCGACCTTGGTGTAGCTCGACGCCACCACCACCGCGCCCTCGTCGTAGAACATTTTCCAGAACTGGCGGAAATTCGTGTAGTTGGGCGGGCCTTCGACCACGAGCCGATATTTCTCCGCGCCCATGTCGCCGTCCGGCGTCACCGGACCCTGGCCGGCGGCGAGCCGCTCCTCCACCTCCTCGCGCAGGAACTGGTAGTAGTCGATCGCATCCTGCGTGCCGCGGAAAGCGCCGAAGATCGGGCCGATATAGTAGATGCCGCCGAAATAGGCGTCGATCGGCGACGGCTTGCTCTTCGCCGTCTGCAGGACGCGCACGAGATTGTCCTCGGCCTTCGACGATCGCTTCAGGTATTCGCGCAGACGGTCGATGTCGAACTTCACACCGGAGATGCGCTCGAGTTTGGGGATCACCTCCTCTTTGAGCTGCTTGACCATGTACTCGATCATGTTCGGCGTGATCTTGCCGTCGCCCATATAGGGCGTGTGCAGCATGATGGTCTCGCACTTGAACTGCTCGCGCAGCAGCTCGAACCACTTCATGAAGGTGAAGCAACCGGTGTAGGACAGGAGCAGCACGTCGGGGTTGGGAAACTTCTTGCCGTTGGGGGCGAGATTGCCCTTGGCCATCATGCCGATGTCGGACTTCACATAGGTGCACACGTCCTCGGAATGGCCGATCTTCTCGGCTTCCAGCACGTAGCTCCCGGACACGCGGCGCAGCCCGCTCTGAATGGCGTTCACCTCCGGCAGGTTGTTGAGGAGGTCGAAGCACATGATCAGTTCATTGAGATTGCCGGGCACGAACGTGCAGCAGATCTTTGCGCCGGTCTCGGGCGCGCTGGTGATGCGGTCGTAATGGGACGCCATCATCTCCTTCTGCTTGCGCATGGAGGCGTCTTTTTCGATGTCCTTCGCAGCCGCCTTCGGCGTGACGATCTTCGTCGCTGTCATTGTCCGCTCCATAGCTTGATCGAATCGGCGAAGGTGCCGGCCTGTTCGCGTATCGGCTGCATCTGGCCGGAATTCTCGGCGTATTTGAAGGCGATGTAGGGAATGCCGGCCTCGGCCAGCACATGCTGCAGCATGGGACGGTCGAGGAGAGCAGGATCGCAGAAGCTCGGGCAGGCGAAAATCACGCCTTCGGCATTCGTCCGCTTCACGGCGCGCACGAGATGCTGGCCCTTCTCCTTGAGGTCGGGCTCGTATTTCGCCGCGGTCGATTCGGAGTGATGCAGGAAGGCGAGCGCGAGATTGCGCATCGGGTCGCCCTCGGTCGGCGCGTCGCTGGTGAGCCAGCGCGTGACCAGCAGCAGGTCGTCGTCGACCACATAGCAGCCGGCGAGTTCGAGCGACTTGATCAGGTTGAGCGGCGGCTGCTCGCAGAACACGCCGGTGAGCACGATGCGGCAATTGTCGCGGCGCGGCCGCTCTTCGACGCGGGCGGCGGCGAGGTAGTTGCGCAGCATGTCGGTGTGCTGTTCGACCGAGAGCACGAGGCCCGCGCGCATCAGCAGATAGACCTCGGAGGCCGGCGCCTGCCACGGCCGCTCGGCGCGGAACGCGTAGAGGTCGCGCACGAGGCGGCGGTTCTCGTTGTAGAGAGCGATCGAGTTCCGCAGTTCGTCGTCGGTGATCGGCTTGCCGCGCAGCGCGCCGAGATCGTGCCGCAGCTCGGCCAGTTCCTGGATGTAGTAGTTGCCGCCGATCTCGTCCTTGTAGTTCTGCGGCACGTCGAAATAGCGCGTGTAGACCTGCGGGAACATGATCTTCCACATGCCCGACAGATTGCGGATCACGTCGCAAATCGAGGGGAATAGCATGCCGTCGACGAAATCAAGACGGCCGGACACGCCGAGTTCGACGGTCGAGCGCGGGATGCGGCAGATATAGCTCTGGTAATAGGCGTCGCCGTGGATCACTTCGAGCTGATCGCCGCCGCCGACAATGCCGAGGGGGAGCATGTCGCCGGCATGGATGAGCTCGCGCGGGACGTAGATCGGCATGTAGCCGACCACCTTGCGCCCGGGTTTCGCGGCCTTCCACTCGCGCGCGGAGTTGAAGTTGAGGTCTTCGAACAGCTGCGTCGCATGCGCTATGATTTCGGACGTGCTCGGCATGTCAGCAGTGCTCCCATTGGGCCGGCCGTTTGGCGATGAAGGCTTGCAGGCCTTCCACCGCGTCGCGGCTTTTCATCAGTTCGTCGAGATAGAGCCGCTCGACTGCGGCGAGCTTCGCCCGCACGCGGGCGGCGTAATCGAGCCGCGCCGCCTGCACGGCGAAGCGCAGCGAGCTTGCGCTTTTCGGCATCAGGTGTTCGGCGATGTAGTCGAGCGCCGCCTTCTCGGGGTCGCCAGCCGCGGTCGCGATCCCGATGCTCGCAGCCTCGGCGCCGCTCATGGCGCGGCCGGATACGAGAAGATCGAGGGCGCGCGCGGGGCCGATCAGTTCGGGCAGGAGGCAGGAGGCCGCCGGCGCGAATACGCCAAGCTTCATCTCCGGCTGGCCGAGCATAGCGTCGGTCGCGACGAACATCAGATGCGCGGCAAGCGCAACCTCGAGCCCGCCGCCGAGACACTGGCCGCGCACCGCGGCGAGGACCGGCACGGGCGATTCGACCATGCGCAAGACGAGGCGATGCAGTCCCGCCAGCATGGCCGCGCACCGATCGGGGAGATGCTCCTCGACGCTCGCGCCGAACGAGAAATGCGGGCCCTCCGCATCGAGGAGGATCGCCGCGCTACGCGTGTTGCCGATATGCTCGGCGAAGGCGCGATCGAGCGCGGCGATCATCTCCGCGTCGATCAGGTTCGCCTTCGGCCGGCTGAGCCGCAGCCGCAGCAGACGGCCGTCCGCTTCGCGCCAGACCTTGAGCGGCGTGGTCATGGCCGAACCTTTATCGGCCACGCTCCGGGCCTGCCTTTCACCCTCCCCTGAAAGGGGAGGGTCGGACCATCGGAGATGGTCCGGGGAGGGGTCGGAATCCGGTCGCGACCCCCACCCGACGCTTCGCGTCGACCTCCCCCTTTCAGGGGGAGGCAAGCGTGAGCTAAGCGGCTCGTCCGAATTCGACTCATCACTTCCTGCCTGCGCCGGGCTGGATGCTCTCGGTGAGCGCGTCGGTCCACGGCGCGTTGTCGGCGAGCGCGCGGCGCAGCGCGACGAAATCGGCCTCGCGCCCGGTCTCCTTGGTGCCTTCGTTGAAGGCGCGGAAGCCGGCGCGCGCTTCGGTCATCATGTTGAGGGCGAGCCAGGCGCGCGAGTTTTCCTTGTTGCGGTCCCAGGCCTCGAGCTTCGGCTTGCGCAGCTCCTCGATCGTCTTGGTCGTGCAGTCGGGGAAGGTGTAGAGGAGCTTGGTGCACAGCCCTTCGACCTTCTCGTCGAGCAGTGACAGATCGACCGCGCCGCGCTTCATCAGATCCTGCCCGACCTTGAGCGCATCGCCGGTCTTCGATCTCCCGAACACGATGCGCCCGAATTCGTCGACGATCCGGCCCGTCTCCACCAGCGGATTGGCGACGAACTTGCCGTCCACCTTCAGCGCGGGAACGATGTCGCTGATCATGCCCATGTAATAGGCCTCGTGCGCGGAGAACGGCTCGCACAGCACGCAGGCGACCATCGCGCGCTCGGCGCCGATGATGACCGGGAGGAAGTCGGTTGCGCCGCCGATCGGGGCGGAGCCGTGTTTGGGGCCCGCCTGGCCGAACCGCGCCAGATCCTGTGCGACCGTGAAATCGCACGCCATGCCGATTTCCTGGCCGCCGCCGATGCGCATGCCGTTGACGCGGCAGATCACCGGCTTGTCGCAGGCGAGGATGGTCGAGACCATATCGTTGAACAGCCGCATATAGCCGCGATATTCCTGCGGATTGCCGGCGTAATATTCGGCGTATTCCTTGGTGTTGCCGCCGGTGCAGAAGGCCCTGTCGCCCGCGCCGGTAAACACGACCGCGACGACGTCGCGCGCAGCGCTCGCGGCGCGGAAGGCGAGGATGACGCTCTTCACCATCTCCGTCGTGTAGGAGTTGAACTGGCCCGGATTGTTCAGCGTGATCCACGCATTGTGGAGTCCGGCGACGGGCTTGCCGTCTTCGCCTTTGACCGGGCGCTTCTCGTAGAGCACGCCCTCGGTGACGCTCTTGCGCACGTGCTCGGCGACGAGGCCGTGATCCTTGGGCTCCTCGACGTGAGCGGCGGCTTGTACGGACATTGGCGAACTCCTTGCCCCTTCAGGCGGCCGGAACCAGCACGGCGCGGCGTTGCAGCTCGCCGTGATGGACCGCGTTGAAAACCTTGTTGATGTCGTGAAGCGGATGCTGCTCGACGAACGGTCCGACCTTGACGCGACCCTGCAGCACGAGGTCGAGCGCCGCCGGGTAGAGCTCGGGCGGGCAGCCCCAATTGCCGAGCGCGCGCGCGTGAAACGCCATCAGGTTGGACAGGCGAAGCTCGACCTTGTCCATCGTGAAGCCGACCACGCCGAGCGTCGCGCCGCGATTGAGCAGGCCGAATGCGGTCTCCTGCCCGGCCCGGGTGCCCGAGCATTCGAAGATGATCCACTCGTTGGGACGCAGGCCGCGTTCCTTGGCGAAGCTCTGGATCGCCCCCTTCAGTTCGCGCGGCGCGAGATTGCGCGCGTTGAGGGTGAGCGCCGCCGTGTCGGCCCCGATCGCATCGAGCTTCGGCTGGCTCACATCGATCGCCACGACCGCGCCGCCGAATGCTTTCGCCATCTGCGCGCAGTAGCCACCGACGCCGCCGATCCCGTTCACGATGACAAGGTCGCCTGGCTGCACGCCGGCCTGCACGACCGCCTGATAGGGCGTCGTCACCGCGTCGGCGACGACCGACACGTCGGCAAGCGCAAGCCCGGCGGCCTTGAGCCTGCCTTCGTCGACCGGACACAGGCCGATCGCGGGCACGACGATGTGACTGGCAAATCCGCCCTGGATATCGTTGCCGGGCATTTTCTGGTTGGGGCAGATCGTTCCCTTGCCGCGCTTGCAGGCGTCGCAGGTTCCGCACGGAATCACCGCGGGCACGATCACCGCTTTGCCGACCCAGGCTTCCGCGCCCGGTCCGGCCGCCACGACATGGCCGCTGATTTCGTGACCAAGGCAAAGCGGCAGCGCGTGATTGGTGCGCACGCCGTCATAGTAATAGCCGAGATCGGTATGACAGACGCCGCAGCCGGCGATCTTTACGACCACTTCGCCCGATGCGGGCTTCGCCTCGAACTCCGACAGTGCGAACGGCGCCCCAGGCGCCGTCATAACCCAGCGAAACGGCTTCGCGGCCATCCGCAGTCCCCTTGGTTCGTTTCCCTCGCCCTTTTCGGGTCTCGCCGGAGTTGTCAAATTTACCGCCCGGCGCCGCATTGACAATTGGCAAAGGCGAGTATTACCGTAATTAAGTACTGGAATGCGTATTTCGAGTCAAGAAAGATTCGAAACAAAGCAGACAGCGTCCGCAAAAAGACGGATCGACTTCGGGAAGGCAACGCGCACAGGTCGCGGCCCGCTGGGCGCCGGCCAAGAAGGGAGCGCAATCAAATGGCTGCGTCGGACGTTTCGATCGCCTTCGTCGGCAGCGGCGGGGCTGGCGTGCTCACCGTCGGCGGCATGCTGCTGGAAGCGGCTTGCGCCGCCGGTTGGCATGGCTTTCTGACGCGCTCGGTCGGCGCGCAGATCAGGGGCGGGGAGGCCGCCGCCATGCTTCGCCTCGCGCCGCATCCGATCGATTGCCACACCGATTGCTTCGATCTCCTGATCGGCATCGACTGGCAGAACGCGCAGCGTTTCGAAGCGGAGATTCCGCTCGGAGCGCACAGTCTCGTGTTCGGCGATCCGCGCGGCGGCGACCGGCCGCAAAGCATCGCCGCGGCGGGCGCCCGCGCCGTCGACGCGCCATTCAAGGACATGATCAAGTCGCGGCCCGATTGGCGCGCCAACATGATCGCGCTGGGGATCGCCACGAAGCTCGTCGGCCTTCCTGCAGACGCGCTGCGGGCGGTATTGAGCAAGCGCTTCGGCGACAGCGGTTCTGCGGCGCTCGAAGCCAATCTCGCCGCGGTCGACGCGGGCGCGGCGGCCGCGGCCGGAGCGGAACTCGCGCACCCTCTCTCGCCTCCCACAACGTCAACCGCCAAGCGCTGGCTGATCTCCGGCAACGAAGCCGCCGCGCTCGGGGCGGTGCGCGGCGGAATCCGCTTCGCCGCCGCCTATCCGATCACGCCGGCGACCGACATTCTCGAATGGCTTGCGGCCAATCTCGCGAGGATCGGCGGAGTGATGCTGCAGGCGGAGGACGAGCTTGCCTCCATCAACATGATCATCGGCGCGTCCTATGGCGGCGCGCCGGCGCTCACGGCGACCTCAGGTCCGGGCCTGTCGCTGATGGTGGAGGCGCTCGGGCTCGCGACAGCGGCGGAAATCCCCATCGTCGTGATCGACGTCATGCGCGGCGGACCTTCGACCGGCATCCCGACCAAGGCCGAGCAGAGCGACCTCAACATCGCGGTGTATGGCCTGCATGGCGACGCCCCGCATCTGGTGCTCGCGCCGCAGTCGGTGAGCGATTGCGTGTTTACCGCGCAATGGTCCGTCCATCTCGCCGAGGCGCTGCAGGCGCCGGCCATCGTGCTGTCCGACCAGCTCATCGGGCAGGCGCAGGCGGCGATCGCGCGGCCGGCCGATCTCGCCTTTGTCGGCGAGCGGCTGGGCGCGCGCGACATCGCGGCGCCCTATCAGCGCTATGCGCTCGGCGGCGCCGGCGTTTCGCCGATGGCGATTCCGGGAACGCGCGGCGGCCAGTATACCGCCGACGGCCTCACCCACACGGTCGACGGCATTCCGACCGGCAGCGCCGGCGATCATCGCGCGCAGCTCGACAAGCGGCGCGACAAGCTGGAAAACTTCAACTACGGCGACCACTGGGCGACGCTCGAAGGCGATGGCGACATGGCCGTGATCGCCTGGGGCTCGCTGACCGGCGCGGTGCGCGAGGCGATCGCGCGGGCGCGCGCCGAGGGGGTCGCAGTGCGCCTCGTCGCTCCGCGTCTGCTCGCGCCGGCGCGGCCGAAGGAAATGGAAGCGGCGCTCGCCGGCGTGCGCAAGGCGCTCGTCGTCGAGCAGAGCCACGGCGCCCAGTTCCACCGCTATCTGAAGGCGCATTATACGCTGCCCGAGAAGGTGCGGGCCTTGCACGCGCCGGGCCCGCTGCCGTTGCGGCCGGGCGATATCCACCGCGCGCTCATGGATTGGAGGAACGCATGACCGTGGACCCGCGACTGAAGGCGCAGGATTACAAGTCGGAGATCAAGCCGATCTGGTGTCCCGGCTGCGGCGACTATCACGTGCTGCTCGCGTTCACGCGCGCCTTCGCCGAGCTCGGCCTCGCGCCGGAGGACATCGCCGTCGTGTCGGGGATCGGATGCTCCTCGCGCATTCCCGCCTATACGAGCTGCTACGGATTTCACGGCGTGCACGGGCGCGCGCTTGCCGTCGCCGCCGGGCTGAAAGTCGCGCGGCCGGACCTCACCGTCGTGGTGGCGACCGGCGACGGCGACGGCTACTCGATCGGCGGCAATCATTTCCTCCATGCCTGCCGGCGCAATCTCGACATGACCTATATCGTCATGGACAACCACATCTACGGGATGACCAAGGGCCAGCCCTCGCCCACCACCGAGCCGGATTTCGACACCGCGCTGTCGCCCGGCGGCACCGGGCTGCGGCCCTTCCATCCGCTGGTGATCGCGCTCGCTTCCGGCGCGAACTTCATCGCGCGCTGCTTTTCCGGCCAGCCCAACGAGACTGCAAGCGTCATCGTCGAGGCGATACGGCATCCGGGCTTCTCCTTTGTCGAAGTGCTCAGCCCATGCGTCACCTTCCGGCCCGACCAGCGCGAATGGAAGAACCTCGTTCATGCCGCCCCCGTTGCGGCGACCAACGATCCGGCGGTCGCGGCCCGCCGCATCATGACCGACGACGGCTTTAATCTCGGCGTGCTCTACCGGGGCGATCGGAGGCCTTATCGGCCGGAGGTGGGGGTCAGTAGCGCCGATCTGTCGGAGCTGGAAAGGGAGTTCGAGATATGAGCGCGTCAGACGATCGCGACGGCGGCACAGCGAAACCGGGCGAGCCTGGCGATGGGCCGCCCGTCGAGAATCTCGCCGATCTGTTCGCGGTGGCCTGGCGGATCGAGGCCGACGCCGTCGAACGATATCATCTGCTCGCCGATCAGATGGAGACGTTCAACAATGCCGAGCTCGCTTTCGTGTTTCGCGATCTCGCGCGCGCGGAGGGCATTCATCGCGACGAAATCCAGCGCATGGCCGGCGACATCGACGTGCTCGCGCATGCGAGCCGAATGCCTGATTGGGGCCGGGGCGAGAGTCCGGAACAGGCCGATCTGGGCGGCGCGCACTATCTAATGACGCCGTGGCACGCGCTGAAGATGGCGCTTGCCGGCGAGGAGCGCGCGCTCAGCTACTTTCAGCATGTGGTCGCGACGGCAAACGACCCGAAGGTCCAGGAGATGGCGAAGGAGTTCGTCGAAGAGGAGGCCGAGCACGTCAATCTGTGCCATCGGCTGCTGCGCAAATATCCCGCGCCGCAAGACGAATCCTGGCCGGACGATCCCGACCCCGCAACTGCACAAGAGTGAGGCGCAGGCCTGGTTTCGCTGCTCTCGAGTGAGGCGGTTGTACGCCAAAAAGGGCACGATGTAGGGGTTATTTCGCTTTCCTGACCGCACGCAAGGGACTAAGAGAGCGCACGCGTTCAGCTGACTCGCAACGACGAGGCGTTACGCACGGGGAAACGGCATGGACAAATGGGCATTCGGATTCACGATGATGATCGTAGGCGTGGGAGGCACGTTCCTCACGCTGACGATCCTCATCTGGTCGATCTACCTGTTGAAAAAAGTCTTCCCACTGTCTGCTGAAGGCAGCGGCAAAGCCAAGCAGTCCTAGCGGGAGGAAATCATGCTCTCAAGCATCGTATCCGGCCTCCAAGGCCTCACCGACGGCGTCACGTTCCTGTTCACGATCGGCGGACTGAAGAACGTCATCATGCTGCTGATCGGCGGCACGCTGATCTATCTCGGCGTGAAGAAGGACGTCGAACCGCTGCTGCTGGTGCCGATCGGGTTCGGCTGCGTCCTCGTCAACATCCCGCTCAGCGAGCTGATGCATCAGGGCATCGATTCTGGCGCCAAGCAGGTGCTCGATGCCATGGGCGCGGCCGCTCCCGAGTCGCTGCAGGCGATGGCCAAGGACGACACCGGTTTCCTGCGCACCATCTACAATGCGGGCATCGCCAACGAACTGTTCCCGCTCCTGATCTTCATCGGCATCGGGGCGATGACCGATTTCGGGCCGCTGCTCGAAAACCCGAAGATTCTCTTGTTCGGCGCCGCCGGCCAGTGCGGCATCTTCCTGACGCTGCTGCTCGCGCTCGCGCTCGGCTTCACGGAGCTGCATGCGGTCAGCATCGCGGTGATCGGGGCGTGCGACGGGCCGACCGCGATCTATGTCGCCTCGCAATACGCGCCTGAACTGCTCGGGCCGATTTCGGTCGCCGCCTATTCCTACATGGCGCTGGTGCCGATCATCCAGCCGCCGATCATGAAGGCGCTGACGACCGAGAAGGAGCGCACCACGGTCATGCCGGCGGTGAAGCGGACCGTCTCGAAGAACGCCAAGCTGATCTTCCCGATTGCCGTGACGATCATCACCGGACTGATTGCGCCCAAGGGCCTGCCGCTGATGGGCTCGATCATGCTCGGCAACTTCATGCGCGAAAGCGGCGCGGTCGAGCGCCTGACGAAAGCGTCGGAGAACGAGATCGCCAATATCGCGACGCTCTTCCTCGGCGTCGCCATCGGCGCGACCATGCAGGCGGAGGCGTTCCTGAAGCCCACCACGCTTGCGATTTTCGCGCTCGGCTTTGTCGCGATCTGCCTCGACACCGTGGTCGGCGTGATGTTCGGCAAGGTCTGGTACTATCTGTCGGGCGGCAAGATGAACCCGATGATCGGCGCGGCGGGCATCTCGGCCTATCCGATGGCGGCGCGCGTGGTGCAGGCGCAAGGCCAGCGCTTCAACAAGCAGAACTTCCTGTTGATGCACGCCATGGGCGCCAATACCGGCGGACAGATCGGCTCGGTCGCCGCCGCCGCCGTCATGCTCTCCGTGCTCAAGGGCATGGGCCT
>CAYGZV010000071.1:0-12913 GCA_964354425.1 uncultured Rhodoplanes sp. | reverse complement strand
AGGACCGTCAAGAAGCCGCGCATGGACCTACTAACCTCGAACCCCGCGCCAAGTTCCCGCCTGAATCGCACACGTGCGGACGTCACCAGGATAGCCGAAGAACAGCAGAGGATTACAGACGATTCCTGCTGCCGTTAGGCAACGCGCGAGGGTCGCGATTCATCCCGCTCAGCGGCCAAACACAAGATTGGCCAGCAGCAGGCAACCGGTTCCCGCCGCGACTCCGACCATTACCGACTGCCGAGCGAGGAAGAACGCGAGCATGCCGAGAACCGCGGCCGAAATCCGGACCCACAACGGAACGCCGGCAAGGGCGCCCGGAGAGAACACCACGATCTTCGCCACCACGCCCGTAAGGATCGCGATCGCGACCGCCCGCACCCAGACGATCAGCTCGGAGTCCTCGTCGAGCCCGCGCGACAGCACCACGCCGAGCCAGCGCCACGCTTCGTGCGGCAGAAAACCGGCGAAGATCAGGACCAGATAGGGAGCAAGCTCGCTCGGCGTCATCGCGATCGTTTCCAGGCTCGGTGAACGAAATAGGCGGCGGTGCCGCCCACGAGCCCGGTCCACAACAGGTCGAGCCCGACCTTGTAGAAGACGAGCAGCGGTCCGAGCACGAGCCCGGCGACGAAGGCCAGACGGTCGGACAACAGCCGGCTGTTGCGCGTGACCGACGTCAGGAACGACATCGGCGTGAGGAACAGGAGCGCGGCGACGAGCGAGACAGGCAGGACCGCGGCGAGGTAGTGGCCGAGAATCGTCGCGAGAATCGACGTCGCGGTGAAACTCGCGCCGATGCCGTTCGCAAAGGCGACACGCTCGGCCCGCGGGCGTGTGGGCGCCAGGCGCAGCGCCTCGATCCACATGCTGACCGCAGTGAAATGCGCAGCGAGGATCAGCCCGGATGGCCGCGTGCGCTCGCTCCTGATGACGGGAAGCAGCGAGACCACCATCGGCAGGAGCCGCATGCCGCTCAAGCTGACGGCGATCGCCACTTCGAGCGGCGGCGCGCCCGCGCCCAGCGCGGAGAGCATGATCACCTGCGCGGGCGCCGCCCAGATCAGCAGCGTCGCCAGCACGACCCAGGTCGCCGAGAAGCCGAGATCATGCGCGAGCGTGCCGATGCTCAGGAACGTGCCGAAGAGCACGAGCTGGAAGACCGAGGTGAGACCCGCTCTGACGCCGAGGAAAAATCCGTCCAACGGCTTCGCGGGCTCGGGCTCGGTCGCTGGCTGCGCCATGCCCGCTCTGTCCCATGGCGCGCTCGGTCGCGCAATTGTCCAAGATGGTGATGGCGCAAGGAAGCGCTATGGCGGCGCTCCACAAAGACAAGGCCGGGACAAGCCCGGCCGTGTCTCTCAATCGATAAGCGCCGTCTGGATTATGCCTTGACGAGCGGCACCTTGGGCACCGAGCCCCGGCCCGAGGAGGGCGGTCCGCCCTCCCCCTTCGGCCCGGGCGGCGGTCTGCTGCGGCGCTGTCCGCCGCCGCGCCTTCGCTTCACGCCGGTGCGCGGCTGCGCCGGGAGCTTCTCCGGCTTGGGCGTGACCGGCCCGTCGAGGAACTCGAAGCCGAGCTTGTCGTCGCCCGCCTCGTCCTTGACGACGATCACGCGCACATGGCCGCCATTCTTGAGCTTGCCGAACAGCACCTCGTCGGCAAGCGGCTTCTTGATGAATTCCTGGATCACCCGCGCCATGGGCCGGGCGCCCATCTGCTGATCGTAGCCGCGCACGGTCAGCCACTTGGCCGCCTCGTCCGACAGCTCGATGGTGACGTCGCGGTCGGCGAGCTGCGCCTCGAGCTGCAGCACGAACTTCTCCACCACCTTGGCGATGATCTCCTCGTCGAGGTGATTGAAGGTGACAATCGCATCGAGCCGGTTGCGGAATTCCGGCGCGAACAGCCGGTTGATCGCCTCGACATCGTCGCCCTCGCGCTTTGAGCGCGTGAAGCCGTACGCCGCCTTGGCCATGTCGGAGGCGCCCGCATTCGTCGTCATGATGAGGATGACGTTGCGGAAGTCGACCTGCTTGCCATTGTGGTCGGTCAGCTTGCCGTGGTCCATGATCTGCAGGAGCACATTGTACAGGTCCGGATGCGCCTTCTCGATTTCGTCGAGCAGCAGGACGCTGTGCGGGTGCTGGTCGACCGAGTCGGTCAGCAGGCCGCCCTGGTCGAAGCCGACATAGCCGGGCGGCGCGCCGATCAGCCGCGAAACGGTGTGGCGCTCCATGTATTCCGACATGTCGAAGCGGATCAGCTCGACGCCGAGCGTGACCGAGAGCTGCTTCGCCACCTCGGTCTTGCCGACGCCTGTCGGGCCCGAGAACAGGTAGCAGCCGATCGGCTTCTCCGGCTCGCGCAGGCCGGCGCGGGCAAGCTTGATCGCGGCGGCGAGCGCCTCGATCGGCTTGTCCTGGCCATAGACCACGCGCTTGAGATTCTCATCGAGATTGGCGAGCACCACCGCGTCGTCCTTCGACACGGTCTTCGGCGGGATGCGCGCCATCGTCGCGATCGTGGTCTCGATCTCCTTGAGACCGATCGTCTTCTTGCGCCGGTGCTCGGGAAGAAGCATTTGCGCGGCCCCCGATTCGTCGATCACGTCGATCGCCTTGTCGGGCAGCTTGCGGTCGTGGATGTAGCGCGCCGACAGTTCGACGGCGGCCTTGATCGCCTCGTTGGTGTATTTGAGCTTGTGGTAGTCCTCGAAATAGGGCTTCAGCCCTTTGAGGATCTCGATCGAATCGGCGACCGTCGGCTCGTTGACGTCGATCTTCTGGAAGCGGCGGACGAGCGCGCGATCCTTTTCGAAATACTGGCGGTACTCCTTGTAGGTCGTCGAGCCGATGCAGCGCACGGTGCCGGCCGCGAGCGCGGGCTTCAGCAGATTGGACGCATCCATCGCGCCGCCGGAGGTTGCGCCGGCGCCGATCACCGTGTGGATCTCGTCGATGAACATGATCGCGTTGGGATAGGCCTCGATCTCCTTGATGACCTGCTTCAGCCGCTCCTCGAAATCGCCGCGATAGCGGGTGCCGGCGAGCAGCGTGCCCATGTCGAGGGCGAACACCGTCGCGCCCTTGAGCACGTCGGGGACGTCGCCATGCACGATCCGCCGGGCGAGCCCTTCGGCGATGGCCGTCTTGCCGACGCCGGGATCGCCGACGAACAGCGGATTGTTCTTCTGGCGCCGGCACAGCACCTGGATGGTGCGGCTGATCTCGATATCGCGCCCGATCAGCGGGTCGATCTTGCCGTCCCGCGCCTTCTTGTTGAGATTGACGCAATATGCTTCCAGAGCATCGCCCTTCTTCTTGCTGTCGTCCTGCGACTTGCCCGAGTCGGAATCTTCATCCGCCGCGCGCGCGGGGCGCGCCTCGGTCAATCCCGGGCGTTTCGCAATTCCGTGGCTGATATAGTTGACCGCGTCATAGCGGGTCATCTCCTGCTCCTGCAGGAAATAGGCGGCGTGGCTCTCGCGCTCGGCGAAGATCGCGACGAGCACATTGGCGCCGGTCACCTCCTCACGGCCGGAGGACTGAACGTGAATGACCGCGCGCTGGATGACGCGCTGGAAACCGGCGGTCGGTTTGGAATCCTCCGACCCTTCGGTGACCAGGTTGTCCAATTCCGAATCGACATACGCGATAAGGTTGCGCCGCAGCTTCTCGACGTCGACATTACACGCGCGCATCACGGCGGCGGAGTCCTGGTCGTCGATCAGGGAGAGCAGGAGGTGCTCGAGGGTCGCGTATTCATGGCGATGCTCGTTCGCCAATGCCAGCGCCCGGTGGAGCGACTGCTCCAGACTACGCGAGAAGGTGGGCATCAGTGTCTCGTCCCATTGCTGAGTAGGTGCGCCCCCAGTTCACTTCTTCTCCATCACGCATTGCAGAGGATGCTGGTGTTTGCGCGCAAAGTCCATCACCTGCGTCACTTTGGTCTCAGCCACTTCGTAGGTGAAGACGCCGCACTCGCCGATCCCGTGATGATGGACATGCAGCATAATCCGTGTCGCCGCCTCCCGGTCCTTGTTGAAAAAACGCTCCAGCACATGCACGACGAATTCCATCGGCGTGTAATCATCGTTAAGTAGCAGCACCCTATAAAGGTTCGGCCGTTTGGTCTGCGGTTTCGTCTTTGTGATGACTGCGGTGCCGGGCGCGTTCGGATCCTTCGGCCGTTTGCGGTCGCCATTCGCGAGCCGCGGGCGCAACGAATCGTTCGTTGGGCGGATGACCGATGGAGCGTGGCGACTGTCGACATTCATGGCTTCGAGACGAGTGCAGTGCTGGAGCCCGCCCGGGCAAGCAGGCCCGCCGTTATTACGCAAGGCAACGCGCCGATCGAGCTAAAATAACAGGCGACCATTTGTTTGGCTACTCGACCGGCCGAGCCACGCGGCGGCTCTTCGTCCGGGAAAGTCCGAGCGTCCCAGCAGGTTCCACCGCCGACCGAAACAGTGACCGTGGCTCACAGAACACTGAGTGAAACCGGCGAAAGTTCGGCAGGTCTAGTCCGAGACGAACAACGCGGCGTCGTCCAACGCCTCTGAACGGATGCACGTCAGCCTGCTCCCGCCGACCGCCGTGACCGCGCGCGGCCGCCGCCGCGCCTTGGCTTCTCATCTATGACGCAACAGCGCTCAAGCAAGAGCGGACGGCGCGCTGGCAGACGGCGGCGGCGCGCCGGCCTCTCGCCGCTGCGTTCGCCGGTGCGCCCGCGCCCTGCGCCGCCGCAAGCGACGGGGCAAACCGAGGCCCGCTTCGCCGACGCCATCGGGTCAGCGATCGCAGAGCAAAGCAGGACGTCGCCGTGGACGACCTTGCGCTCGCGCACATCCATCGATGGCGAGGCGCGCCCGCGGCGATGTCGGTTTCTCGACACGCTGCGCCGGACGGCGTCGTGCGCCCGGGTTCGGCGATTCGATCCCTTCACGCTGCGGAAGCAACCAACAGCGGCGAGCCGCCGACATGCGATTCGCCAAGCGAGGCGACCGCGGGCACGCTCCGGTCAAACGAGACGCGGCCCCGGCGCAGCGCCGGCAAGCCGCTCGCGAATAGAAATCCTCCTTACCAAGAGGACTTCTGGGCTGCCGCGACGCGCGGGTTCGCTTGCGGCCGGGCTCTGGCCAAGGCGAAGAGCGGCCTGCGTTTACGCGCGACCGCCGAGATCGTCGTCAGCTGCTCGCCTGTCCATAGGGCATTGTCGGCATCTTGCCGGCGTAGGCCTCGAACGGCTTGTAGACCTCTTTGGCGACGTCGGCGCACAGCTCGCTGACGCGATTCGACTCGGCGATGAACGACTCATAGGCCGTCTTGATGTAGTCGGATTGGACCTCCATCGCTTTTTCCAGCGAGCCGGCGCCGAGCAGCTTTTGCAGCGCTTCGGTGCTTTGCTCGAGCGACTTCTTGGAATAATCCGCCGCTCCCGCCGCAATCGCCTGAACGCCCTTGGAGATGACGCCGAACGACTTCATGGCGGCGTCCACATTATCCTTGTTGCATTTCGTCAGATCGTCGAGGGAATTGAACATTGGGAATCTCTCAGTTGGGGGTCTCAAATACACATACTATCCCGTGATCGATTTCGTGATCACGCCGATGCCTCGGATTTTGCCGAAGAGTATATTGCACCGCACAAAAAGACAAGCCGAAACCGCTGCACCACAAAATTCAAGCGGAATTCATACGTAAATTCAATGCCCCGTTAACTTACCAGCAACCATGCCCCTCGTAATTTACCGTATTGCTCCGTCTCGGTTGCGCCTGAATTCGTTGGTAACGAAATCGTGAGCCGCCGCGAGTTTGGCACAGGGGAGCGGACGGCCAAGGGACCTTACGGGGATGTCGGCGTGCGCCAACGCGACCGATCGACGAGGGGACACAATGCTCCGGACATTCGGGAAATCACGGCGATTTCGCACAATCATCGTAGGTTTTCTCGCTGGCGTCGCGGCGCTCGCGCTTGCTGTCGATTCGGCTGACGCGAAAGGCAAGAGGCGCTCCGCCAAGAAGGGCGGCGGCTACAACCCGCCCTATTCGGCGATCGTGGTGGACGCCAATTCGGGCGGTGTGCTGCATGCCGCAGACGCCGACGGCATCCGGCATCCGGCCTCTCTCACCAAAATCATGACGCTTTATCTCCTGTTCGAGCAGATCGAGGCAGGCAAGATCAAGCCGGACACCGCGCTCAAGGTTTCCGCGCATGCAGCCGCGCAGTCGCCGACCAAGCTCGGCCTCAAGGCGGGCGACACCATCACGGCCGAAGACGCGATTCGCGGCTTGGTCACGAAGTCGGCGAATGACGCCGCCGTGGTGATCGCCGAGGCGCTCGCCGGCGACGAGGAGGAGTTCGCCAAGCAGATGACGCGCAAGGCGCGCGCCCTCGGCATGAGCCGCACGGTCTACATGAATGCGAACGGCCTGCCCGATCGCGATCAGGTCACGACGGCGCGCGATCAGGCGCTGCTCGGGCGCGCGATCCAGGACCGCTTCCCGCGCCAGTACCGCTATTTCTCCACCAAGTCGTTCACGTTCCGCGGCAACACGATGGGCAATCACAACCGCCTGCTCGGTTCGGTGCCGGGGGTCGACGGCATCAAGACCGGCTATATCAACGCCTCCGGCTTCAACCTCGTCGCGTCGATGAAGCGCAACAACCGCAGCCTCGTCGCGGTGGTTCTCGGCGGCAGTTCGGGCGGGGCGCGCGACGCGCGCATGCGCAGCCTGCTCGAGAAGCACATCGCCGAGGCCTCGGCCGGCCGCACCGCCCCGATGATCGCCGAGTCGAGTGGCGGCAATGTCGAGACCGCGCCGGCGGCGGCTGTCGCCTCCGCCAACGATGCTCCGCAGGGAACGCCGGCCAGCGCCGCCGCCCCGGCGCCGGCGACGCCAATCAATTCCACCCGCACCCAGCGCGCGGCTGCGGCCCCGGCCCCGAAGGCCGGGTCCGGCGCCGTCGATCCGATCAAGCCGATCGCGGTCAGGACGATCAAGGTCAAGCTTAACGGCGTGCAGACCGCGTCGCTGACGCCGCCGCTCGCCCATCTGCCGGTCGTCGCAGTCAAGGACGAGCCGGCCGCGCCGAAAGCTGCCGCGCAGTCCACGCAGACCGTAGCAGCCAAATCCGCCCCCGAAGCTCCCGCCGCCCAGGCAGCCGTCGCGGCCGGCACCGCCGCCTCCGGCAAGCCGGCGGTGCCGGCCGCCACGCCGATCCAGGCGGTCGCTGCGCCGGCGTCGTCCGAGCCGGCTCCGGTTCAGGTCGCCTCGGCCGCGCCCACGATTGCGGTGCCCGCTCCGGCTCCGGTCCAGGTCGCCTTGGCGGCGCCCACCGCGTCCGCACCGGCCCCGGCTCCGATCCAGGTTGCATCGGCGGGTCCCACGTTTGCCGTCTCTGCGACGGCCCCGACCGAAACCGCCGGCGCAAGCGAGCCGTCGGCTCCCCGCAAAATGCATAGTGGCTGGGTCATTCAGGTCGGCGCCTTCGAGGCGGAGCGCGAAGCCAAGGATCGGCTGAGCTCGGCCCAGACCAAGGCTAAGCATCTCCTCGCCCGCGCGGACGCCTTCACCGAGACCGTCGTGAAGGAAAACCGGACCTTCTACCGCGCGCGCTTTGCTGGCTTTGAGAAGGACGAGGCCGAAGCCGCCTGCAAGTACCTCAAGCGCAACGACTTCGCCTGCATGACGCTGAAGAACTGACGGCGTCTGCTCGACGCGGGCGCGCTGCGCCCTCCCCTTTCCCCGAGGGAATTGCTCCTGCGCCGCAACCGGGCGGAGGAGCCGGCGGAAAAAAGACCGACCCACACCCCATAAAGTCTCGCGGCGCCCGCGCGCCATCCTGCTTCTCCTCGTGCCAGGGAGCGGCCGGAGGCGCGCGGACCGCGGCGTCGTGCCGCGCGGCGCAAACCAAGCGTTAAGGCATTCGGCGTAGTTTTCGTCCGTAGGGTTATCGTTGTGTGAATGCGCGCCCACGCCGGTCGGATTCAGGGTGGTCGCGCCCGTGCCATGAGTGCGTTGGAGTCAGAGATGACGGCGAAGCAGAATGTCCTTGGCCTGATTGACGCGGGCCGCGAGATACGTCGACCCCCCTTGGTCGGGATGCAATTTCTTCATCAGGACGCGGTGAGCGCGTCCGATCTCCTGCGTACTCGCACCCGGCTCAAGGCCAAGGATCTTGTAGGCCTCCTCTTCCGTCATTTTGCCGGATCGAACCGGGCCGACCTCCCCCGCCGCCGCACCTGCTTGCGCGTCCTCACGCCAGCGGGGACTGCGGCGGTCAAGATAAGCGGCTAGCAGCGCCTGGCTCTCCTCGTCGATCTCGCCGAGCAGCGCGATGAGCGTCGGCAGGTCGAGCGTTTCGAGCTGCGCACCGGCGAACCGGCCGGCGAGAACGCGCCCGCGCATCGCGCCACTGTCGTGTGCGAGCTCCATTTCGAGGAAGGCGGAGCGAACGCGCGAAACCTGGCCCCCCGTTTTCTGCGTGCGCTTGCCGAACGACGCCGACCCGAACGGAAGCCAGCCAAGCAGGCCCAGTCCCGTCAATCCGAGCGGAACGCCGATCGACACCTGGCCGCGCGCGACCAGAAACGCCGCGCCGCCGAGCGCGGCGACGCCGCCCGCTAATCGCGCCCCGCGAACCACGCCTTTGGGATCGGCGCGGGCCAGCGACTTGACCGCCCACAGCAGGATCAGCAATGCGGCGAGCCCGAGAAGGAGCGTCGGCATGGTTATTTCATCTGCTCCAGAAGACGGACCGCCGGACTGTTCTTGTCCGCCGCGAGCCGACCAAGCGCCTTGAGACCGCCGCTCGCATAGGCGGCGACGGCGCGCAGCAATTCGCCGAGCTCATGGGCTGCGCCCGGATTGAAGCGGCAATAGGCGCCCCGCGACAGGCGCGCGATCTCGCGATAGGCGTTCTCCGCGACCGGATCGGGCCCTTCCTGAAACATGAAGACGGGGACGCCGCGCAAGCCGAGTTCGCCCGCCTTGGCGCACAGCTCGTCGATCGGCTCCTCCATCGCGTCGCCGACAAACACCATCGCCTGAACCTTGGTCGTCTCGGTCTCACGGCGCGCATGCGCGAGCACCTTGGCGAGCTGGGTGTGGCCGCCGCGGCAGTCGATCGTTTCCATCAGGCTGGCGAGCGCGCGCGGGTCGGACACGAAGCGCGAGGCGCGGCACTCGCCCAAGCCGCGGAAATAGACGAGCTGCACATCGAGTCCGCCGACGGCGGCCGCTTCGTTGAACATGTCCGCCTGCAGCCGGCAGGCGGTGTCCCAGGTCGGCTGGCGGCTCATGGTGGCGTCGAGCGCAAAGATCAGCCGTCCACGCCGCCCCGGCGTCTGCACCTGTGCCCCGCCGAGGCCGCGCACCTTCGCGAGGAAGGCGTCGATGTCCGTCCGGTTCGAGCTGGTGGCGGGCTCCTGCGAGCGCCCGCTCGGGACAGGCGCGCTGTCGGGGGTCTTCGCCATTGCGAGTTCGCGTCTCCTTTTCGTCATATAAAGTGGCCGCGCGGGTCGCGCTTCGCAATGGCGTGGATTCTGAACGTCGGCCGTGAGCGGTCCGCGCCGGCGGGCTGCGCCCGAGGCGGCGCTGCGCGACCGGAGCATGGAGCATAGTGCATCAAAGCCGCCGGCCGCGGAGCCGACCGGCCCGGCCAGCCACCGGGGTCGAAGGGTTTTTGTTTGATGACCCGGCGCGGTCAAGCTATCTCTCGGCGATCGGCGCCGAGCGACGACTGCCGCCCGGCGCGAGCAACACCGGATCGTCCGCGCGGCGGCGGAGACACTTCACGATGCCGCACCAGCCATTTGTCGCACGCACGCTCGAAGGCCTCGATCGTGCGACCGCCCGCTTCCGCGCGCAGGTCGGACAGATCGCGCTCATCCCCACAATGGGCGCGCTGCACGCCGGCCATCTCGCGCTCGTGCGTCTCGCACAGACGAAAGCGCGCCGCGTGGTCGTTTCGATCTTCGTCAATCCGGCCCAGTTCGCGCCGCACGAAGACTTCGCGAGCTACCCCCGGACGGTCGCGACCGACCTCGCGGCGCTGCGGACGCTCGGCGTCGACCTCGTCTGGGCGCCGCCGCCGGACCTCATGTATCCACCCGGTTTCGCGACGCGCGTGACGCCGGACGGACCGGCGACGGCCGGACTCGAAGACAAGTTCAGGCCGCACTTCTTCGGCGGCGTCGCGACCGTGGTCACGAAGCTATTCACCCAGGTGCGCCCGCACTTCGCCGTGTTCGGGGAAAAGGACTATCAGCAGCTCAAGGTCGTGACGCGGATGGCCGCCGATCTCGATCTGCGGGTGAAAGTCATCGGCGCTCCGACCACGCGCGAGCCGGATGGGCTCGCCCTCTCGTCCCGCAATGTCTATCTCTCGAGCGATGAGCGGGCGCGCGCGCCTTCCCTGCACCACGTGCTCAAGCAATGCGCGGCGCGGATCGCGGACGGCGAGCCGATCGCGGCGGTGACGGCGGACGGGGCGGCCGAACTCGCGCGCGCCGGCTTCGTCGTCGACTATCTCGCCGCGCGCCACGCCGAGACGCTTGCGCCGATCGACTCCCTCGCCGACGGCCCGATCCGGCTGCTCGTCGCCGCGCGCATCGGCAAGACGCGCCTGATCGACAATATCGGCGTCTGAAGCGGGCTTGCGGCCGATCCCTAGCCGGGCGCGACGCAGGCGGGCTCACAGCAGGCCGAGTTCGCGCAGCTCGCGGCGCAGCGCTTCCGGCATGTCGCGCGCGCCCGGCGCGGCGCGATCGAGGTCGCGCGGAGCGTCCTTGGCGGCAAGATAGCGCCAGCCCTGAAAGGCGCGGAACGGGCGCGGCTCGACAAGCACGACCGCAGGCTCGAGCACGCAAGCGCAGCGGCCGACGCCGTCGCGATCGACCACGGCGCGCAGCGCGAGCAAGCGCTGCCGGCACGAAATCTCGCCGCGAATGACCCAGTAGAGCGATCCGCCGGCGAGCAGTTCGGACGCGCGCTTCGGCGTCATGCGGGTCGTATGCACATGCTCCCGCGCGCCTTTGCGCTTGCCCTTCAGCGTTTCGCGGATCCAGGCATCGAGATCGCTCACGCTGTCGCAGCCGACGCAGAGCTTGAGGAGGTGCAGCGTCATCGAACTCGCGTCTGGCTTCAGTTCTGGTCGGGCGCGGCGGTGGTGGGGGCGGGCGCAGCCGGGCGCTGGGGCACGATCGAAACGGGCCCCGGCGAGGTTCGCGGAGCGGGACGCGGCAGCGGCGGCGCGGCCGCCGGCTTGCGCGGTGCGGACGGTTCCGCCGCCGGTCCGTCGCCGCCCGCGGTGGGCTCCGGCGGGCGCGGGGGTTCCGGCGTCATGATGCTGACCGGCGGAATCGAGGCGGCCGAGGGGAAATCCTGGCCCGGCGCCAGCGGCTTGGCGACCAAAGGCGGCGAGGACAGGCCGGACGCGCCGCCGCGCGGGGGAGCGCCGGCCGATATCGTGGAGGTGCGCTCGCCGGACGCCCACGCCGCGGAATGGCGCGCCACCAGCCGATCGAACGCGCCCTCCCGCAAATTCGATCGGATCTGAGTGGGATCGGCGAGCAGGGCGAAGGCCGCGCAGCGGTCGGCGTCGCAGGAAAAGTTCACGGCGAGCACATGGGCGACGACGCCGAACCGGTCGGCTTCGAGCTCGCGCTGGAGCGCCGCGACCGCGGGGCCGGCCTGCGCCGCGACGCCGCCGGCGGCCGCCGCGCCGTCGGCGAGGAGCGCGACCTTCGCCGCCACATAGGAGACGGCCGCCGCGACCGTTTCCGGCCGGCCGAATATCAGCGCCTCGCACGCGCTCTCGACCGTCGGGCCGGCGCGGGCGTTGAGGCAGGCGAGCGGACTGTTGGGCGTGATCGCGCGGGCGGCAAGCTCATCGGCGCGGCGGGCGAAGGCCAGCCGTTCGGCCGCGCGGTTTTCCAGCTGGACCCGGTCGCGCAGAACCAGAAATCCCGCGCCGGCGAACAGCGCAAGCGCGAGCGCAGCCGCAATCGCCGTGAGGCTCGGCGCTTTGCGCCATGCGACAACCGCCGCGACCAGCAGGAGCGCCGCGAGGCCTCCGGCAGCCCAGGTCACGACCGACAGCGTTTCGGTCCCGAAATCAAGCTCAGGCATAACGGCCCCTCATTCCAGGCGCGTCGTCCTCCGTTCCCGCCTTTCCCCTGCGCCGGCATTATGGCCGAACGGCACGGCCGCCGCCATCCCCGCGCCGTCTGCTCCCCCGCGCCAGCTTGCGCTTGGTCGCGCCCGAGGAATTCGCTACTCTTCGGCAACCATGCCGCGAGCGCGTTCCTTGCGGGAGCGCGACGCCGGCATGCAACGGCAGCCGCGCATGGCCGTGTCGGAAGGGAGGCCTTGTCCCATGCAACCAAGTCGGACTTGCGTCGCGCTCGCCTGCGCCGCCGGCCTGAGCCTGTGCGCCGGGCTCGCCGCCGAGAGCAAGGCGGAGCCGCTGGTCACCCAGGGGATCGGCGCCTCGACCTGCGCCAAGCTCATCGCCGACCTCAAGCCGGCCGAGGGCCTCAACAACCCGGTCAACCTGATGCTCTATTCCTGGGCGCAGGGCTATGTGAGCGCCGCCAATATTTCGCTGCTCGAGGCCGAGGGCAAACATGTCGACATCACCGCGCTCGACGAAGGCAAGGTGCTCAACGGCGTGCTCGACTATTGCAAGGCCAATCCCGACGGACGCCCGGTGTCCGCGCTCGACGAACTGATCCGCAAGGCGGCGAAGCTCAAGGCGAAGTGGGACGCCGGCACGGTGAGCTGGGACGGCTGAGCGGGGGCGCGCAGGGGCCGAACCGCGGCAGGCGCGGCGCAACCGTGCGCGGCGAAGCGTGCGCGGCCGGACGCGGCAGACCACCGCACGCTGAAGGATCATCTGCGATCGG
>CAYGZV010000070.1:0-13079 GCA_964354425.1 uncultured Rhodoplanes sp. | reverse complement strand
GTCACTTCGCCGAGCCGCAATGCGCCTCGGTCTGTCCGGTCCCCGACACCTGCGTGCCGGCGTGACCGGAATGAGGATGACGCCGACGATCGATGACGCGCGCTTGTCCTCTCGCCTTCTGGGAGAGGGTGGCGCCGCGCGGCCTCCTCTTCGATCTTCCGCCGCTTGCGGGCGAGGGAGCCGCGCAAAGCGCGACGGGCGGGGGCGATGTTTTCCAGCCAGCATTTCGACGCCGCTCACCCCTAATCGGATCGGAAGCATGTGATGTCGTCAGCGCGCGACCAAGAGGTGGAAATCGACTCCCCCCCGTTTTTTGCGCCGGGCGTGAAAGTGCGGGCCACCAAATACGTCAAGAACGACGGGACCTATCCGCATCGCGACATCGGCGACATTCTGGTGCGCAAGGGCGATGTCGGCTATGTTCGCGACATCGGCACCTTCCTACAGCGGTTCTATGTCTATGCCGTCGAGTTCGTCGATCGAGGGGTCGTGGTCGGCATGCGCGGACGCGAGCTCGTCGCGGCTGACCGTGCGGAAGCGGCGGTCGCGCCCGACCTTGATCGAAGCGTTCAGGAGCCTGCAGCATGAAACTGATGATACGTCGCACCAGCGCCGGGCTCTCCGCCTATGCCCCGAAAAAGGATCTCGAAGAGCCGATCGTCGAACTCGAGAAGGAATCGATGTGGGGCGGCTGGGTGAAGCTGAAGAACGGTTGGATCCTGGCGCTGCCGGAGATGCCGGCGGAAACGCGGCTGCCGATCACCGTCGAGGCCAAGCGGCTCGGCGACTGACAGGCGCGTAGCGGTCGGTCCTGCTGGCAGACCTTATCGGCGTCGCCCGTCATGCCCCGCGAAAGCGGGGCATGACGTATTCGATGGCGCTGCAAGACAAGTCGGCGGTTCCGGTGCGCACTGGATCGCGCATGCCAGGCCATGATTGCGATTGCCGGTGCGGGCCTCGCCCAGCGAGGCGGCGGCTTCATCGTTCGAGCGCGCGACGATGAAAAAGATTGTTATGCGACGGAATGAAACCCTGCGCGAACGCGCCGCTGCGCCGCCATATTTCAATCGCGCGCCGACGTCCTTTCTCGCCATAAGCATCATCGGTCCCGGTCCACCGGCCGCATCCGGCCTTCCGAAATAGTAGATTCTGCGCGCATATGCGGCGCGCCTTGGAAGGCGACAAAGCGACGTTGCGCGGCGTCGGCGCTCCTCCCACGACATGGTTTGTCGGCTTTGTCGGGTTGCGCACAGGCCTCGGCGGCGTCCGCAACCGCTCCCGCGACGTTTCTAAGCCATTGCACTGATGAATGATCCATGCCGTGCGGCCCAGCACGACCGGACTTGGCACGCCGGTTGCTCCGGAGAGGGTTGAACGGCGCCGATCGCCTTCTCAACACCAGCGGCGCGCATGAAAGGAATCACCATGGCCTCTTTGCGACAGATCGCCTTTTACGGGAAGGGCGGCATCGGCAAATCGACCACCTCTCAGAACACGCTCGCCGCGCTGGTCGAAATGGAGCAGCGCATCCTGATCGTCGGGTGCGATCCGAAAGCGGACTCGACGCGCCTGATCCTGAACGCCAAGGCGCAGAATACGGTGCTCAGTCTCGCCGCGGAGGCGGGCTCGGTCGAAGACCTCGAAATCGAGGACGTGCTCAAGGTCGGGTACAAGGGGATAAAATGCGTCGAGTCCGGTGGACCGGAGCCGGGCGTCGGCTGCGCCGGCCGCGGCGTGATCACCTCGATCAACTTCCTTGAAGAGAACGGCGCCTACGAGGACGTCGATTATGTCTGTTACGACGTGCTCGGCGACGTGGTCTGCGGCGGCTTCGCCATGCCGATCCGCGAGAACAAGGCGCAGGAAATCTACATCGTGATGTCCGGCGAGATGATGGCGCTCTACGCCGCCAACAACATCTCGCGCGGCATCCTCAAATATGCGCAGTCGGGCGGCGTCCGCCTCGGCGGGCTCATCTGCAACGAACGCCAGACCGACCGCGAGCTCGACCTCTCGGAGGCGCTGGCGAAGCGGCTCAACTCGAAGCTCATCCACTTCGTGCCGCGCGACAATATTGTGCAGCATGCCGAACTGCGCCGCCAGACGGTCCTGCAATACGCGCCCGACTCCAAGCAGGCCGACGAGTATCGCGCGCTCGCCAAGAAGATCCACGCGAATTCGGGCCAGGGCACGGTTCCCACGCCCATCACCATGGACGAGCTCGAGCAGATGCTGCTCGAATTCGGGGTGATGAAGACGGAAGAGCAGCTGCTCGCCGAACTGACGGCAAAGGAAGCGGCGGCGAAGGCGACGCCGGCCGCCGTTCACTGAACGGCGACTTCGCAAAGAGGGCGGCGCGACGCGCGCCGCCTACGCGTCCCGAACAAGGAACACGCCATGAGCCTCGACTACAAGAATGACGGCAGCTTCCACGAAAAGCTCATCGAGGAAGTCCTGTCGGCCTATCCCGACAAATTCGCCAAGCGCCGCCGCAAGCATCTGTCCGTCGCCAAGCCGGGCAAGGACGCGGCCGAGGCGGCCGAGGGCGGCGGCGCGGTCACTGAATGCGAGGTGAAGTCGAACATCAAGTCGATCCCGGGCGTGATGACCGTTCGCGGCTGCGCCTATGCCGGATCGAAGGGCGTGGTGTGGGGCCCGGTCAAGGACATGGTCCACATCAGCCACGGTCCGGTCGGCTGTGGACATTATTCGTGGGCGCAGCGCCGCAACTACTACACCGGCACGACCGGCATCGATTCCTTCGTCACGATGCAGTTCACCTCCGACTTCCAGGAGCGCGACATCGTGTTCGGGGGCGACAAGAAGCTCACCAAGATCATCGACGAGATCGAGACTCTGTTTCCGCTCAGCCGCGGCATCACCGTGCAGTCGGAATGCCCGATCGGGCTGATCGGCGACGATATCGAGGCGGTCGCCAAGAAGAAGGCCAAGGAGACCGGCAAGACGATCGTGCCGGTGCGCTGCGAGGGCTTTCGCGGCGTCTCGCAGTCGCTCGGCCATCACATCGCCAACGACTCGATCCGCGACTGGGTGCTCGACAAGAAGGACGTCGCTTTCGAGGGCGGGCCGTACGACGTCAACGTGATCGGCGACTACAATATCGGCGGCGACGCGTGGGCCTCGCGCCTGCTGCTCGAGGAGATCGGCCTGCGGGTGATCGGCAACTGGTCCGGCGACGCGACGCTGTCCGAGATCGAGCACGCGCCCAAAGCGAAGCTCAACCTCATCCATTGCTACCGGTCGATGAACTATATCTGCCGGCACATGGAGGAGAAGCACGGCGTCGCCTGGATGGAGTACAACTTCTTCGGCCCGACGCAGATTGCGGCTTCGCTGCGCAAGATCGCGAAGCATTTCGGTCCCGAGATCGAAGAGAAGGCCGAGCAAGTCATCGTCAAATATCAGCCGCTGGTGGATGCGATCGTCGCCAAGTACCGGCCGCGTCTGCAGGGCAAAACCGTGATGCTCTATGTCGGCGGCTTGCGCCCGCGCCACGTCATCACCGCCTACGAGGATCTCGGAATGGAGATCGTCGGCGCCGGCTATGAGTTCGCCCACAACGACGATTATCAGCGCACCGGCCACTATGTGCGGGAAGGAACGCTGATCTACGACGACATCACCGGCTACGAGCTGGAAAACTTCATCCAGCGCATAAGGCCCGATCTCGTCGGCTCCGGCATCAAGGAGAAGTACCCGGTGCAGAAGCTGGGGGTTCCGTTCCGCCAGATGCACAGCTGGGACTATTCCGGCCCGTATCACGCCTATGACGGCTTCGCGATCTTTGCCCGAGACATGGACCTTGCGATCAACAACCCAGTCTGGGGACTGTTCGCGCCCCCGTGGAAGCCCGAGCAAGCATCGGTGCTCGAAGCCGCCGAATAAGCGATCCGCGCGAGCCCGGCACTCGCGCGGAGCCTCTCGCGGCTCGAAGGCTTTTACCCTTCTCGCCGCGGGAGGCCCCGAAAGCCGACGATCTCGCGCCTGTACTGGATTGAACGCGCCGCCGTAAAGGCCGGCCGCGCAGACAAGGACGGAGTTGACCATGCCACAGTCGGCCGACCGCATTCTCGATCATGCGCCCCTGTTCCGCGAGCCGGAATACCAGGAACTGCTCAAGGGCAAGCGCGAAAACTTCGAATGTCCGGCGTCGACGGCGGACGTCGAGGCGCAGGTCGAATACAGCAAGGGCTGGGAGTATCGCGAGAAAAACCTCGCGCGCGAAGCGCTGGTGATCAATCCGGCGAAGGCGTGCCAGCCGCTCGGGGCGGTGTTCGCCGCCGCCGGCTTCGAAGGCACGCTGTCCTTCGTGCACGGCTCGCAGGGCTGCGTCGCCTACTACCGCTCGCACCTCGCGCGCCATTTCAAGGAGCCCGCCTCGGCGGTGTCGTCGTCGATGACCGAGGACGCCGCGGTGTTCGGCGGCCTCAACAACATGGTCGACGGCCTCGCGAACGCCTACTCGCTTTATGCGCCGAAGATGATCGCCGTCTCGACCACCTGCATGGCGGAGGTGATCGGCGACGACCTGCACGCCTTCATCGGAACCGCGAAGCAGAAAGGCTCGGTGCCGACGGAATTCGACGTCCCGTTCGCGCACACGCCCGCCTTCGTCGGCAGCCATGTCGACGGCTACGACAACATGCTCAAGGGCGTGCTGGAGCATTTCTGGAAGGACCGGGAGCGGAAGCCCTCGGCGCGGATCAACATCATTCCCGGCTTCGACGGCTTCTGCGTCGGCAACAACCGCGAGCTCAAGCGCGTGCTCGATCTGATGGGAGTGGAGTACACGCTGCTGCAGGACGCCTCCGACCAGTACGACACGCCCTCCGACGGCGAATTCCGCATGTACTATGGCGGCACCAAGCTCGAGGACACGGCGGCGGCGCTCGACGCCAAGGCGACGGTGTCGCTGCAGAACTACTGCACGCGCAAGACGCTTGGTTTCGCGGCCGAGAAGGGCCACGAGACCGCGAGCTTCTGCTACCCGCTCGGGGTCGGCGCGACCGACGAGCTGCTGGTGAAGATCTCCGAGCTGTCGGGCGTCGCGATCCCGGAAGCGCTCACGGTCGAACGCGGCCGCCTGGTGGACGCGCTCGCCGACTCGCAGTCGCATCTGCACGGCAAGCGCTATGCGATCTATGGCGATCCCGATTTCGTCACCGGCATGTCGCGCTTCCTGATGGAGACCGGCGGAGAGCCGGTGCATTGCCTCGCCACCAACGGCAACAAGCAGTGGGCGGAGGAGATGCAGGCTCTGCTCGCCTCCTCGCCGTTCGGCGCGGACGGCAAAGTGTGGCCCGGCAGGGACCTGTGGCATCTCCGCTCGCTCCTGTTCACCGAGCCGGTCGACTTCCTGATCGGGAATTCCTTCGGCAAGTTCCTTGAACGCGACACCGGCACGCCGCTGATCCGGCTCACCTTCCCGATCTTCGATCGGCATCATCACCACCGCTTCCCGCTGTGGGGCTATCAGGGCGGGCTGCGCCTGCTCACCACCGTGCTCGACAAGATATTGGACAAGCTCGACGCCGACACGAGCGCGGGGGGACAGGACATCTCCTTCGACCTGACGCGGTGACGCCGATGCACAGCGCCTTCGCTCCCGCCTTTCATCCTCCCCCGCGCAGCGGGGGAGGGGGACCGCCCGTCGCAGGCAAGCTTGCGCAGTCTGCGCAGGCTTGGCTGCGTCGGCGGTGGAGGGGGCGATTGGGTGCGACGGCGCTTGCCCCTTCCACCATGCTGCGCATGGTCCACCTCCCTCGTTTCACGGGGGAGGATGGTTGCGGAAACACTGGCTGTCGTCATCAGGGTGCGCCATTGGCGCATGACCGACGATGATGAAGGACAAGGTCCAGCATCTCTTCGTCGAGCCGGCCTGCGCCAAGAACCAGGCGAAGTCGGAGACGGAGCGCCGAACCGGCTGCTCCAAGCCGCTGACGCCGGGAGCGGCGGCGGGCGGCTGCGCCTTCGACGGCGCGAAGATCGCGCTGCAGCCGGTGACCGACGTCGCCCATCTCGTGCACGCCCCGCTCGCCTGCGAGGGCAATTCCTGGGACAATCGCGGCTCGGCGTCGTCGGGCCCGACTCTCTGGCGCACGAGCTTCACCACCGATCTCAGCGAGATCGACATCGTGATGGGGCAGGGGGAGCGCAAGCTCTACAAGGCGATCCGCGAGATCGCGACCCGCTACCGCCCGCCCGCCATTTTCGTCTATTCGACCTGCGTGCCCGCGCTGATCGGGGACGATATCGACGCGGTGTGCCGGCACGCCGCGCAGAAATACGGGTTGCCGGTGATCCCGATCAACGCGCCCGGCTTTGTCGGCTCGAAGAATTTCGGCAACAAGCTCGCGGGCGAAGCCCTGTTCGAGCACGTCATCGGCACGATCGAGCCGGACGACGCCGGCCCGACCGACATCAATGTGCTGGGCGAGTTCAACCTGTCGGGCGAGTTCTGGCAGGTCAAACCGCTGTTCGAGCGGCTCGGCATCCGCATCCGCGCCTCGCTTCCCGGCGATGCGCGCTATGCCGACGTCGCCGCCGCGCATACCGCGCGCGTCAATATGGTGGTGTGCTCCACCGCGCTGGTGACGCTGGCGCGCAAAATGCGCGAGCGCTGGGGCATCCCGTTCTTCGAGGGCTCGTTCTACGGCATTTCGGACACCTCCGAGGCGCTGCGCAACACCGCCGCGCTCCTGGTCGAGCAGGGTGTTGCTCCCCCCTTGCTCGATCAGGCGGAGGCCCTGATCGCCGAGCAGGAGGCGCGCGCCTTCGCCCGCCTTGCGCCCTATCGCGAGCGCCTCGCGGGCAAGCGCGTGCTGCTCAATACCGGCGGCGTGAAGTCCTGGTCGGTGGTTTCCGCGCTGATGGAGATCGGCATGGAGATCGTCGGGACGTCGGTGAAGAAATCGACGCCCGAGGACAAGGAACGGATCAGGGCGCTGATGCACGACGATCCGCACATGTTCGAGGCGATGGCGCCGCGCGACCTCTACGCGCTGCTCGCGGCCGGCGAGGCCGACATCATGCTGTCGGGCGGACGCACGCAGTTCATCGCGCTCAAGGCGAGGGTGCCCTGGCTCGACATCAATCAGGAGCGCTGCCACGCCTATGCCGGCTATGACGGCATGATCGAGCTGGTGCGCCAAATCGACCTTGCGATCCGCAATCCGGTCTGGGCGCAGGTGCGCACGCCCGCGCCGTGGGATGACGAGGGACGCATAACAACCGGTTCACCTCTCCCCGCAAGCGGGGATCCGAACCGCATCCTCCCCCGCGCGGCGGGGGAGGGGAACCGCCCGCAGGGCGGTGGAGGGGGCGGCGCTTGTTCGCTCGCTCAGCGCCCCCTCCACCATGCTGCGCATGGTCCACCTCCCCCGTTTCACGGGGGAGGACAGCCACCGGCAGGGCCGCCGTCCGATCCCTCGACCCTTCGCCTCGCGCCTGCAGAGAGTTCATCCCAACCGGATGACCCCACCTTCGCCGCGCGGCACCGCAAAAAATTCGCCGCCACCCGCGTCGACAATACCGATCCGGACTTCCTCGCCCATCACCGCAAGAAGTTTGTCGGCGCCGCGGGCGACGACATGGGCGAATGCTGAGAGCAAGCCATGACAAAGGTGACGGCGATCCAGAAGGCGGCCTCGATCAATCCGCTGAAGTCCTCACAGCCGCTCGGCGCCGCTTTCGCCTTTCTCGGCGTCGAAGGCGCGATGCCGTTGTTCCACGGCAGCCAGGGCTGCACCTCGTTCGCGCTCGTGCTGTTCGTGCGCCATTTCAAGGAGACGATTCCCTTGCAGACCACGGCGCTCGACGAGGTCGCGACCATTCTCGGCGGCGCGGATCACCTCGAGGAGGCGCTCCTCAATCTGAAGGCGCGTGCGAACCCCAAACTGATCGGCGTGTGCACGACCGCGCTGGTCGAGACGCGCGGCGAGGATTTCGCCGGCGATCTCGCCACGATCAAACAGCGCCGCGCCTGTGAGCTCGCCGGCACCGAGGTGGTGCTGGTGCAGACGCCCGACTTCGACGGCGCCATCGAGGAGGGGTGGAGCAAGGCGGTGACGTCGCTCATCGACAATCTCGTTTCGCCCCAGCCGCCGCAGCGCGTCCACTCGGAACGCATCAACATCCTGCCCGGCTGTCACCTCACCGTCGCCGATATCGAGCTGCTGCGCGACACGGCGGAGGCCTTCGGCCTCGAGCCGAACATCGTGCCCGACATTTCCGGCGCGCTCGACGGCACCGTGCCCGACCGCTGGATTCCGACCACCTATGGCGGGGCGCCGGTCGACTCCATTCGCACGCTCGGCGAGGCCGCGCACACGATCGCCATCGGCGAGCACATGCGGCGCCCGGCCCAGCGGCTTGCGGACCTCGCCGGCACGCCCTTCACTTTGTTCGAATCGCTCGCCTCGCTCGCCTCCGCCGATCTCTTCGTCACGCTGCTGGCGCAACTGTCCGGCCGCGCGGCGCCGGCGCGCATCCGCCGCCGCCGGCGTCAGCTCGAAGACGCGTTGCTCGACGGACATTTCTTCTTCGGCGGCAAGCGGATCGCAATCGCGGCGGAGCCCGATCAGCTCTATGCGCTCGCGACCTTCGTCTCTGGGCTCGGGGCCGAGGTCCCCGTCGCGGTCACGACCACTGCCGGCTCGCCCGTTCTCGCCAAGGTTCCGGCGCAGGAGGTGAAGATCGGCGATCTCGGCGATTTCGAAGACCTCGCCTGCGGCGCCGAATGCGACCTCCTGCTCACCCACAGCCATGGACGCCAGGCCGCCGAGCGGCTCGGCGTTCCGCTCATGCGCGTGGGGTTTCCGATCTTCGATCGGCTGGGGAGCCAGCATCGGCGAACCATCCTCTACGAGGGCGTCCGCGACCTCGTTTTCGAGGTCGCGAACGTGTTCCAGGCGCACCCGCACATCCACACACCGCACATTCACACAAGCGAGCAACCCGACCCGCTCGATGTTCGTGGAGACTGCCATGACGGCCATCCGCAAATTGCGCATCATTGATCCGGACGAGGGCATGCCCGAACAAGGAGCGAAGAACGCGATCCGCGTCGCCATTGCGACCGAGGATTTAAAGAACCTCAACGCGCATTTCGGTTCGGCGCACCGTTTCGCGATCTTCGACGTCACCGCCGAAGGGTGGGCGCTCACGGAGACGGTCGTCTTCGACAACGTGTCCGACGCCAATGGCGTGCATGCGCCCGAGGGCGACGACCGGATCACGCCGAAAATCGAGGCGCTGCGGGGCTGCCATCTCCTGTTCTGCCTCGCGATCGGCGGGCCCTCCGCGGCGAAGGCCGTGGCTGCGAAAATCCACCCGATCAAGGTTCCCGCAGCGCAGCCTTTGGAGGCTGTGCTCGAACGCACGCGCGCGATGCTGGCCGGCACGCCGCCGCCCTGGTTGCGCAAGGTGCTCGCCGGCACGGGCGCGGGACCGGACAAGCCTTCCTTTGTCGACGACGAGTGAGGACACGCAGTGGCTATCAGTCTGAACGAAACGACGCCGCCGCCGCCGCTTCCCGACCCCGCCGAGGCGGAGGCGCTGGCGACGCCGTTCCTGCAGGCCCTGGTGCGCCTGCTCCGCGCCCAGGACACGTTCGGCGCTTACGCCAAGCGGCCGGACGCGCAGATGCTTGCGGGCTATATCGTCACCAAGGAGCAGCGCCGCGCCGCGACGGCGACGTGTCGGGCCGATCCCGATCTGGTGTGGCGCATCGAGCAGTTCTACGGCGCGATCGGACTCGTGGTCGAACAGGAGACCGGCCTCGTCGCAAGCCCGATGCTGAAGGTCTACGACGAAGGCTTCGGCCGGGTGATCCTGACGGCGGGAAAGCTCGTGGTGCTCACCAAGCATGTGCGCGACGCGCAGCGGTTCGGCTTCGAAACCATCGCGGCGCTCGCCGCCGAGGGCACGAAGCAGACGGCGGCCGCCGTCGCGATGATCCGTCAATTTCCGGACGTGGCGCGCGCCTGAGCGGCGCCGCCTGACAGAGGAGCTTTGTCATGTTCAACACTCGCGACGGCACGCCCTGGGAGCCGGCCTATCTGAATGCGATCGACGGCGAGCGATGCATCGGCTGCGGCCGCTGCTACAAGGTTTGCGCCCAAGGCGTGCTGATGTTGATGGGGGTGAACGAAGACGACGAGCTCGTCGCCTGCAACGACGACGAGGACGAGGAGTTCGAGCGCAAGATCATGGTGCTCGATCAGCCCGGCAATTGCATCGGCTGCGGCGCCTGTGCCCGCGTGTGCCCGAAAAACTGCCAGACCCATGTGAGCGCAAGCGCGGTCGCGGCGTGATCGATGACGTTTCAGTTCACGCCGCCCGCCGCAGTCTGCGTCGATCCCCGCGCGGCGATGGCGACCTGCCATCGCGGATGCAACAGCGACGACATCTATTTCGCGCTGACCGGCTGGCATCCCGCCGATGCGGCGATCGACGACGACGGCGAGTTCGACGTCCATGTATTCGCTTCGATGATTGCGGTAGCGGCGGCCCAGGGCAGCGCCGTGCACGCGCATCTCGGCCTGTCGGTCGGCGATTTCCGCGCGCTGCTCGATCGATTGTTTTCCGGCGCCTACGATGTGTTCTGCGCCTGCGATGCGGAGCATCCAGTCGCTGGGGATGACGAGGTCGCGATGGTGCGCGGCCTCCTGCTCGCACATCGCTCGATCGAGAGCGAGGAGAACCGGTGGCTCGCGGCGATGATCGCCCGCCGCGCGGTCGAACCCAACCATTTGTGGGAAGACCTTGGTTTGCGCAATCGCGCGGAACTGTCGCGGCTGCTCGCGCGCCACTTCGGTCCGCTTGCGGCGCAGAACACCCGCAACATGCGCTGGAAGCGGTTCTTCTATCGCATGCTGTGCGAGACCGACGGAATGGCGATGTGCACGACGCCGGTTTGCACGGACTGCGCGGATTTCGAGCATTGCTTCGGAGAAGAGCCGGGCGAAAGCCGTCTGGCCCGCACGCGCCGCGCCGGCGTCACAAATCTTGAGTCCTGATGCGATTGGCGGAAGTGCGACAGGTCGGTTGCGTGCGCATTGCGACATGCTTGCGCCCGACAGCGCCGGGGAGGGATTTCGGCAATTCACTCGTCCGTCATTCCGGCCGGCGCACGGCGGCGGGGTCGGACTCCATACTGATCGGCAAAGTGATCGGTTCCGGATCGGCGCGCCGCACGCACGGCTTTCGGAATGACTGAGCTCGTCCGTGGTGATCGCGTCGGTTCATTTGCTGGCATGCGGGTTGCTTTGCCTTCCATAGATGCAACAGATGCAACGAGCGGAGCCCTCTTGATGGTGACCCTTTCGAGCGAAGCCGCCGATGCGGTGCGAAGCGCGATGTCGCGCGCGGGCAAGCCGGATGCCGGCCTGAGAATCATCATTGAAGCGGGAGGCTGCACCGGCCCGAAATATTCGATCGGTCTTGAACTCACGCCGGAACCGGAAGACGCGGTGATCGAATCAGCCGGGGTGCGCATGTTCATCGATCCGGGCTCGCAGCGTTTGGCGGCCGGGCTATGCGTCGATTTCGTCGATCGTCCCGGACGCACGGGCTTCACTTTCACGAGCGCCGCCGCAGCAGCGTCGTCGGGGTGCGCGTGCGGCAGATCGGCGGGGGCGTCTGCGGGCGGCTGCGGAATGCGGCGCTGACATGATGCGCGCGCGGCCGGCAAGCTGCGTCCCCGCGGGATCAGACCGCGGCCCGCGCGGACGCGTGGTGCTCAACGACACCACGTTGCGCGACGGCGAGCAGGCGCCCGGCGTGGCCTTCAGCATCGAGGAGAAGGTCGCGATCGCGCGCGCTCTGGCGCGGGCCGGCGTCAACGAAATCGAAGCCGGCACGCCGGCCATGGGCCGACAGGAAATCGCCGCCATCCGCGCCATCGTCGCGGCGGGGCTTCCGCTCACGCCGATCGCCTGGTGCCGGATGCGGCGCGAGGATGTCGACGCCGCGCTCGATAGCGGCGTCGCCATGGTCAATCTGTCGATCCCCGTCTCCGACATCCAGATCGCAGCAAAGCTCGGCGGCGGACGCGCCGCCGCGCTCGATCGGCTCGGAAGCGTGGTCGGCTACGCGCGCGGCAAGGGCCTCGCCGTCGCGGTCGGCGGGGAGGACAGTTCGCGGGCCGATGTCGATTTCCTGATCGCCGTGATCGCCGCCGCCGCCGCGGCCGGCGCGCAGCGCTTTCGCATCGCCGACACGCTCAGCGTGCTCGATCCGTTTGCGACCTACGCGCTGGTCGCGAAACTGCGGCAGGCGACCGCGCTCGAGCTTGAAATCCATGCGCATGACGATCTCGGGCTCGCCACCGCCAACACGCTCGCCGCCATCCAGGCCGGCGCGACGCATGCCTCGGTCACCGTGATCGGTCTCGGCGAGCGGGCCGGCAATGCGCCGCTCGAAGAGGTCGCGGTCGCGCTCAGGCAGTTGCACGGGCGCGAGACGGGGATCGTGCTCGACCAGCTCGGAACCGTCGCCGCCGTGGTCGCCGCAGCGGCCGTGCGACCCATTCCGGCGAACAAGGCGATCGTCGGCGACGACGTGTTCACCCACGAATCGGGCATCCATGTCGACGGCCTTTTGAAGGACCGCCGCACCTATCAGGCGCTCGATCCCGGCCTGCTCGGCCGCGTACATCGGTTCACGATCGGCAAACACTCCGGGCTTGCCGCGATCGCCGCGTCCCTGTCCCAGCTCGGTTTGACGGCCGGAGGCGACGACCTGCCGGCGATCCTGGCGCGCGTGCGCGAGCGCGCGGTCGCCGACAAGGGCCTGGTGAGCGCTGATGCGCTGCGGGCGATCTGGTCCGAGGTGCGGGAAGCCCGCTCCGAAAACTGCGAGTGAGGTCGCAATGCTCAACGATGCGCCGCTGCAGGATCCGTTGCGAGGCGAGGGCGCCGGACCATGGCGTATGCCGGCCTGGCTCCGCGCCACCTGCCGCCTGTGCTTCGGCGACGACTATGCGTGGCCGGCGGCCGTCGAGGCGGCGCGGGGGCAGCGCGCGATCGGGGGGACGTCGCGATGACCGCGTCCGGGCC
>CAYGZV010000069.1:0-13642 GCA_964354425.1 uncultured Rhodoplanes sp. | reverse complement strand
ATTCACTTCGCGGCCGGTTCGCCGTGCGACTCCGATGACGCGCTGAGCGCGCCGGGTCTCGGCCGCTGTGAACTGGTTCACCTTCGGTCGGACGCGGCCGCTCTAGGGTCCAGACGCCTCCACAGTTCATGAAAGGGAGACGTCATGGACATCGCATCGTATTGGAATGACGTGGTGAACGATCTGAACACGGCGGACCATACGGGCGATCCGCCGCCTCTGGACAATGGTGGCCCGACCCGCAGTTCGCGGGCGGGGGCCATCGCGCATCTCGCGCTGCACGACGCCTATTTCGGCGTCACCGGAGGCTGCCCGCAATACATGCAGGCTCCGCTTCCAATATACGCCGGACCCGCGTCCCCGGAGGCCGCCGCGGCCGCCGCGAGCGCGGCCTGCCACACGGCGCTGCGCATGCTGTACAAGTCGCATGGCGCCCTCATCGAGAAGAAGTTCCTGGAGGCGCCGCTCGGCGGCTCGCAGGACGATATTTCGACCGGCTTCGATTACGGACTGAAACTCGGCAAGGAACTGGTCCAGCGGCGCGCGGGATTCGGCGACCGGTATTTCGACGAACGACATGAGGATCGGCCGCCCTGGGTCGCTTCCGGAGCATTCGGACGTCATCGTGTCGACCCGCACAACCCCGGCCAGCCCTTTCTGTCGCCTTACTGGGGCGGCATGCGGCTGTTCGCCTGCAAGAACCGCAACAAGCTCGCCTCGCCGCCGG
Organism: uncultured Rhodoplanes sp.; assembly: GCA_964354425.1. Lineage (GTDB taxonomy): Bacteria > Pseudomonadota > Alphaproteobacteria > Rhizobiales > Xanthobacteraceae > Rhodoplanes. The sequence goes on along the minus strand of CAYGZV010000069.1, from coordinate 12,915 downwards.
GCTGGACGATGACCGGTCTTAACCGCACCGAAGCAACCTATCTGCAGCACCATGGCGAAGCGCAGCAGCTCGGAGAACGCGCCAGCCGGTCGCGCACGCCGTCGGAAACCCTCATTGGAATTTATTGGGCTTATGACGGGGCGCAGAAGATCGGCACGCCGCCCCGCCTCTACAATCGGGTCGTGCGGGCGGCGGCCGCGCAATACATGCTCACCGAGGCCGAGAATGTGCGGCTGCTCGCCCTCGTGAACGCCGCGATGGCCGATGCGGGCATTCACGCCTGGCACTACAAATATCTGTACGATCTCTGGCGGCCGGTCGTCGGCATCCGCGAGATCGACGACGATTTCGGACCGTCCGGAATCCCCGGCCTGCGGCTGCCGTCGCAGTGCGACCCGTTCTGGCTGCCGCTGGGCGCTCCCAACACGAACGCGATCGGCAAGGCGAACTTCACGCCGGGCTTTCCCGCCTACCCGTCGGGGCACGCCACGTTCGGCGCGGCTGCGTTTCACATTGCGCGGCTTTATCTGAAAGAGAAACGATCGAAGGAAGTCAGCCTCGATGCGCTCGCGAGCGGCGGCGGCGATAACATCAGATTCAGCTACGTCTCCGAGGAGCTCGACGGCATCGCCATGGATGCGAACGGCGCGCTGCGAACCCGCCACAATCGGCGGATGCGAAGCTTCAAGCAGGCGATCGTCGAGAACGCCCTGAGCAGGGTCTATCTCGGCGTGCACTGGCGTTTCGACGGAACGCTCGGCGGCTACAAGAAGAGCGGCGCCATCAGCGCGCGGTTTGACCCCGAGGCCGATCTCGAACTCGGCTATCCGACGTCCGGGGATATGATCGGCGGCGTTCCCCTCGGCTTGAGCATCGCCGAGGACATATTCGGCAACGGCCTGAACGAGACCACCGCTCAGTTCACCTGATGCCGGCTGCGCAAATCCAGCATCGTCCCCTCTCCTCGCAAGGGAGAGGCGACGAATGCCGGCTGCGCTCCGCCGAAGCGTTCCCCGTTCGCGGGGAACGCGGGCGACCGCCTATTCCATCACCTTGTCGGCGGCGGTGACGAGGCCGTGCGTCGGATTGGTGGCGCAATAGGCGCCGAGCTTCGCCGCCTTGTCCTTCAGCTTGGCGAAATCGAGCACCGGCGGGTCGTCCTCGCCGGTGTAGTAGCCGAGCAGCCAGGCGACGACGAAGTCGATCCTGTCCTTGTTGCCCTCGAAGAAGTCCTTGCAGGTGATGGTCGACAGATCGATCACCTGGGCGAAGGCGGGCGGCGCGCCAGTGAGTGCCGCGACAAGCGCGACGGCGCCAAGAATTTTCTTCATGGGCAAACCCCTTTTTGACGCAAGTTCCGATAGCGAACCGGCTTGTTCCGGGCTTCGGGCGCAGCCCGAGCGCGGAGTGCATGCTCACAGACCGGTGTGGTGGAACGGACCGCCGAGTTCCCGCTCGGCCTCCGGATAACGCAAGCGGCGCACGGCCTATTGCCACGTCCGCGGCGCACGGGCAACGCGCCCAATGCGAAAAGTCAGGCAGGCTCCCACTCCGGCCGGATCGATCCGGACACGCCCTCGAATGCGCCCGCTTCCAGTTCGGCGACCAGCAGGCGGGCGGGATCGACCGGACCCGGCATGCGCGCGCGGCCCTTCGGAATGCGCTTGAAGCCCGCCTTCGCGTAATAGGGCTCGTCGCCCACCAGCAAGACCAGGCGGCCGCCTTTCGCCTTGGCCTGCGCGAGCGCCCGCTCGATCAGGGCAAATCCGATTCCGCGCTCGCGGAAGGGCGGCTCGACCGTGAGCGGCCCGAGCAGCAGCGCCGGCGTCTCGCCGATGCGAACCGGCGTGAGCCGCACCGAGCCGACGAGCAGCGTTCCGATCCGCGCCGTGAAGGACAGGTCGAGCCGATGCGGTCCGCCCTCGCGGATGCGATAGGCCGTGCGCGCAAAGCGCCCGGGACCGAAGGTGCGCTCGTGCAGCCGCTCGATCGCCAGCGCGTCGCCCGCGTTCTCGGGCAGGATGGTGAGGGAGAGATCGCTCATGGCTGTTGCAGAGCGATTAGCATCGCGGTCGCCGCGGGTCCATATCGCTTGTCCGGCTCCCCGCCGGTTTAACCCTGCGGCTCCCCGCCTATATCTTCCCTGTGCAAGGAGCGCGTGCATATGGGCCTGCTGGTCGAAGGCGTTTGGAAGGATCAATGGTACGACACCGCGGCGAGCGGCGGGCGCTTCGTGCGCGCCGAGTCGCCGTTCCGGCGCTGGGTCACCCCGGACGGACGGCCGGGTCCCTCCGGCGAGGGCGGGTTTGCCGCCGCGCCCGGCCGCTATCACCTCTATGTCTCGCTCGCCTGCCCCTGGGCGCACCGCACGCTGATTCTGTGCAAGCTGAAAAAACTCGACGGCGCGATCTCCGTCTCGGTGGTCTCGCCGCATATGGGCGCCGCCGGCTGGACCTTCGACGAAAGCGAGGGCTCGACCGGCGATGCGGTCAACGGCGCGCGCACGCTCGCCGACATCTATCGCCTCGCCGATCCGCGCTTCACCGGACGCGTGACGGTGCCCGTGCTGTGGGACAAGACGCGGCGGACGATCGTCAACAACGAGTCGTCGGAAATCATCCGCATGCTGAATTCGGCCTTCGACGCGTTCACGGAGGTGAACGCCGACTTCTATCCGCCCGAACTGCGCGAAGCGATCGACGAGATCAATGCGTTGATCTATCCGAGCATCAACAATGGCGTGTATCGCACGGGCTTCGCCACGACGCAGGCCGCCTATGAGGAGGCCTTTCTCGCGCTGTTCGATGCGCTCGACTCAATCGAATCGCGGCTCGCCTCGCACCGCTACCTGATCGGCCCGGCGATCACCGAGGCGGACATCCGGCTGTTCACCACGCTCGTGCGCTTCGACGCGGTCTATGTCGGCCACTTCAAGTGCAATCTTCGCCGCATCGCCGACTATCCGAACCTGTCGAATTATCTGCGCGACCTCTACCAGACGCCGGGTTTCGGCGAGACCGTCAATCTCGACCACATCAAGCGCCACTATTACGGCAGCCACCGCCAGATCAACCCGACCGGCATCGTCCCGCTCGGCCCCGCGCTCGATTTCTACGAGCCGCACGACCGCGGGCGGTTCGTGCGGTGAGGCAAGCGCGTGGCTGATCCAACCCTCTCCCCCCAGGGAGAAGGGTTCCAGCGCGCCGGAATGAGGACGGGTCGACTACAATTGCGAGGGCAGCACCCGGTCCGGCGGACGATGCCCGTCCATGAAGGTCTGGATATTGATGATGACCTTCGTGCCCATGTCGACCCGCCCCTCGATGGTCGCGGAGCCGAGATGCGGCAGCATGGTGATCCGGCCGGCGCGCGCGAGGCGCACCAGCTTCGGATTGATCTCGGGCTCGTGCTCGAACACGTCGAGTCCCGCGCCGGCCAATTCCCCCGCCTCGATCATGCGCGCCAGCGCGTTCTCGTCGATCACTTCGCCGCGCGCCGTGTTGACGATATAGGCCTCGGGCTGCAGCAGCTTGAGCCGGCGCGCCGAGAGCAGATGATAGGTCGCCGGCGTGTGCGGGCAGTTGACCGAGATGATGTCCATGCGGACGAGCATCTGGTCGAGGCTTTCCCAAAAGGTGGCCTCCAGCGCCTCCTCGATCTTGGGCGCGACGCGGCGGCGGTTATGGTAGTGGATCTGCAGGCCGAAGGAGCGGGCGCGGCGTGCGACCGCCTGGCCGATTCGCCCCATGCCGATGATCCCGAGCCGCTTGCCCGAGATGCGGTGCCCGAGCATCCAGGTCGGCGTCCAGCCTCCCCAGGGCTGCTCGCCCATCATGAGCGCGGCCCCCTCGGCGAGCCGCCGCGGAACGGCGAGAATGAGCGCCATCGTCATGTCGGCGGTGTCCTCGGTGAGGACGCCCGGCGTGTTGGTCACGGTGATCCCGCGCTGGAGCGCCGCGGCCACGTCGATATTGTCGACGCCGTTGCCGAAATTGGCGATGAGTTTCAAACGCTCTCCGGCGTGGCCGAGGGCATGCGCATCGATCCGGTCGGTGACCGTCGGGACAAGCACGTCTGCGGTAGCCAGAGCCTCGGCGAGGTCAGTGTGGCTGAGCGGCTTGTCTTCGAGATTGAGGCGCGTGTCGAACAGCTCCCGCATGCGTGTTTCGACGATATCGGGAAGTTTGCGGGTCACCACAACCAGCGGTTTTTTTCTGTTTGGCATGAATTCGTGAGTCCTTGCCCCATCCGCGCCGCGGCGCCCCGACCGGGGGCGGGCGCGCGGCCTTTTCAGCCCTCTTTAACCGACATCGCGGACACTGAAAACCCGCGCTCTGAGCGTTCAAGGAGAAGCCGCAATGGTTCTTCTCTACCAGATGGCCGGGATAACACAATGCACCAAGGCCGGCTGTCATCGTCTTATGCTCGCATGCTCCGAACGGCCGGCGTGACGCGCTGGCGCCGCTCTTCTTGCGTGCCTGCGATTCGCCCCGCATGGGCCGCGTTGCGGCTATGCGCGGCGGCGCTGGCGCTTTTTCTTTACGCGGACGAGGCAGCACGGGCGGCCGGCGGGGAACTCGCGACCGGCGCGCAAAGCGGGCTGCCGGTGCCGCGCTTCGTCAGCCTGAAGTCGGATCGCGTCAATGTGCGCGGGGGACCGACCAAGGACCACGACGTCATCTGGGTTTTCACCCGGGCCGGACTGCCGGTGGAAATCACCGCGGAATACGACAACTGGCGGCGCATCCGCGACTGGGAGGGGGCCGAGGGCTGGGTCTATCACTCGCTGCTGTCGGGGCGCCGCTCCGCCTTCGTGGCCAAGCGGAAGGCGAGCGAGGACCTGGTCCCGCTCTACGAGTCCGCCGACCCGGACAGCGCGATCAAGGCGAAGCTGGAGCCCGGCGTGCTCGGCATGGTCAAGCGCTGCAATGGCGGGAAATGCCGGTTCATCGGCGAGCATTTCGACGGATTCATCGCGCAGGAACGCCTGTGGGGCGTCTATCCCGACGAACGAATCGACTGACCAGGCGACGTCCAGGATTCTGCGCCGCGCGTTCGGCGCATCCATCAAAAGAGCAGGCCTAGTCAGGCGCCCTTCAGCTTGAGCCGCACGACGACATCGATGCGGGAGATCTCATAGCCTTCCGGCACCGCGGGTAGCGAGTCGGGGCCCGTCTCGACCTTCGGGATATCGACCAGTTCGTTCCGGTCCTCGATGAAAAAGTGATGATGCTCGGTGACGTTCGTGTCGAAATAGGTCTTCGCGCCGTCGACCGCCACCTGCCGCAAAAGACCCACTTCGGTGAACTGATGCAGGGTGTTGTAGACGGTCGCGAGCGACACCGGAACCCGCGCCCGGCTTGCCTCCTCGTACAGCATCTCCGCCGTCAGGTGGCGGTGGCCTTTGCCGAACAGAATCCAGCCGAGCGCCATGCGCTGCAGGGTCGGCCGCAAACCGACGCCGCGGAGCATCGTCTTCACATCGTGCCACGGGCAGCCATTGAGGTCGGCCGGCGCCGACGCGCCGAGGCCCCCGTCCGATTGCGGTCCAAGGCCGTTGGCAGGCGGAAAAATTGTTCGCATCGGGGGCGGAATCTGACTCCTCGGTTGGCGAGAACCCGATCTTAACCCGCTTAACGCCTTCTTGCAACTGCCTCGCAATATTGGCTCTCCCGGACGTTGAAGGAATCCGTTGCGGGCTCCGTATGATGGCGTGTTTTCAGCCGCCCATTGCCTGTGTTAGGGAAGCGCCTTACAGGTTCTCGACGGAGCGGAAACCGGTTCGCCGGCCGACAGCGCTTTGGTGCAAGACGCGGCACCAATCCTGCCGCGAAGGGGCTTGCTCCAGGCAAGCCGACGGGAGGGTCACTGGGAAATGCATAATCGTCGGTCGAGTTTCGAGTATGAGGACTTGCTCGCCTGCGGCCGGGGCGAACTCTTCAACGACGGGCCGCAGCTTCCGCTGCCGCCCATGCTCATGTTCGATCGGATCGCCGAGATCGACGACAAGGGCGGAGAGCATGGCAAGGGGTTGGCGCGGGCCGAGCTCGAAGTGAAACCCGATCTCTGGTTCTTCCCCTGTCACTTCAAGGGCGACCCGGTCATGCCGGGATGCCTCGGCATTGATGCGCTGTGGCAACTCGTCGGCTTTTTTCTCGGCTGGCTCGGGGCCGAAGGAAAGGGCAGAGCGCTCGGCCTCGGTGAACTCAAGTTTTCCGGGCAGGTTCTTCCGACGGTCAAGAAGGTCGTGTACGGCATCGACATCAAACGCGTCGTGCGCTCGAAACTTGTGCTCGGCATCGCCGACGGCTGGCTTTCGGCCGACGGATCGATCATCTATCGCGCGTTCGACCTCAAAGTGGGCCTGTTCCGCGAGGCCGCGACGCAGCCTAGTCCGGCCTGACGGGGAGCGCCCAGCCTTGAGACGGTCAGCCGGAAAAGATACGGGAAGCAGGGAAATGAGGCGCGTCGTCGTCACGGGAATGGGCATCGTCTCCCCGATCGGCAACAACACCCAGGAAGTGCTGGCGAGTTTGCGCGAGGCGAAATCCGGGATATCGCACGCGAAGAAATATGCCGAGCTCGGCTTTCGCAGCCAGGTGCACGGCGCCCCGACGCTCGATCCCGAGGGTGCGGTCGACCGCCGGGCGATGCGCTTTCTCGGCGGCGGCGCCGCCTGGAACCATGTCGCGATGGAGCAGGCGATCCGCGACGCGGGGCTCGAGCCGAACGAGGTGTCGCACGAGCGCACCGGCATCGTCATGGGGTCGGGCGGCCCCTCGACCCGCACCATTGTCGAGGCCGCCGACATCGCGCGCACAAAGGGGCCGAAGCGGATCGGCCCATTCGCGGTGCCGAAGGCGATGTCGTCCACCGCCTCGGCGACGCTTGCCACCTGGTTCAAGATCAGGGGCGTGAACTACTCGATCTCCTCGGCCTGCGCGACCTCCAGCCACTGCATCGGCAACGCCGCCGAGATCATCGGCGCCGGCAAGCAGGACATGATGTTCGCCGGCGGCTGCGAGGAGCTCGACTGGACCCTGTCGGTCCTGTTCGATGCGATGGGCGCGATGTCCACGAAATTCAACGCCACGCCCGAAAAGGCCTCGCGCGCCTATGATGTCGACCGCGACGGCTTCGTCATCGCCGGCGGCGCCGGGGTGCTGGTCCTCGAAGAACTCGCTCACGCCAAAGCACGCGGGGCCCGGATCTACGGCGAACTCGCCGGCTATGGCGCGACCTCGGACGGCGTCGACATGGTCGCCCCCTCCGGCGAGGGCGCGGCGCGCTGCATGCGCCTTGCCTTGCACGGCGTCGGGCCGAAGATCGACTATATCAATCCGCACGCCACCTCGACGCCGATCGGCGATCTCAAGGAGATCGAAGCGATCCGGGAAGTTTTCGGCGCGGGCGACAAGTGCCCGCCGATCTCGGCGACGAAATCGCTCACCGGCCATTCGCAGGGCGCGACCGGCGTGCATGAGGCGATCTACTCGCTCCTGATGATGAACAACGGTTTCATCTGCGAGAGCGCCAACATCGAGAACCTCGATCCCCTCTTTGCCGACGTGCCGATCGTGCGCAAACGGCGGGACAATGCGACGCTCGCCTGCGTGCTGTCCAACTCCTTCGGGTTCGGTGGAACCAACGCATCGCTCGTGTTCAAGCACCTCGACGCGTAAGCCGGTCGCGGCCGAGCGCCGTGCAATCGAAAAGGTCGAATCGTGCCGTCAACGAGTTGTCCACCGAGGCCGAGGCGCGCCACCGCGATGTCATGCCGATGTTGCATGGACGACATAAGAGACGACCTTAACTGCGCCGAATCGGCGCGGCGGGGAAACGCAGCGGGTGCACGACGGCCAAACCCGCGAGGGAGGGCTCGACGCGATGAAGACCGATGGCTACGCGGCGGCCCCCGCCGTCGTCCCGTTTCCTCCCCGCAGGCCGACCCTCATGGCGTCTGAGCCGCCGGTCGCAAGAAGCGGGTTGATGGCCGGCAAACGCGGCCTCGTCATGGGCGTCGCGAACGATCATTCGATCGCCTGGGGAATCGCCAGGATGCTCTCCGGACAGGGCGCGACGCTCGCGTTCACCTATCAGGGCGAAGCGCTCGGCAAGCGGGTGAAACCGCTCGCCCAGTCGCTCGGATCAGACCTCGTGGTTCCATGTGACGTCGAGGCCATCGAGTCGGTCGACAAGATGTTCCACACGCTCGGCGAGGAATGGGGCGGGCTCGACTTCCTCGTCCATGCGATCGCCTTTTCCGACAAGGCCGAGCTGAAGGGGCGTTACGCGGACACGACGCGCGAGAACTTCATCCGCACCATGGTGATCTCGTGCTTCTCCTTCACCGAGATCGCCCGCCGCGCGGCGACCTTCATGAGCCATGGCGGCGCCATGGTGACTCTGACCTATGGCGGCGCCACCCGCGTCATGCCGAACTACAATGTGATGGGCGTGGCGAAGGCCGCGCTCGAAGCCTCGGTGCGCTATCTCGCCGCCGATTTCGGCCCGCAGGCGATCCGCGTCAACGCGATCTCGGCGGGGCCGGTGCGCACGCTCGCCGGCGCCGGGATCACCGACGCGCGGCTGATGTTCAACTATCAGCAGCGGCACGCGCCGCTCCGGCGCACCGTCCGCATCGAGGAAATCGGCGGGGCGGCGCTCTATCTGCTGTCCGACCTCTCGAGCGGGGTGACCGGCGACATCCATTTCGTCGATTCGGGCTACAACATCATGTCGATGCCGCATCCGGCCGCGCTCAAGACGGTCGACGAGGCGGAGACCGCGGCCGAACAACAGGCCGCCACCAAGGACGCCGCGCAGTAGCCGGCGGCGTCATTCCGGGGCCTCGCGAAGCGCGGGAGCCCGGAAATCGATATCCGAGTTTAAAGGGCCGTGGATTCCGGACAGCCGAACTGCGCTCGGCTTCCGATGACGGATAGGTTGAGAGCAGCGAGACCCACGCAAAGCTTGGGGCTGCGATAGCGATGGGTCGCGCATCCCTCGACCCATCTACGAACTGCCGCACCCGTCGCGCTTGTGCGCGAACCCTCCCCCGCAAGCGGGGGAGGGTTCGGTCGTAGCTGCGCTCTAGTAGCCTAGAAGCCCTCGAAGGAGGACCGTTCAGCCGAGATCAGGCAAGGTCGAAGCGATCGGCGTTCATCACCTTGTTCCAAGCCGCCACGAAGTCACGCACGAACTTCTGCTGCGCGTCGCCGGAGCCGTAGACTTCGGCAAGGGCGCGGAGCTCCGAGTTCGAACCGAAGACGAGATCGACACGGGCGCCGGTCCACTTCAGTTCGCCGCTCTTGCGATCGCGTCCCTCGAACACATCCCCCGCATCCGAGGCCGGCTTCCACGTCGTTCCCATGTCGAGCAGGTTCACGAAGAAGTCGTTGGTCAGTTCCCCCGGCCGTTTCGTAAAGACGCCGTGTTGAGACTGCCCGACATTGGCGCCCAGCACGCGCAGGCCGCCGACGAGGACCGTCATCTCGGGCGCGGTCAGCGTCAGGAGTTGCGCCTTGTCGACCAGCAGCTCCTCAGCCGACAGGGTGTATTCGGTCTTGAGGTAGTTACGGAACCCGTCTGCAATCGGTTCGAGGACGGCAAAGGACTCCACATCGGTCTGCTCCTGCGACGCGTCCGTGCGCCCAGGCGCGAAGGGAACGCTCACGTCGTGCCCGGCTTTCTTCGCCGCCTGCTCGACGGCTGCGCAACCGCCGAGGACGATCAGGTCGGCAAGCGACACCTTTTTCCCGCCCGACTGCGCATCGTTGAACGCCCTCTGGACGCCCTCGAGCGTTTTCAGGACCTTCGCCAGTTGGGCAGGCTGGTTGACCTCCCAGTCCTTCTGCGGGCTGAGGCGTATGCGCGCCCCGTTCGCCCCACCGCGCTTGTCAGAGCCGCGGAAGGTGGCCGCCGACGCCCACGCGGTCGAGACCAATTCGGAGATGGAAAGGCCCGATGCCAGGACCTTGCCCTTGAGCGCGGCGATGTCCTGCGCGTCAATAAGTTTGTGATCGACTGCGGGGACGGGGTCCTGCCAGATCAGCTCCTCCGCGGCAACCTCCGGGCCGAGATAGCGCGAGCGTGGGCCCATGTCGCGGTGCGTCAGCTTGTACCACGCCCGGGCGAAGGCATCCGCCAACTGGTCCGGGTTCGCGTGGAAGCGCCGCGAAATCGGCTCGTAGATCGGGTCCATGCGCATCGCCATGTCCGCGGTGGTCATCATTGTCGGGACCCGCTTCGACGGATCGCCGGCGGCCGGCGCGAGATCCTTGTCAGCGACGTTCTTCGCCTTCCACTGAAAGGCGCCGGCGGGGCTCTTCGTGAGTTCCCACTCGTAGCCGAACAGCATGTCGAAATAGCCATTGTCCCACTTGATCGGGTTCGGCGTCCAGGCGCCTTCCAAGCCACTGCCGATCGCATCATCGCCTTTGCCGCTACCAAAGCTGCTCTTCCAACCGAGGCCCTGCTGTTCGAGGCCGGCGGCCTCGGGTTCAGGACCGACCAACGCCGTATCGCCAGCGCCATGACATTTGCCGAAGGTGTGACCGCCGGCGGTGAGAGCGACGGTTTCCTCGTCGTTCATGGCCATGCGCGCGAAAGTCTCGCGAATGTCGCGGCCGGACGCGACCGGATCCGGGTTGCCGTTCGGCCCTTCCGGGTTCACGTAGATCAGGCCCATCTGCACCGCGGCGAGAGGATTCTCGAGCCGCCGGTCACCGGAGTAGCGCTTGTCGCCAAGCCAGGTGTCCTCGGCGCCCCAGTAGACGTCTTCCTCAGGCTCCCAGACATCCGCGCGCCCCCCGCCAAAGCCGAAGGTCTTGCCTCCCATCGACTCGATGGCGCAGTTGCCAGCGAGGACGAACAGGTCGGCCCACGAAATCTTGTCGCCGTATTTCTGCTTGACCGGCCACAGCAGCCGGCGCGCCTTGTCGAGGTTCACATTGTCGGGCCAGCTGTTGAGCGGCGCGAAGCGTTGCTGGCCGGCGCCGGCGCCGCCGCGGCCGTCACCGGTGCGGTAGGTGCCCGCACTGTGCCACGCCATCCGGATGAAGAGCGGCCCATAGTGACCGTAATCGGCCGGCCACCAATCCTGCGAGTCCGTCATCAGCGCGTAGAGGTCCTGCTTCAGGGCCTTCAGGTCGAGCTTCTTGAACTCCTCCGCGTAGTTGAACGCCTCGCCCATGGGATTGGACAAGGACGAGTTCTGGCGGAGAAGTTTGAGGTTCAACTGGTTCGGCCACCAATCACGGTTGGACCGCATTCCGGCGTTTGTACCGTGCAATACTGGGCATGTCGCCTTGCTCTCATTGAGCTCTTTCAGCTTTGCGTCCATGTCTCTCTCCGATCGAGTTCTGTAATTATTCGAGTTCCGTATAGGATTATCATGACGCCTGGGAGGCGTCGCCGTGAGGTCCCGATTGCCCTCCTCGGGGTAGAATTTCAGCGCGAAGCGCGCACGTCGCGCTCGGCGTCCGCCGCGCCGAGCTGGTCGGCTGCGGCGGAGAGAAGCGCACCATCCTATCTTCTTTTGATTAGGTCTAATCGGATTGTTTGTTGAAACCGATCAGGATATCTTATCGCGATGATCACCCTGAAGCAGCTGCGATATTTCTCCGCCTTGGCGCGCTGCCGGCATTTCGGCCGGGCCGCGAGCGAGTGCGCCATCAGCCAGCCGGCGTTGTCGATGCAGATCCGCGAGCTGGAGAAGACGCTCGGCGTCGACCTCGTCGAGCGGCGGCCGGGCGACGTGTCGCTCACGCCGGTCGGCCTCGACTTCGCCAAGCAGGGGGAGCAAGTGCTCGCCGCCGTGCGCGACCTCGCCGATCTCGCGCGCCATTACGGCCGCACGCTGGCGGGCCGGCTGCGGCTCGGCATCATCCCGACGCTCGCGCCTTACGTGCTGCCGAAAATCCTCCCGGAGCTGCAGCGCCGCTATCCGGAGCTGCGCGTCGAGCTGCGCGAGACGCAGACCCGATTTCTGCTGGACGAGCTCATGCGCGGCGGGCTCGATCTCCTGTTGCTGGCGCTGCCGGTCGACGAGCCGGAGGTCGACACGATCCCCCTGTTCGATGATTGCTTCGTGCTGGCGGTCAAGGCCGACGACCCGCGCCCGGCGTCCCTGCGGGTGGACGCGCAGGCGATCGAACGCGAAACCCTCATCCTGCTGGAGGAAGGGCACTGCCTGCGCGACCAGTCGCTTGCCTATTGCCGCGGCGTGCGTCGCGAGCAGTCGATGCGGCTCGGCGCGACGAGCCTTGCGACCGTCATCCAGATGGTCGCGAACGGCTACGGGGCGACGCTCTTGCCGCAGGTCGCGGCCGAGGTCGAGGCGCGCGACGCGCGGATCAAGCTGCTGCGCTTCGCGCCGCCCGAGCCCGGCCGCAGCATCGGGCTCGCCTTCCGCCGCACCTCGCCGCGCAAGGCGGATTTTTCAGCGCTCGGGGAGCTTATCACGGAGGCGCTCGGCGTCGCGCCGCGCCCGGCCCTCAAGGCGCGCCCCAAAATGCAGACGCGCAGAACTCAGTAACGCAAACGCGCAGCGTTCGGTAAAGCAGACGCGCAGAGCTTAGTAACGCAGACGCGCCGAACTCAGTAACGCGTGGAGGCTTTGCGCCGCGTGGCGAGAGCGCGGCGTCACGGCTTGGGCGCAGCGCGAAGGCTTGAGCGCAACGCCATGGTCCGCCATGGCCTGCGTTTGCTTGGCATATAGCGCATTGCAGAAGGATTGTCCGGTCTACAACTGTCGGCTTAGTGGCACGAGGAGACCTTTGGGACGTGCCCTGTAGGTCTTGGGGAAGAACCGGGGAGATACCCGTACGGCAAAAGCGCTAAGTACATAAAACATACGGTCAAGTGCCCCGCGCCAGCAGGTACGACACGAACGACGCACACGCGCCGAGCATG
>CAYGZV010000068.1:3479-13797 GCA_964354425.1 uncultured Rhodoplanes sp. | reverse complement strand
GGGGCGGAGGCGGCGGAGCGGCCTGGGTCGGCGGCACGCGCCAGGAGGGCTGGCCGGTCGGTTCCACGGCGGCAGGCGCGGCGCTCGCCGAGGGTGGATCGAGGTCGGACTTCCGCCCGCAGCCGGCAAGGCCGAGCGCAACGAAGAGCCAGAGCATCAGCAACACATCCGCGAACCAGCGGTCACCCCGACGCATACAGCCGCTCCCCTAGAATCCGGCGCCAACATAGAGCATTTCGCATGAAAGTGCGACCACCCGCCATGACGGGCCGCCGCCGGCGGCGATGCGACCGCGTGACGCGTTTCGGCTCGACCACACCAGACCGGGTCGGCCAGATTGAGGCACGGCCGCGGTAGCATGCTGCCTTAACGGCGGAAACAGAAGGAAACTCATCAACTTGATTGGAAAACCGCTTCGCCGGCCGGGGGAACCAGGCATCGGCCGCGCTGTTGATCAAGTATGCGGCCGAGCGGGCCGTACATCCATCCATAACATTGCAGGAGGAAGACCATGAGTTTAACGAAACACGCCGTGCGTGCCGGGCTTGTCGCTTTGGGCGTCGCGGCGTTCGCAACGCAGGGCCTCGCTCAAACCGGCACCGGCGCCGGCACGGGCGGCGCGTCCAACACCCCGACGGGCAGCAACCAGAACCTTCAGGCGCAACCGGGAACCGCTGACACCGGCGGCACCTACGCGCCCGGCAGCTCGTCGGGCGGAATGTCCGGCAGCGGCATGTCCAAAGACCGCATGTCCCCCGGCACGACCGGCGCCGCGCCGGGCAGCAAGGAAGCCCCGTCGAGCCAGACGGATAACGCTGGGCCGAAGGGGAATATCGGCGGCAACTGACAATCGCGCGACAATCCCGCGACACGCAGGCGGAAATGGTCTGCCTGATCTGCCAAAAGCCGGCGGTCCCCCATAGCGTAGTGGTCGCCGGCTTTTACGTTGCGCCGAGAGTCTTCAGCCAGCGCTTGGCCTGCGTCCGCACGTTTTTCGGGGCGGTGCCGCCGAAGCTCGCGCGCGTCTTCACCGCATTCTGCACGGTCAGCACCCGCTGGACGCGCGCGTCGATGCGCGGCTCGACGGCCTGCATCTCCTTCAGAGGAAGCGCCTCCAGCGCGACGCCGCGCTTCTCGGCCTCGGCGACGATGCGTCCGGTGATGTGGTGGGCCTCGCGGAACGGAATCTCCAGCTCCCGCACGAGCCAGTCGGCCAGATCGGTCGCCGTCGAGAAGCCTTGGGCGGCCGCGGCCTCCATGCGCGCCGCATCCGGCTGCATATCGCCCACCATGCCGGTCATGGCGACGAGGCACAGCGAGAGCGCGGAGAGGCCGCCGATGGCGGCTTCCTTGTCCTCCTGCATGTCCTTCTGATAGGCAAGCGGCAGCCCTTTCATCACCATCAGGAGCGTGTCGAGCGATCCGACGATGCGCCCGGTCTTGGCGCGCACGAGCTCCGCCGCGTCGGGGTTGCGCTTCTGCGGCATGATCGACGAGCCAGTCGTGAAGGCGTCCGACAGGACGAGGAAGCCGATCAGCGGCGAGGTCCAGATGACGATCTCCTCGGCGAAGCGCGACAGGTGCACCGCCGCGATCGCCGCCGCCGCGAGCGCCTCCAGCACGAAATCGCGATCGGAGACCGCGTCGAGCGAATTGGCGGCGGGTCGCGCAAATCCGAGCGTCTTCGCCGTCATCGTCCGATCGATCGGAAACGAGGTGCCGGCGAGCGCCGCCGCGCCCAGCGGGCACTCGTTGAGGCGCCGGCGCGCATCGGCGAAGCGGCCGCGGTCGCGCCCGGCCATCTCGACATAGGCGAGCAGGTGATGGCCGAACGTCACCGGCTGGGCCGGCTGCAAATGGGTGAAACCGGGCATGATCGTGTCGGCATGGGCGAGCGCCTTCTCCGCGAGCGCCCGCTGGTAGCCGGCGAGCAGCCCGTCGATGTCGTCGATCGCATCGCGCACCCACAGCTTGAAATCGGTCGCGACCTGGTCGTTGCGCGAGCGCGCGGTGTGCAGGCGGCCGGCGGCCGGGCCGACCAATTCATGCAGCCGCGCCTCGACATTCATGTGAATGTCTTCGAGCTCGCGCTTGAAGGCGAACTGGCCGCTCTCGATTTCGCCGAGGATCGCGTCGAGGCCGCGCGCGATCGCCTTGCCGTCCTTGGGCGAAATAATGCCCTGTTTGGCGAGCATCTCCGCATGCGCCTTGCTCGCGGCGATGTCCTGCCGGAACAACCGCCGGTCGACGTCGATCGAGGCGTTGATCTCCGCCATGATTGCCGCGGGCTCGCTTGTGAAGCGCCCGCCCCACATCTTATTACTCATGGCATGTCCTCGGATCCGCTCATGACCGACACTCCTCGAGAGCCGCGCAGCCGGTCGCGCCGCGGCCTCACGATCGGGGTCGCTGGCCTGCTCGCCGCCGTCGCGGTCGTTGGCGCGGTATACGGCCTTCGCGGAATTGCGCGCAATCCACAGGATGCGGCCTGCCGGCCGGCCGCCGACCTTGCCCGCCGTCTCGCCCCGCTCGCCCGCGGCGAAATTGCCGCGCTGGTGGTCGCCGATCAACCGCGCCGGCTGCCGCCGCTCGGCTTCAAGGACGCGGCGGGAGCGCCGAAAACGCTTGCCGACTGGCAGGGCCGCACCGTTCTCCTCAATCTGTGGGCCACCTGGTGCGCGCCCTGCCGGACGGAAATGCCGGCGCTCGACGCGCTCGAACGCGAACTTGGCGGCCCGCGCTTCGAGGTGGTCGCGGTGAATATCGACACGCGCGACCCTGACAAGCCCAGGGCCTGGCTCGCCGAGGCGGGTATCAAGGACCTCGCCTATTACGCGGACCCGAGCGCCAAAATTTTCCAGGACCTCAAGCTGATCGGCAAGGCGTTCGGAATGCCGACCACCCTACTGATCGATCCCGCGGGCTGCGAAATCGCATCGCTCTCAGGCCCCGCCGAGTGGGCGAGCGGCGACGCGCTGGCGCTCCTGCGGGCCGCCCTCGCCGGCGAGACGCCGCGCGCCGCCGGCGGTTCCTGAAAAAGCCTCGCGACACGGCGCTCAGGGCGGCCGACCTGCCCGGCCTTCGGATCACGCTTTCAGCCGTCACTGAAACCGACGACTAGACCGTGACCTGCGTGCCCACCTCGACCACCCGGCCAGTGGGTATCTGGAAATAGGTCGTTGCATCGTTCGCAATTCGCGTGAGCGCGATGAACAGCCGGTCCTGCCAGCGCGGCATTTCCGAGCGCGCGGCGGCTTTCAGGAGCCGGCGGGAGAGGAAGAACGAGGTCGACATGATATCGAACTGCCAGCCGAGCTTGCGCGCGATGGCGAGGGCGCGCGGCACATTGGGCGATTCCATGTAGCCGAATCGCAACGTCACGCGCGAAAAGGTCTCGCCGATCGGCTCGATTCTTACGCGCTCCTCGGGCGCAACACGCGGCGTCTGCGCGGTGAGCACGCTTAGAATCACGTTCTTCTCGTGCAGGACCTTGTAGTGTTTGAGGCTGTGCATCAACGCGGTCGGCGCGCTCTGCGGGTCGGAAGTGAGGAAGACGGCGGTGCCGGGCACGCGGTGGGGCGGCTTCTTTTCGAGCATCGCGACAAGCGCCTCCAGCGGCGTCTCGAGCCTGCGGGTCTTTTCCAGGAGAAGCCTATTGCCGTGATGCCACGTGTACATCACCGCCGAGAGCGCGCCAGCAAAGGCGAGCGGCAGCCAACCGCCCTCGACGAACTTGAGAAGGTTGGCTGCAAGAAAGGTCGCGTCGATGACGAAGAACGGCGCAATCAGCAGGCCGGCCAACAAAGGCGACCAGCCCCATACGCGCCAAATGACCACGAAGGCCATTGCCGCCGTCACGACCATGGTGCCCGTGACCGCAATTCCATAGGCGGAAGCAAGCGCGCTCGATGTTCGGAACAGGCCGACCAGGAGCAGGACGCCCAGCAGGAGCGCCGTGTTCACGAGCGGCATGTAGATCTGGCCTTCCTGTTCCTCAGAGGTGTGGCGCACGTCCAGCCGCGGCAGGAGCCCGAGGGCAATGGCTTGGCGCGCGAGCGAATAGGCGCCGGTGATCACCGCCTGGCTCGCAATCACGGTCGCCGCCGTTGCAAGAACCACGATAGGCAACAGCATCCAGTCCGGAAAGAGCAGGAAAAACGGGTTTTCGATCGCCTCCGGGTGCGCCAGCACCAGCGCGCCCTGGCCGAAATAGTTGAGCACGAGCGCAGGCAGGACGATAACAAGCCATGCGGTCTGGATCGGCGCGCGGCCGAAATGGCCAAGATCGGCATAAAGCGCCTCGGCCCCGGTCACCGCAAGAAACACGGCGCCGAGCGTGACGAAGCCGATCATCCCGTGTCCGAGGAGAAAGGAAATCCCATAGGCGGGATTGATCGCCGCCAAGACGCTCGGATCATCGGCGATATGCGTCGCACCGGCCACGCCGATGACGATGAACCACACCGTCGTGATCGGGCCGAAGAATGTGGCGACACTCGCCGTTCCGCGCGACTGCACGGCGAATAGAGCGACAAGAATAAGCACCGTGAGCGGAACAACGGAGTGTTCGAAAGCCGGCGTGACGATCTTCAACCCTTCCATGGCCGACAGAACGGAAATTGCCGGGGTGATCAGCGCATCGCCAAAAAACAAGGCCGCGCCGAGGATGCCGAACCAGAGTATGACGCGCGAATCCTTGCCGACGGCGCGTTGTGCCAGCGCCATCAAGGTCAGCGTGCCGCCTTCGCCGTTGTTGTCCGCGCGCAACAGAACGAGCACGTATTTGCACGTGACGATCAGGATCAAGGCCCACAGGATCAGCGACAGCACGCCCAGCACCGCGGCGCGGCTCACGCCGCCGCCGCCGGCCGCGACGAGCGCTTCGCGGAACGCGTAGAGCGGGCTCGTGCCTATATCGCCGTAGACGACGCCGATGCTGCCGAGCGTGAGCGCGAAGAACCTGTTGCTTGCAGGTGCGTGCGGCTCGGCCGGATTGGGCGCTTCGGTTCTTTCAGGAGTTAAATTGTCCTGGGCCATGCGTGTCCGGCCAAGCAAGGGCCGCAGCAACTGTCAAGGTTTGAGGGGAGAGCGTCGCAGATTGTCGGCGCTATATTCGCGGCGCCTGCTGGGTGCATCCTATCGCGGTAGGCGCTCACGCATAGTCTCCTTATCGCACGAACGCATGGATTGGAAATCCGGATTATCCCTCCTTTATAAGATTCCTATATCTCCGCGACGCCCTCGCACTCGAAATCCTATGCAGTCATTGGCACATCAGTAACCGTGCGGCGCAGCCCGCTGAAGCGCGCTTTGCGGCGCCGTGTATTTTGAGCCGGATCAATGCGGTGCGCCGCAGCGCGGACAGGGTGCGGCGGCCACTGAGAGGATCAACCATGCTGGACATCGTCATGCTGGCCATCGCGGCCGCGTTCTTCGCTGTTTCCGTCGGCTACGCCTATGCCTGCGACCGGCTCTGAGGAGAGTTGTCATGACCGTGGATTTCTGGCTCGGCGCGGCGGTGACCGCCGGGCTGCTGATCTATCTCACTTACGCTTTGCTGCGTCCCGAGCGGTTCTAAGAGGCGCGCCATGACCATCAATGGCTGGATTCAGATTCTCCTTTATTGCGGCATCGTCGTCGCGCTCGTGCCGCCGCTCGGCTGGTATATGACGCGCGTCTTCAACGGCGAGCGCACCTTCCTGTCGCTGATCTTGCGGCCGGTCGAGGTCGCGCTCTATCGGCTCGGCGGCGTCGACGAGAAGCGCGAGCAGGATTGGCTGACCTACACGGTGGCTATGCTGTTCTTCCATGTCGGCGGGTTCGCGATCCTGTACGCGCTGCTGCGCCTGCAGCAAGCGCTGCCGTTCAATCCGCAGGACATGTCGGCCGTTCCGCCCGAGCTCTCGTTCAATACGGCGGTGAGCTTTCTCACCAACACCAACTGGCAGAACTACGGCGGCGAGAGCACACTGAGCTATCTCGTGCAGATGCTCGGCCTCACGCATCAGAACTTCCTCTCCGCTGCGACCGGCATCGCGCTTGCGGTTGCGCTGATACGCGGCTTCGCGCGCGCCTCCGCGCTTACCGTCGGCAATTTCTGGGTCGATCTCACCCGCTGCACCCTTTACGTTCTCTTGCCGATCTGCGTCGTGGGCACGATCGTGCTTGTCGCCTTGGGCGTGCCGCAGAACCTGAGCGCCTATACAGAGGCGACCACGCTCGAAGGCGCGAAGCAGGTCATTGCGCAGGGGCCGGTCGCCTCGCAGATGATGATCAAGCATCTGGGCACGAATGGCGGCGGCTTTTTCAACGCCAATGCGGCGCATCCGTTTGAGAGCCCGAATGCAGTCACCAATCTGATCCACATCGTGTCGATTTTCGCGCTCGGCGCGGCCCTCACCAATGTGTTCGGCCGCATGGTCGGCGATCAGCGGCAAGGCTGGGCAATCCTCGCCGCCATGGGCGTGCTGTTCATCGCCGGCGTCGTGGTGACCTATTGGGCGGAGGCCTACGGGACCACGGCGTTGAACGCGCTCGGCCTTTCCGGCGGCAACATGGAAGGCAAGGAGGTCCGTTTCGGCATCCTCGGCTCGGCGCTGTTCGCCGTGATCACCACCGCCGCCTCGTGCGGCGCGGTCAATGCGATGCACGACTCCTTCACCCCGCTCGGCGGCCTCATCCCGCTGTTCAACATGCAGCTCGGCGAGATCATCGTCGGCGGCGTCGGCGCGGGCCTCTACGGCATGCTGCTGTTCGTTGTCATCGCGATCTTCGTCGCCGGCCTGATGGTCGGGCGCACGCCGGAATATGTCGGCAAGAAAATCGAGGCGCGCGAGGTGAAGATGGCGATGCTCGCCATTCTCTGCCTGCCGCTGATGATCCTCGGCTGGACCGCGGTCGCCGTGGTGATCCCCTCGGCGGTCGCCTCGATGGCCAATCCCGGCCCGCACGGCTTCACCGAGGTGCTCTACGCCTACAGCTCGCAGACGGGCAATAACGGCTCGGCCTTTGCCGGGCTCACCGGCAACACGCCGTTCTACAATCTGACCGGCGGTATCGCGATGCTGGTCGGGCGGTTCTTCGTGATCATCCCGGCGATGGCGATCGCGGGCTCGCTCGCCGCCAAGAAGACCGTGCCGGCCTCGTCGGGCACCTTCCCCACCAGCGGCGGCTTGTTCGTCGGCCTGCTCGTCGGCGTGATCCTGATCATCGGCGGGCTCACTTTCTTCCCGGCGCTCGCGCTCGGCCCGGTGGTCGAGCATCTCGCCATGCAAGCGAACATGCTGTTCTGATCGACCGGCTTTGGAGCAACGACCATGGAATCCTCAGTCCTCCGCAAGCGCGCGCCGGCGTCGGCCCTGCTCGACTGGAAGATCGTGTGGCCCGCGATCGGCGCCTCGCTGCGCAAGCTCGACCCGCGTGCGCTCGCGGCGAACCCGGTCATGTTCGTGGTGGAAATCGTGGCGGCGCTCGCCACGCTCCTGTTGGCGCGCGATCTCTGGACCGGCGCAGACCAATTCGCCTTCACGCTGCAGATCGTCATCTGGCTGTGGTTCACCGTTCTCTTCGCCAATTTCGCCGAAGCGGTGGCCGAGGGCCGCGGCAAGGCGCAGGCCGATGCGCTGCGGGAAACGCGCACGCGGACCAAGGCGAAGCGGCTCCTCATGCCGGACAACCGCGAGCTCTACGAGTTCGTCTGGGCGGAAGAGCTTCAGCCTGGCGAACTCGTGCTGGTGGAGACCGGCGACGTCATCCCCGGCGACGGCGAAGTGATCGAGGGCATGGCCACGGTCAACGAGGCCGCCATCACCGGCGAGTCGGCCCCGGTCATTCGCGAGTCGGGCGGCGACCGCTCGGCGGTGACCGGCGGCACCACCGTCATCTCCGACAAGATCATCGTGCGCATCACCGCGTCGAAGGGGTCGTCCTTTCTCGACCGCATGATTGCGCTGATCGAGGGCGCGCAGCGGCAGAAGACGCCGAACGAGATCGCGCTCAACATCCTGCTCGCCGGCATGACCATCATCTTCGTGTTCGCGGTCGCGACCATTCCGAGCTACGTCGCCTATGCCGGCGGCGCGGTGTCGATCGTTGTGCTGGTCGCGCTGTTCGTGACGCTGATCCCAACCACCATCGGCGCGCTCTTGTCCGCGATCGGGATCGCCGGGATGGACCGGCTGGTGCGTTTCAACGTGCTCGCCATGTCCGGCCGCGCGGTCGAGGCAGCGGGCGACGTCGATACGCTGCTCCTCGACAAGACCGGCACGATCACGCTGGGCAATCGCCAGGCGACGGCGTTCCGGCCGATCGACGGCGTGCATGAGCAGGAACTCGCCGATGCGGCGCAGCTTGCCTCGCTCGCCGACGAGACGCCGGAAGGCCGCTCCATCGTCGTGCTCGCGAAGGAGAAGTACGGTATCCGCGGCCGCGAACTATCGGAACTGCGCGGCAAGTCGATTCCCTTCACCGCGCACAGCCGGATGAGCGGGATGGAGGTCGGCGGCTCGTGGGTCCGCAAGGGCGCGGTCGACGCCATCGTCGGTTACCTGAAGGGCTTGCAGGCCGCAGGCCCCACGGCCGGCGGGCGCCATGTCGCGCTGAGCGCCGAGGCGTTGCGCGAACTCGAGGCGATCTCGGGCGAGATCGCAAAGAGCGGCGGCACGCCGCTGGCGGTGGCGAAGGACGGCCGGCTGCTCGGCGTGATCCACCTCAAGGACATCGTCAAGGGCGGCATTCGCGAGCGCTTCGCAGAACTGCGGCGCATGGGCATCCGCACCGTTATGATCACGGGCGACAATCCGATGACCGCGGCGGCGATCGCGGCGGAGGCGGGCGTCGACGACTTCCTCGCCCAGGCGACGCCCGAGGACAAGCTCAAGCTCATTCGCGAGGAGCAGGCCAAGGGCAAGCTGGTCGCCATGTGCGGCGACGGAACGAACGACGCGCCCGCGCTCGCGCAGGCCGATGTCGGCGTCGCCATGAACACCGGCACGGTGGCCGCGCGCGAGGCCGGCAACATGGTCGATCTCGACTCCAACCCGACCAAGCTGATCGAGGTGGTCGAGATCGGCAAGCAGCTCCTGATGACGCGCGGCGCGCTCACGACGTTTTCGATCGCCAACGACGTTGCGAAATACTTCGCCATCATCCCCGCGATGTTCCTCGCCTTCTATCCGCAACTCGGAGCGCTCAACGTGATGGGCCTCGCGAGCCCGCAGAGCGCGATCCTCTCGGCGATCATCTTCAACGCGCTGATCATCGTCGCGCTCATTCCGCTCGCGCTGAAGGGCGTCGCCTATCGGCCGATCGGCGCCGGCCCGCTGCTGCGGCGCAATCTGCTGATCTACGGCCTCGGCGGCGTGATCATCCCGTTCATCGGCATCAAGGTGATCGACCTCGCCGTCACCGCCCTGCACCTCGTCTGAGGAGGACGCCATGCTGAGCGAAATACGTCCCGCCATCGTGATGATCATCGCCCTCACCGCGCTAACCGGGCTTGCCTACCCGCTTGCCATGACAGGGCTCGCCGGCGCGCTCTTCCCGCACCAAGCGCAGGGAAGCCTGATCGAACGCGACGGCAAAGTCATCGGGTCGGAGCTGATCGGCCAGAGCTTCACGAGCGACCGCTATTTCCACGGACGGCCTTCCGCGACCACCGGCCCGGATCCGGCCGATCCCGCGAAAACGATCCCTGCCCCCTATAACGCGGCGAATTCCATGGGCTCCAATCTCGGACCGACCAACAAGGCCCTGGTCGAACGGGTGCTGGGCGATGTCGATACGCTCAAGCAGGAAAACGCTGGCGCGGCGGTTCCGATCGACCTCGTGACTGCCTCGGCCAGCGGGCTCGACCCGCACGTCACGCCGGAGGCGGCGCTGTTCCAGGTCCCGCGGGTTGCAAAGGCGCGGAACCTGCCGGAAGATCGCGTGCGCCAACTGGTCGGCGCGCATGTCGAGCCGCGCGTCCTCGGCATCCTCGGCGAGCCGCGCGTGAACGTGTTGGAGTTGAACCTGGCGCTGGACCGGGCCGCACCCTGAAGCTTTGTGTCCCGGGCGCGGCGCAACGCGACGCGCAGCGTCGTGATGCACCGCAGAACCGGGACCCACGTGGCGGCGCGACGAAGGCGTGGGTCCCGGGTCTGCAGCGCACCACTCCACTTCGTTCCGTGATGCGCTGCGCCCGGGACACGAGCTCGGCATTGATCGACGCGCGGCGCCCAGACACGAGTCCGATGCTATATTGACGTGATGGCGGATCAGCGCGACCCCGATCAGCGACCTTCGCCGGAAGCCCTGCTCGAAGCAGCGCGCCGGGAGG
>CAYGZV010000068.1:0-3379 GCA_964354425.1 uncultured Rhodoplanes sp. | reverse complement strand
GACCCCGATCAGCGACCTTCGCCGGAAGCCCTGCTCGAAGCAGCGCGCCGGGAGGAGAAAGGCGTCGGCAAGCTGAAGATTTTCGTCGGCGCGGCGCCCGGGGTCGGCAAGACCTACGAAATGCTGCAGAGCGCGCGCGCCAAAGAGAAGGACGGCGTTGACCTCGTCGTCGGGGTGGTCGAGACGCATGGACGCAAGGAAACCCAGGCGCTGCTCGACGGCCTTGAAGTCATCCCGCGCAAGCACATCGATTACCGCGGGCAGGCGCTCGACGAGATGGACCTCGACGCGATCATCGCGCGCCGCCCCCAACTCGCCCTCGTCGATGAACTCGCCCACACCAACGCGCCGGGCAGCCGCCACCCGAAACGCCATCTCGACGTCGAAGAGCTGCTCAACCGCGGCATCGACGTCTACACCACGGTCAACATCCAGCACATCGAGAGCCTGAACGACGTCGTCGCCCAGATC
This sequence comes from uncultured Rhodoplanes sp., assembly GCA_964354425.1. Classification (GTDB taxonomy): domain Bacteria; phylum Pseudomonadota; class Alphaproteobacteria; order Rhizobiales; family Xanthobacteraceae; genus Rhodoplanes. The sequence goes on along the minus strand of CAYGZV010000068.1, from coordinate 2,908 downwards.
ACCGGCGTGCGCGTGCGCGAGACCGTGCCGGATCAGGTGTTCGACCGCGCCGACGCGATCGAGCTCGTGGACCTCACGCCGGACGATCTGATCCAGCGGCTCCGGGAAGGGAAGGTCTACGTCCCCCGGCAGGCCGAGCGCGCGCTGGAGCATTTCTTTTCGCCGGCCAATCTGACGGCGCTGCGCGAGCTTGCGTTGCGCCGCACCGCCGAGCGGGTCGACGAACAGCTCCTCTCGCAGATGCAGGCGCGCGCCATCCCGGGGCCGTGGGCCGCGGGCGAGCGCGTGCTGGTCTGCATCAGCGAAGACCCGCGCGCCGCTGGTCTCGTGCGCTACGCCAAGCGCCTGTCGGACCGGCTGCACGCCCCGTTTTCGGCCTTGTTCATCGAGGGCCGCAGGGCGCGAAAGCTCAACGAGGAGGAGCGCGACCGCGTCGCCGACACGCTGCGGCTGGCGCAGGCGCTCGGCGGCGAGGCCGTCACCATTCCCGGCGGCGGCGACAAGCGCACCGCCGATGACGTGCTGCGCTATGCGCGCGCCAACAACATCACCCAGATCGTGCTCGGAAAGTCCGCCCGCTCGCGCTGGTTCGAGCTCTTGCATGGTTCGGTGGTGCACGATCTCGTGCGGAGCGCCGGCAATATCAGCGTGCATGTGATCGCCGGCGACGACCTCGAGGGCGGCCCGGTTCCGAAGACCCAGGTCAAGACGGTCGAACAGCGCGAGCCCCTCGACCCGCGCCCTTATGCGATCGCGCTGCTCGCGGTCGCGGCGGCGCTCGGGCTCGGCATCCTGATCAACCCGTTTTTCGGCATCGAGAACGTCGATCTCGTCTTTCTCACCGCCGTGGTCGGCATCGCCGTGCGTTTCGGACTCTGGCCGTCGCTGTTCGTGAGCGTGGCGTCGTCGCTCTGCTACAATTTCTTTTTCATGCCGCCGCTCTATACCTTCACCATCGCCGATCCGACCCATGTCGTCGCCTTCTTCTTTTTCAGCGCCATGGCGATTCTCGTATCGCAGGTCGCCGCGCGCGTGCGGACGCAGGCCGACGCCGCGATGAACCGGGCGCGCACGACCGAGGCGCTCTATTCCTTCAGCCGCAAGCTCGCAGGCGTCGGCACGCTCGACGACGTGCTGTGGGCTAGCGCCTATCAGATCGCGCTGATGCTGAAGGTGCATGTCGTGATTCTGCTGCCGGAGAAGCAGTCGATCGCCGTCAAGGTCGGTTATCCTCCGGAGGACCGGCTCGGCGAATCCGACATCGCGGCGGCGAAATGGGCGTGGGAGAACGATCGCGTCGCCGGACGCGGCTCCGACACGCTGCCAGGCGCAAAACGCCTGTTCCTGCCGATGCGAACTGGGCGCGGCGCCGTCGGCGTCATCGGCATCGACAGCGACAAGCAAGGCCCGCTGCTGAGCCCCGACGAGCGCCGGCTGCTCGATGCGTTGATCGACCAGGGCGCGCTTGCGATCGAACGCGTCCATCTCGTCGAGGACATGGACCGGGTCAAGCGGACGATCGAAACCGACCGCTTGCGCTCGGCGCTCCTGACCTCGATCTCGCATGATCTGAAAACGCCGCTCGCCGCCGTATTCGGCGCCGCCGGCACGCTGCGCGATCTCTCGAGCGCGCTCTCCGAGCCGCAGAAGCTCGACCTGCTCGCGACCATCATCGAGGAGTCGGACCGGCTCAACCGGTTTATCGCCAACCTGCTCGACATGACGCGGCTCGAATCGGGCGCGGTCGTGCCGAACAGCGCCCTGCACGACGTAGGCGAGATCGTCGGCAGCGCGCTCGAGCGCGCGAGCAAAATACTCGCGAGCCACCGCGTCGAAGTGAGCCTCGCGGCCGACCTGCCGATGCTCGAGATCGACGCCGTCCTGTTTGAGCAGGCGCTCTTCAATCTGCTCGACAACGCGGCGAAATACGCGCCCCCCGGAACCCTCATTCACATCCGCGGCTGGCAGGACGCATCCGCCGTCTCGCTGCAGATCATCGATGAGGGCGAGGGAATTCCTGCGTCCGACCTGCCGCACATCTTCGACAAGTTCTTCCGCGCGCAGAAAAGCGATCAGGTGCGGGCCGGAACGGGCCTGGGGCTTGCGATCGCGCGCGGTTTCGTCGAGGCCATGCGCGGCGCGATCACGGCCGCGAACCGCACGGACCGGACCGGCGCGGTGCTGACCATCACGCTCCCGGTCCCGGCCGCCGCCAAGCGGCTCGACACCGCCGCATGAGCGCCGCACCCCTGAAAGTTCTCGTCATCGACGACGAACCGCCCATTCGCAAGCTGTTGCGGATGGGCCTGAGCACCCAGGGCTATGCGGTGTTGGAAGCGCCGAACGCCAAGACCGCGCTCGATCTGCTTGGCGAAGCGCCCGGGCTCATCATTCTCGATCTCGGGCTGCCGGACATGCCGGGGCTCGACCTGCTCCGAACCATCCGGGCGCGCAGCGAGGCTGTCCCGATCGTCGTGCTGTCGAGCCGCGGCGACGAGGCCGGCAAGGTGCAGGCGCTCGATCTCGGCGCCGACGACTATGTCACCAAGCCCTTCGGCATGGAGGAACTGCTCGCGCGCATGCGGGCGGCGTTGCGCCATCAGCTTCAGGTCCATGGCGAGCGGCCGGTGTTTCGCGCCGGCGACCTGTCGGTCGATCTCGTGCGCCGCACCGTCAAGCTGCGCGACGAGGAGGTGAAGCTTTCGCCCAAGGAATACGATCTTCTCCGCGTGCTGGTTCAGCACGCCGGCAAGGTGTTGACGCACCGGTTCCTGTTGCGGGAGCTGTGGGACGAGACGACCGACCCGCAATATCTGCGGGTCTATGTGCGTCAGCTCCGGCAAAAGATCGAAACCGACCCGGAGCGCCCGCAGCATATCCTGACCGAAACGGGCATCGGCTACCGCCT
>CAYGZV010000067.1:0-13838 GCA_964354425.1 uncultured Rhodoplanes sp. | reverse complement strand
TCGTCCAGCACGCGCTCCATCACGGTCTGCAGGCGGCGCGCGCCGATATTCTCGACGGTCGAGTTCACGAGGACCGCGACATCGGCGATCGCGTCGATCGAGTCTGGGGCGAATTCGAGCGTGACGCCTTCGGTCGCGAGCAGCGCGACATATTGCTTGATCAGCGACGCCTCCGTCTCGGTGAGGATGCGCCGGAAGTCGTCGCGCGTGAGCGGCTTCAGTTCGACCCGGATCGGCAGGCGGCCCTGCAGCTCGGGCAAGAGGTCCGACGGCTTCGAGAGGTGGAACGCGCCCGAGGCGATGAACAGGATATGGTCGGTCTTCACCGCGCCGTGCTTGGTCGAGACGGTGGTGCCCTCGATCAGCGGCAGAAGGTCGCGCTGCACGCCCTCGCGCGACACGTCGGCGCCGGCCCGCCCCTCGCGGCCGGCAATCTTGTCGATCTCGTCGAGAAAAACGATGCCGTTGTTCTCGACCGCCTTGATCGCTTCCTGGACCAGCTGGTCCTGGTCGAGCAGCTTGTCCGACTCCTCATTGATCAGGATTTCGTAGGATTCCTTGACGCTGACGCGGCGCGTCTTGGTGCGGCCGCCGCCGAGCTTGCCGAAAATGTCGCCGATCGAGATCGCGCCCATCTGCGCGCCCGGCATTCCCGGGATCTCGAACAGCGGCATGCCGCCGCCGGAGGCCTGCACCTCGATCTCGATCTCCTTCTCGTCCATTTCGCCGGTCCGCAGCTTCTTGCGGAACGTGTCCTTGGTCGAGGGGCTCGCGTTCGCGCCGACAAGGGCGTCGACGACGCGTTCCTGGGCCGCGAGATGCGCGCGCGCCTGCACCTCCTTGCGCTTCTTGTCGCGGGCGAGCGAAATGCCCACTTCGACGAGGTCGCGCACGATCTGCTCGACGTCGCGTCCGACATAGCCCACCTCGGTGAACTTCGTCGCCTCGACCTTGATGAAGGGCGCGCCCGCGAGCTTGGCGAGGCGGCGGGAAATCTCCGTCTTGCCGACGCCGGTCGGGCCGATCATCAGGATGTTTTTCGGCATCACCTCCTCGCGCAGGCGCTCGTCAAGCTGCAGGCGGCGCCAGCGATTGCGCAGCGCGATCGCGACCGCGCGCTTGGCGTCGCCCTGGCCGATGATGAAGCGGTCGAGTTCGGAGACGATTTCGCGGGGAGAAAAGTCGGTCATGAGGTGCATACCATCAACAAAGCGAGCCCATCCGGCGTATCGACCAGGCGATCCGGCTGGAAGCCGGCCTTCCGATAGGCGCGGACGGCGCGGGCATTGGCCGGATCGGGATCGGTGAGCACGCGGGGCGTTCCTTCCGTCAACAACCGCGCGATGAATGTCCTTATGAAGGCGGAGCCGTGACCGCGATCGATCATGTCGGGCTCGCCGATGAATTGGTCGATTCCGCGCGTTCGCGGCGGTTGAGTTCCGAACGGCGGCGCCGGCCAGGCGGCCGGATCGTAGCTCTGGATGTAGCCGAACAAGCGGTCCTCGGTCGCCACCATGAACTGGTCCATTGCCGGGTGGTCCAGATCCCCCCGGACCAGCGCGAATTGCTCGTCCGGGTCGCCCCACCATGCGCTCACATGAGGCTCCGCCAGCCAGCGGCGGATCAGCGGCAGGTCTTCGGTCGACATCGGTCGGAAACTGTAGACCTGCCGCGCCATGGTCAGGCGGCCTTCAGCGTCTCGACCACCACCTTGTCGTTGGTGTAGACGCAGATCTCGGCGGCGATCGCGAGCGAGCGGCGGACGATCGCCTCGGCGTCGAGCTCGGTGTCGATCAGGGCGCGCGCGGCTGCGAGCGCGTAATTGCCGCCCGAGCCGATGCCCATGACGGCGTTCTCGGGCTCGAGCACGTCGCCGGTGCCGGTGAGCACCAGCGAGACCTGCGCGTCGGCGACGATCATCATTGCTTCGAGCCGGCGCAGATAGCGGTCGGTGCGCCAGTCCTTCGCAAGCTCGACCGAGGCGCGCATGAGCTGGCCGGGATACTGTTCAAGCTTGGCTTCGAGCCGCTCGAACAGGGTGAACGCATCGGCTGTCGCGCCGGCGAATCCGCCGATCACGTCGCCCTTGGCGAGCCGCCGCACCTTCTTGGCGTTCGCCTTGACGATGGTCTGGCCGATCGAAACCTGGCCGTCGCCGCCGACGGCGACTATTCCGTGCTTGCGGACGGTGAGAATCGTGGTGCCGTGCCAGAGGCCGGCCTGAGTGCTTTCCATCAAAATCGGAACCTCGCGCCGGCGAGATTTAAGGACTGATTCCGTCCGATGCAAATGGTGAGATGGCTCCCGCCCAAGGGAAGGGCAGGGGAGGGCAGGGGAGGGGAACAAATCCTCCCGCAGAGACGCCATCGCAATGCTGCGGTGGCGAAAACGCACATGCCCTGCTACAAGGCGCGCCATCGGAACGAGAGGCCGCGATGCGTAAGGCTAGCGTGAAGCGCACCACGAAGGAAACCCAGATCGAGGTCGCGCTCGACCTCGACGGCACGGGGGCCGCCACGATCGCGACCGGCATCGGCTTTCTCGACCATATGCTTGAGCTGCTGGCGCGCCATTCGCGCATCGATCTCACGGTCAGGGCGAAGGGCGACCTGCATATCGACCACCACCACACGACCGAGGATGTGGGGATCACGTTCGGGCAGGCGGTCAAGCAGGCGCTCGGCGACATGGCGGGGATCACCCGCTATGCCGACGTGCATGTGCCGATGGACGAAGCCCTGACGCGCGTCGCGCTCGATGTTTCCGGCCGGCCGTTCCTCGTGTTCAAGGTCGTGTTTTCACACGATAAAATGGGTACGTTCGACACCGAGCTGGTGCGCGAATGGTTCCAGGCCTTCGCCATGAACGCCGGCGTCACGCTGCATGTCGAGACGCTGTACGGCGCGAACGATCATCATATATCGGAGTCCTGCTTCAAGGGACTGGCGCGGGCGCTGCGCGCCGCCGTCGCGGTCGATCCGCGGGCGAAAGGCGTTGTCCCCTCGACCAAAGGAACATTGGGTGGGTGACGCCGTTGGCCGTCGCTTGGGTCGACGGGAACAGACGTGGGAGACGGCCCTGGGCGAGGGGAGGGGCCGCGCCTGCCGCTCGGCGCTTCGGACCTCATCCCATGACGGCGCCTTTGGCCGGGTCAGTGCGCAGGACAATCAAAGCGGGCGAGCGTGACAACCGGCGAGGCTAGTAGAATGGCGGTCTATTCGGTCCTGGAGCCGCCGCCCCGGTCCGGCGGGCGCGACGGGGAGGAGCGTTTCGTCTTCGTACGCGACGGGTTCAGTTGGGCGGCGTTCTTCTTTGGCGCGCTGTGGATGCTGTGGCGCCGGCTGTGGCTGGTCCTTCTCGGCTATCTCGTCCTCATGGCGGGGCTCGAAGTCGTGTTCCGGCTGCTCGGCGCCTCGGTTGGAACCCGAATCCTGACCGGATTTCTCATCGCTCTCCTGATCGGGCTCGAAGCGGGAACCCTGCGGCGGTGGACGCTGATCCGCCGCGGCGGGCGCGATCACGGCATCGTCGTCGGCGACGATCTCGAAACCGCCGAGCGGCGCTTCTTCTCCGCCTGGGCCGCGTCGACGGATGCGCCGGGAAGCGCCGGTGCGGGTGCGACGCCCGCTGCCGCGAACCCCGCCCGGCGGACCGCGGCAAGCCCGCCTGCAGGCGTCCTCGGGCTGTTTCCGCGGCCGGGAGGAAGCCGGTGAGCGTCGCCATCGTCGACTACGGATCGGGCAATCTGCATTCGGCCGCGAAGGCGTTCGAACGCGCGGCCCGCGAGAGCGGGCATGATGCGCCGATCGTGGTCACGCGCGATCCCGACGTCATCCGAGGCGCTGACCGTGTGGTCCTTCCCGGAGTGGGCGCGTTCGCCGATTGCCGGCGCGGTCTTGACGCGGTGGCCGGCATGGTCGAGGCCCTGCACGAGACGGTGCGCGGGAAGGGCCGGCCCTTCCTCGGCATCTGCGTCGGCATGCAGCTCATGGCCGAGCGCGGCCGCGAATACGAGGTGACCGAAGGGTTGGGCTGGATCAAGGGCGAGGTCGATCGGATCACCCCGCGCGATCCGTCGCTGAAAATCCCGCATATGGGTTGGAACACCCTCGATCCCGCGCGCGATCATCCCTTGCTCAAGGGCATTGCGCTTGGACCGCAGGGGCTGCACGCCTATTTCGTGCACAGCTTTCACCTGAAGGTCGCCGATCGCGCCGACCTCGTGGCGGAGGCCGACTATGGCGGCGCGGTCACCGCGATCGTCGCGTGCGAAAGCGCCGCCGGCACCCAGTTTCATCCGGAGAAGAGCCAGCGCCTCGGGCTCAGGCTGATTGCCAATTTTCTAAGCTGGACGCCGTGACGCCGCTCCCTTATGCCCGGAGAAATCGTGATCCTTTTTCCCGCCATCGACCTCAAGGACGGCCTGTGCGTGCGCCTGCAGCAAGGCGACATGACGCGCGCGACCGTGTTCAATCGCGACCCCGCGCAGCAGGCGCATATCTTCGAGCAGACGGGGTTCGACTATCTGCATATCGTCGATCTCGATGGCGCCTTTGCGGGCCGGCCGGTGAACGCGTCGGCGATCGAGCGCATTCTCGAATCCGTCGGGATTCCGGTGCAGCTCGGCGGCGGCATCCGCGACCTCGCGACCATCGAGAGCTGGCTCGACAAGGGCGTCACGCGGGTGATCATCGGCACGGCCGCCGTCCGCAATCCGAAATTGGTGAAGGAAGCCGCCCAGGCGTTTCCCGGCCGGGTCGCGGTCGGACTCGACGCCCGCGACGGCATGGCCGCGGTCGAGGGCTGGGCGGAGAGCGCGGACTTGCCGGCGCTCGACCTTGCGCGTCGGTTCGAGGATGCCGGCGTCGCCGCCATCATTCATACCGACGTCGCCCGCGACGGCATGCTCACCGGCCTCGATCTGGACGCCTCGATCGCGCTCGCCGAGGCGATCTCGACGCCGGTCGTCGCCTCGGGAGGGCTTGCCTCGATCGAGGATGTCAAACGCCTGGTCGCGCCGGGCGCAAAGAAGCTGGCCGGGGCGATCGCCGGCCGGGCGCTTTATGACGGACGGCTCGACGCCGTCACGGCGCTGCAAGTGATCCGATCGGCGCGGGCCGCCGAAGAACAGTCTCGTTTATGACCGCCGTCCGCCGGTTTGGGATTGCCGTTGCGCCGATCGGCGCACCCGTGGCGGGCGTCGGGTTTCTGATCTGGATGGCCCTCGCCGCCGTCGCCTGGGTCGTGCGGCGGCGGCGGCTGAAAGACTGAATTTAGTCATGTTCAAAGTCCGCGTGATCCCATGCCTCGACGTCAAGGACGGCCGCGTCGTCAAGGGCGTCAATTTCGTCAATCTGCGCGATGCCGGCGACCCGGTGGAAGCGGCGATCGCCTATGACGCGGCCGGCGCGGATGAACTTTGTTTTCTCGACATCACCGCGAGCCACGAAAACCGCGGCATCATCCTCGACGTGGTGCAGCGGACGGCGGAAGCCTGCTTCATGCCGCTCACGGTCGGCGGGGGAGTGCGCACCATCGAGGACATCAGGGCGCTGCTCGCCTCGGGCGCCGACAAGGCGTCGATCAACACCGCCGCGGTGAATGATCGCGGTTTCGTCCAGGAGGCGGCGGAGAAGTTCGGCGACCAATGCATCGTGGTGGCGATCGACGCCAAGCGCGTGTCCGCTCCGGGCGAGGCGGACCGCTGGGAGATTTTCACCCATGGCGGCCGCCGGCCGACCGGCATCGACGCCGTCCACTATGCCAAGGAGGTGGTCGCGCTGGGGGCGGGCGAAATCCTGCTCACCTCGATGGACCGGGACGGGACCCGGCAGGGCTTCGACCTCGCGCTCACCCGCACGATCGCGGATGCGGTCACCGTTCCGGTCATCGCCTCGGGCGGGGTCGGCACGCTCGACCATCTCGTCGAGGGCATCCGCGACGGGCATGCGACGGCCGTGCTCGCCGCGTCAATCTTCCATTTCGGCGAGTATACGATCCGCGCCGCCAAGGACTATATGGCCCAAGCGGGCCTGCCCATGCGCCTCGATCCGTGAAGGATTCCTTCCCCGCCGCCCCTCGGAGATGCTATTGCGCCGCCATGCCAAGCTTTACCCTACACGATCTTGAGCAACGGGTCGCCGAGCGCGCCAAGGCGAGCGCCGACGCATCCTACACGCGCAAGCTGCTCGACCGGGGACCGGCCTATTGCGCGAAGAAGCTGGGCGAGGAGGCGATCGAGACGGTTTTGGCGGCGATCAGCGAGCGGCGCGACAGAGTGATCGCGGAATCCGCCGATCTGTTGTATCATCTTCTCGTCCTGCTCAAGGCACGCGGCATCAAGCTCGCCGAAGTCGAAGCCGTACTTCAATCCCGAACATCTCAATCAGGTTTGGCAGAAAAGGCCGCACGCAAGGAATAGTGACCCGATGGATCAAGTAATCGAGCTACCGTCTGAGGATCACCTTTCTCCGTATCGCATCTTTTCTCGGATCGAATGGGCGGCGCTGCGCGAAGACACGCCGATGACCCTCAAACCGCGAGAGGTCACGCGACTGCGATCGCTGCATGACCGGCTGGATATGGACGAGGTCAGGGAGATTTACCTCCCGCTGTCGCGCCTGCTCTCGCTTTATGTGGCGGCGACCCAGCGGCTGTTCCGGGTGCAGCAGCGGTTCCTGAACACCAAAGACGCTAAGATGCCCTATGTCATCGGCGTCGCGGGCTCGGTCGCCGTCGGCAAGTCGACCACGGCGCGCGTGCTGCAGGCGCTGCTCGCGCGTTGGCCGAATACGCCGAAGGTCGATATGATCACGACCGACGGGTTCCTGTTCTCCAACGAGGTGCTCAAGCGGGACGGCCTGATGGAGCGCAAGGGCTTTCCCGAAAGCTACGATGTATCGGCGCTGCTGCAATTTCTATCCGACATCAAGGCCGGGCGGCGAAGAGTGCGCGCCCCGGTCTATTCGCATCTTATTTACGATGTCCTGCCGAATGAGTGGATCGAGATCGACCGGCCCGACATTCTCATTGTCGAAGGGGTCAATGTGCTGCAGGCCGGCCGCCCGCCCAAGGACGGCAAAGCTGTTCCGTTCGTCTCGGATTTCTTCGACTTTTCAGTTTATCTCGACGCCGACGACAACGTGCTGCGACATTGGTATGTCAACCGGTTCCTCGCCTTGCGCGGCACGAAATTCGCCGATCCGAAGTCGTATTTCCAGCGCTATTCCAAGCTGAGCGACGTCGAAGCCGTGCATACGGCGACCTCGATCTGGAACCGGATCAATCTGGTCAACCTCTATGAGAATATCGTGCCGACGCGGCAGCGGGCCGACCTGATCCTGAAGAAGAGCGAGACCCACGCGGTGCAGGAGGTCGCGCTCCGCCGACTGTGATTTTCGCCGCATCGTCGGGCGCGCCCGTCGCCGAACCGATAGCTCTTGTCAGGCGAGGATCCGGCGCTCGCGCCGGGCCGCGTTGCGCTCGAAGAACAAGGCCTGGCTGACCACGGCGGACACGGTCGCCGGCTGGAACGGCTTGGCGATCAGGAAGGCAGGCTCCGGACGCTGGCCGGTGAGGAACCGCTCGGGATAGGCCGTGATGAATATCACCGGCACTTCGAACGTGTCGAGCAGCTCGTTGACCGCATCGAGGCCCGAGCTCCCATCGGCAAGCTGGATATCGGCAAGAATCAGGCCGGGCCGCTTCTTCTTCGCGATCGCGACCGCCTCGGCATGCGTGCGGGCGATCCCGATCACGCGGTGGCCGAGGCTCTCCAACAGGCCTTCAAGATCGAGGGCGATGAAGGTTTCATCCTCGATCACGAGCACATCGGTGGCGATATCGGTTGCGAGCTCGCGTCCGGCCTCCTCGACCAAAGAGCGGAATTTTTCTTGATCCACGCCGAGAATTTCAGCTGCGTCATCCTCGGAAAACCCTTCGAGCGAGACGAGGAGAAACGCTTGCCGGGCCCGCGGGGTAAGGTGCCCGAGCCGCCGCTCCGCCGGGCTGTCGGCTTCGATCGATTCCGCCGACTCGTTCACCGCCAGCGAATTCCAGATCGCCGCGAACAGCCGGAACAGGGCAACCTTGGGGTTACGATCTTCATCAAGGAGCTTCGGCTCCTTGATCATGGCCTCGAGGGTTGCGGCGACATAGGCGTCGCCCGAGTTCTGGCTCCCGGTGAGCGCGCGCGCATACCGACGCAGATACGGAATGTGATGAGCTACCAATTGCGCAGACGACAAGCTTGTTCTCCCCGTATTCTTGCGGGCCTTTAGGCCGAACCCTTTGAACGCAGCATACACATAAAAGTTCCCTTTGCTGGAACTGTGGCAAGTTTCGGGAGTTGGATCACAGTTTCGAGGGGTCCGGCTCCCCGTCCGGAGGGTGGGTCGGTGTGAGGAAGTGATGAGAGAACGAAAACAGCCTTTAGAGCCGGAAGGGATTTTGGACGTGCAGCCCAATTCAGTCAGCACCGGCCCTGTACTGAACCGCGATATTCAAACCAAGATCGGCCAACAGCTGCGCGCCATCTATGACGATGTCGTGGATCAAGGCGTGCCGGACAGGTTCGTCGAACTGCTGCGCAATCTTGAGCGGGAAAAGGGCAAGGGGGACAGGGGCGACGAGGACTCAACCGAATGAGCCGTGATCCCTCTGTGCGCGACGCGATGCTCGCCGCCGTGCCGAGTTTGCGCGCGTTCGCCATATCGCTGGCCGCGAATGTCGACCGCGCCGATGATCTGGTGCAGGAGACGCTTCTGCGCGCCTGGGCGAACATCGATTCGTTCGAGCCGGGCACCAACATGTCGGCGTGGCTGTTCACGATCCTGCGCAACCTGTTCCGCTCGGAATACCGCAAGCGCCGGCGCGAGGTCGCCGACAGCGACGGCTCCTATGCCGACAGCATGAAGACGCAGCCGGAACAGAGCAGCCGGGTCGAGTTCGAGGAATTCCGCGAGGCGCTGGCGAAACTTCCCGGCGATCAGCGGGAAGCGCTGATCCTGGTCGGCGCGTCGGGCTTCTCCTACGAGGAGGCCGCCCTTATCTGCGGATGTGCGGTCGGCACCATCAAGAGCCGAGTGAACCGGGCGCGGACGCGCCTCGCCGAACTGCTTTCGATCGAGAGCATCGAGGATCTCGGGCCTGATCGCGAGCTGCGCGCGGTCTTCTCCGGGAGCGGCGGCAGCTGACGGCCGAATTCGGCCGGCGGCCGATCTGACGTCGGCGCTCCACCGGCCACGCCAGCCTACCACGAGTCCGCGACCGGCCTCCAAAGGATCAGCGGCGCCGGCGCGGCGGATCGACGTGCCAGCAGCTGACTTGTCATATTTCCGACGCCATTGCGGCTTGCTTGAAGCGCACGGGATGCCTCCTGCCGGGCGAATCGAATAGAGATATTCGGCGTGTTCGGGAGATCGTGGGGAAATCATGCGAATTCGGCTCGGCGCGGCTCGATGCGCAGCCATGGCGCTTGCCGCCATTTGGCTCATGCTCGTCTTTGCCGGGCCGATCGGCGCGGAGACGCCGGACCCGCCGCCGAACCCGGGGCTTGACGCCGCGCGAACGACGCTAGACACCGCGAAGTCCACCATCGACGAGATCGAGCAGACGCTGCAGGCCGAGGTTCTCGACGAAACGCTGGTCGAGATCAGGCGTCGTGTGACCCCGTTGCGCTCGGAGCTGCGCGACACGATCGGGACTCTGGAATCCAACCTCAATGAAATCGTCTCGCACCTCAAGCAGCTCGGCGACCCGCCGGAATCATCGGACACGCCCGAAGATCCCAATATCGTCGCCGAACGCGAACGGCTGACGAACGAGCAGGGCGAGTTCGAATCGACTCTGAAGAACGCGCGCTACATCGCGACGCGCGTGGACGACGTCAGCAACAAGGTCAACGATCTCCGTCGCGGGCTGTTTACCCGCGAGCTGTTCGCGCGCAGCGCCGGACTGGCCAATCCAACGTTTTGGAGGGACGTTTCCGACGCCCTGCCCGCCGAAGCGGCCAGGATCGGACAGCTGCTGCGCGCCTGGTGGATTTTTGCCCGCGATACCGGCGGCCGGGGCGGGTGGATCGGCGCCGCCGTCACCCTGGCCGGGTTCGCGCTCGCCACCTTCCTGCTGATGCGTTGGTGGCGCGGCCGCCTGACGGACCAGGCCCCGACCACCCGCTTCCATCGGGCGTCCCAGGCGTTCTTCGTGATGCTCGGCGATGCGATCGCCATGCCGGCGGCGCTGACCGTTTTCGTGCTCGTGCTGGAGAACTACGGGCTGATGCCCGCCTGGATTCGCAATATCGGCGTGGGTGCGGCGACGGCGGTCGCGACCGCCACGTTCGGGCGCGGCGTCGCCAATGCCTTGTTCGCGCCGCGCCGGCCGCAATGGCGGCTGTTTGCCTGGAACGACGTCGAAGCCGCCCGCCTCGCCGCCCATCTGACCTGGAGCGCGCGCGTTCTCGGGCTCGCGATCTTCCTCAACCTGATGCACAAGACGACCGCCGCGCCGATTTCCTTGACGGTTGCGACGAGCGCGGCGCTGGCGTTTGCCGTCGCGGCGATTGGGGCGCATTTGATCTGGCGCACCACCGCCGGAACAGGCGCCGCCGCCCCGGCCGGACCCGGCCAGCGCGGCTTGCGCGTTGTGCTGATCATTGCCGTGATCGCGATCGCGGTCGCGCTCGCGGCCGGCTATGTCGCGCTCGCCGCCTTTCTCGCCGGCCGGCTCGTCGTGGCGCTTGCGCTGGTCGGCGGACTGATCATCGCCGACGCCTTTGTCGACGCGCTGTTTACCGAGATCCTCGCCGGGGACAGCGAACGCGGCCGCGCGGTGGCGGCGCTGCTGGGCGTCTCCCGGCGCGGCCTCGACCTGCTTGCCACGCTGTTTTCGGCGCTGACGCGGCTCACCCTCGTCGTTCTCGCGATCCTGGCCGTGATCGGCCCGTGGGGCGTTTTCGCCGACGATATGTTCGCGGCCCTCGCCGAGGCGGCCTTCGGCTGGACCGTCGGCGGGGTGACCGTCTCGATCCATACGCTGATCGGGGCGATCGCGATTCTGCTGATCGGCATTCTTGCGGTGCGCGGCGTCCAGCGCTGGCTGTCGGCAAGCTTTCTTCCGCGCACCGCGCTCGACCCCGGTCTGCAGCACTCGATATCCGCGCTGTTCGGCTATGCCGGACTGATCGCCGTGCTCTCGTTCGTGCTGGGCACGTTCGGCATCGATCTGCAGAAGGTCGCGCTGATCGCGGGCGCGCTCTCGGTCGGCATCGGCTTCGGCCTGCAATCGATCGTGTCGAACTTCGTGTCCGGCCTGATCCTGCTCGCCGAACGTCCCATCCGCGTCGGCGATCTCGTGAACGTCAAGAACGAGGAGGGCATTGTCCGCCGCATCAGCGTGCGCGCGACCGAGATCGAGACGTTCGATCGCGCGAGCGTCATCATTCCCAATTCCGAGTTCATCACCGGCGTCGTCAAGAACTGGACGCACGCCAACACGCTCGGCCGCATCACGTTGAAAGTGCGCGTCGCCTTCGCGAGCGACGTCGAGAAGGTGCGCGGCCTCCTCGCCGCCTGCGCGCTCGAACACCCATCGGTGCTGCGGACGCCGCCGCCCGGGGTCTATCTCATAGCCTTCGGCGATATCGGGCTCGACTTCGAGCTGCGCTGCATCCTCTCGAATGTCGAGAATGCGCTTGCAGCAAAGAGCGACCTGCACGTCGCCGTGCTCCAGCGCTTCCGCGACGCCGGCATCCGCATTCCGCAGCCGGGCCACGAGGAAATCGTGCCCGGCCTCTCCTCCCTCAAGCAGACAGGATGAACCGGAATCCGCGCATGTCTCGACGCTTCATCGCGCCACGCGCGCCCGCCATCGCAATAGCTGCGGCGGCAGCGCTGCTCGCCGCCTGCGCCGGCGACCGCAATCCGCCGCCCGGCGAACCGAGCTTCTATCGGAGCCTGGCCGGGCCGAATGTTGAACTCGACGCGGGAACCGCCGCCTCGATGATCTCCGGCTACCGCCGCAACAACGGGCTTGCGCCCGTCGAGATCGATTCCGGGCTGATGCAGCTCGCGCAGCAGCAGTCGCGCGCCATGGCGGAAAGGAACAAGCTCGGCCATGACGTGGGCGGCGATTTCAAGACCCGTTTGACGTCGGGCGGCTATGGCGGCCGGCTGGCTGTCGAAAACGTCTCGGCCGGCTATCACACGCTCGCCGAGGCGTTTTCTGGATGGCGCGATTCTCCGCCGCATCGCGCCAATATGCTGCAGAACGGCGTGACCCGCATGGGGATCGCCGCGGTCTATGCGCCGACATCGAAGTACAAGGTGTTCTGGACGCTGATTCTTGCCGCACCCGACGCTCCGCGCGGCTGACCTGAAAGCAGAAACGAATCAGTCGCGCGAGGGTGTCTCGCGCGGCTGATGGTCGGCGGGGGTGTGCCGCAGGCTTACTTCGGCTGCGGGGTCTTGTCCGTGCTCAGCGGCAGGATCGGCAGCTCGACCCGGGGCTGTTCGCCGGTGAGCGTGATGAGGAAGGCGGTGATCGCATCGACTTCCTTGTCGGACAGCTTGGCGCCGAGCTGGCTCGTCGCCATGACCGCGACCGCCTGCTTGAGGTCCCACACCTTGCCGGAGTGGAAATAGGGACCGGTCAGCGCAATGTTGCGCAGCGGGCCGGCGCGGAACATGTAGTCCGCATCCGCCGTCTTGGTGACTTCGAAGCGCCCGCGGTCCTTGGCCGGCAAAATCACGGCGCCGGGCTTTTCGACCACGCCGAACGGGTAGTACTCCTCGCCGCCGAGATTGACGCCCTGGTGGCAGGCGACGCACCCCTTGTCCATGAACAGATGCAGTCCGTCCTTTTCCAGCGCGGTGAGCGCGGCGACATTGCCTTCCAGGAACTGGTCTAAGCGCGAGGCGGGCGTGATCAGGGTGGCCTCGAAGGCCTCGATGGCTTTGGCGAGATTGTCGAACGTCACGGGCTGCGGCTCGTTGGGGAAGGCGGCTTTGAACTTGGTCACATAGGTCGGGATGCTCAGCAGCGTCTCCTCGACCACCTTGGGCGTGTTGTTCATCTCGACGCCGGCCTGGATCGGGCCCTTGGCCTGGGCCTTGAGGTCGGCCGCGCGGCCATCCCAGAACTGCGCCTTGTTGAACACGGCGTTGAGCACGGCCGGCGCGTTGCGCGGACCCTTGGCCCAGCCGTGGCCGATCGAGGTCTCGAGATTGTCGTCGCCGCCCATCGACAGATTGTGGCAGGTGTTGCAGCTGATCAGGTGAGAGCCCGACACGCGCGGGTCGAAGAACAGCATCTTGCCGAGGTCGACCTTGTCGCGTGTGACGGCATTGTCCTTCACCGACGGCACGATCGAGGGGATCGGCTTGAAGTAGGTCTGCGCGTCTTTCAGGAGGGCCTGGTCGTTCGCCAGACCGGGCACGCTGGCGAAGGCGAACATCATTGCCGCCAGCAAAAGTCGCTTCATGGTCTGCTCCATCTTGCTTTGTTATCCGGAGGTCAGCAGTGAAACGAGCTAGCAAGAAAGGAGTAACCGCAGCGCTGCGTTGCGCTAAATTAATGAACCCATGCATTCGACACATGGCGGCAGAACGCAGCCGATGCGATGAGTTTCGCCAGGGTAAGCGCAACCAGCGCGAGCGGGCAGCACAGGTTGCTGCGGAAGCCGTAAGGAAGAGACGGTCGCTCGACCCCGCGTGTGCGCGCTATAGTGCGATGATAGACTTGATTGACTGGCGGCAAAGCGCGCCGAACCGAGGAGGAGCGCTCGATGACCCTTCGCATTCTCTGCCCGCCCGGCTGGAAGCCGCCGATCGGCTATAGCA
>CAYGZV010000066.1:1809-13881 GCA_964354425.1 uncultured Rhodoplanes sp. | reverse complement strand
GGCATGCGGAGCAAGCCAAAAAACACCGCGCGCGGGACGCCGGGCAACCGGCAAATCCTGCGGCGACTATGTCCTGTGTGCTTTCCAACCACTGCACACAGGGCTGCGGGGTTTGCGGCCCCGGCGTCCCGCGCGCCCTCGCTTCCCGCGAGGGGCCTAAGCCACACCTCGGGCGCGTCGCGCCGCGAGAATGTTTTCGCTTGGGTGGAGCAGATGAACGCGCGGCGACAAGAAGTCCCCACCGCCTCACACCACCTTGCCGGGGTTGAGGATGCCCTTGGGGTCGAGCGTGCGCTTGAGCGCGCGCATCAGGTCGAGCGCGACGGGGTCCTTGACGCGCGCGAGGTCGTCGCGCTTGAGCCGGCCGATGCCGTGCTCGGCCGAGATCGACCCGCCGAGCTTCGCGACCACCGCGTGGACGCAATCGTTCATCTCCTGCCAGCGCGCGAGAAACGCCAGCCGATCCGCGCCGACCGGCTGGCTCACATTGAAATGGATGTTGCCGTCGCCGAGATGCCCGAACGGAACCGGCCGCGCGCCCGGAACGAGCGCTTCGGCCGCGGCGCTCGCCTGCGTGATGAAGTCCGGCACAGCCGCGATCGGCACGGAGACGTCGTGCTTGATCGACCCGCCCTCGAATTTCTGCGCCTCGGGGATGAACTCGCGCAGACGCCAGAACGCGTTGCGCTGCTCGATGCTCTCCGCGATGGTCGCGTCGCCGGCGACGCCGCGCGCGATCGCGGCGGCGAGCACGTCCTCGAGCGCATCCCGCAGGTTTGCGCGCGCGCTCGACTTGAGCTCCACCAGCACATACCAGGGAAAAACGAGCCCCAGCGGGTCGCGCAGGCCCGTCCCGTGCGCGATCGCGAATTCGAGCGGGCGGCGGCCGATCAGTTCGAAACTGGTCGCAGCCCCGCCGGTCGCCTCCTGCGTGAGCGCGAGGAGGTCGAGCGCCGCGCCGAGCGAGGCGAGGCCGACGAAAGCGGTCTCGGTCGTCCTCGGCGCGGGAAACAGTTTCAGCACGGCCGCGGTGATCACGCCGAGCGTGCCTTCGGCGCCGATGAACAGGTTCTTGAGGTCGTAGCCGGTATTGTCCTTCTTCAGCTTGTTGAGGCCGCGCCACACGCGGCCGTCGGCGAGCACCACTTCGAGGCCGAGCACGAGGTCGCGCGCGACGCCGTAGGCGAGCGCGGCGATGCCGCCGGCATTGGTCGCGAGATTGCCGCCGATGGTGCAGCTTCCCTCCGCGCCGAGCGACAGCGGGAACAGGCGGCCGGCCCCGGCCGCCGCGTCCTGCGCCGTTGCGAGCAGCACGCCCGCCTCGCAGGTCATCGTGTTCGACGCCGGGTCGACCTCGCGGATGCGGTCGAGCCGGCGCAGCGACAGCACGATCTCGCCATCGAGCGGGGTCTGCCCGCCGACCAGCCCGGTATTGCCGCCCTGCGGCACGACCGGCGCGCCGATTTCGTTCGCGAGCGCGAGAATCGCCGACACTTCGTCGACCGAACCCGGGCGCAGCACCACGGCGGAGCGCCCGCGATAGAGGCCGCGCTCCTCGACGAGATAGCTTTCCTGCTCCGCAGGGTCGGTGATCGCGTGCTTCGCGCCGACGATCGCCGCGAAACGGGCGACGAGGTCCGGCGCAAGCGGCGGGCGAAACACCGTGTTCATGGGCGGAGCTTATCGCCCCGCGCAGGGGAGGTCGAGGGAACGCGCCTTCGAGACGCCCATCGGGGCGCTCCTCATCCTTCGAGACGCGCCCCCTCGGGGCGCTCCTCAGGATGAGGAGAACCGACGTTTCTTCCCAAGAAAACCTCATGGTGAGGAGCGTTGCGCAGCAACGCGTCTCGAACCATGCGACCTGCGTGGTCCGAAGCAGGAGAAAGCTGTATGAAGCAGCGCCCTTGCCGACTCGCTCGCAACCAGGACCGGCCGGACCCAATGCCTGACTTCGCCTCGTTCGCCGCCCTCAAGGCCGCCTGCCTCGATCTGCCGACCGGAAGCCCGGCCGCCGCGGCGGCGGTGGCAAGCCGCGAGGCGCGTCTCACCAAGCCCGCGGGCGCGCTCGGGCGGCTCGAAGGCATCGTCGCCTGGCTCGCCTATTGGCAGGGCAGGAGCCCGCCGCGCCTCGACCAGGTGGAGGCGCTGGTGTTCGCGGGCAATCACGGGGTGACGGCGCAAGGCGTCTCCGCCTATCCGGCCGAAGTCACGGCGCAGATGGTGGCGAATTTCACGGCCGGCGGCGCGGCGATCAACCAGCTCGCGCGCCTTGCCGGGGCGACCTTGCGCGTGATGCCGCTCGCGCTCGATACGCCGACCGCCGACTTCACCCAGGGGCCGGCGATGGACGAGCGCGCCTTCCTCGACGCGGTGGCGCAGGGCTACGCAGCGGTCTCGGCCGAGGCCGACCTTGTCTGTCTCGGCGAGATGGGCATCGGCAACACCACGAGCGCTTCGGCGATCGCCGCGGCGCTATTCGGCGGCGGCGGCGTGGGCGGCGTGAGCGGCGGCGCCGTCGGCGCGGCCGAGCGCTTCGCCGGGCGCGGCACGGGCCTCGACGACGAAGGCCTTGCGCGCAAGCGCGCGGTCATCGACCGGGCGCTCAAGCTGCATGCGGGCGCACTTGCCGATCCGCTGAGGGTCGCGGCGGCGCTCGGCGGGCGCGAGCTCGCCGCCATGCTCGGCGCGACGCTCGCCGCGCGCCGGATGCGCATTCCGGTGCTGCTCGACGGCTTCGTCTCGACCGCCGCGGTCGCCCCGCTCGCAATGCTGCGCGCCGACACGCTCGGCCACGCTTTGGTCGCGCATGCATCCGCCGAAGCGGGTCACCGCGTGCTGCTCGACGCGCTCGGGAAGGAGCCGCTGCTCGACCTCGGCATGCGGCTCGGTGAAGCCTCGGGCGCAGCGCTCGCCGTGCCGATCCTGCGCGCCGCGCTCGCCTGCCACACCGGCATGGCGACCTTCAGCGAGGCCGGCGTCTCGGACCGCCCGGAGGGCGACGATCGATCGCAAGCAAGTCCGGCTCAGCCGCGTCCGTAGGCGTCACCCCGGCGGCGCATGGGCGATCGCGTGAAAGAACGTCCCGGTGACGTGGCCACGTCGGCCGCCGGCCTGTCCGAGCGGACGGCCATTGCCGTCGAAGATGTCGGCAAGCGGAGCGTCGCCGCCTGCGGCCACGAGGCTCGCATAGTGGAATTCGTGGCCGCGGATCACTTGTCCGGCCGGACCGATCGGCGTGTCGGCGACGAGCCGCGCGGCGCGGTAGCCGAGATGCAGCTTGCGCGCGGCGAAGCTCGTCGCGTGGCCGAGCAGCCCCGCCATCGCATGCCGCTGTCCGGCCGCGTCCTCGAGATAATCGCCGAGCGCCATGTAGCCGCCGCACTCGCCATGCACCGGCCGGCTTTCGGCGAAGCGCGCAAGCCCGGCGCGAAAGCGGCTCGCCGCCGCGAGCGCGCCGGCATGCAGTTCGGGATAGCCGCCGGGCAGCCAGCAGCAGTCGCAGTGATCGGGCGGAGCGTGGTTTGCGAGCGGCGAGAACGGAAAAATCTCCGCGCCCGCGCTGCGCCAGCCGGCGAGGACATGCGGATAGACGAAGGTGAAGGCCGCATCGGCCGCGAGCGCGATGCGCTGGCCGGGCGGCGGCAGGGCAGGGGCGTTCGCGCTTGCCGCCGGCGCGAGCGGCGCGGCCATCGCGACGATCGCATCGAGATCGAGATGCCGCTCCGCGAGGTCGCCGAGCCGGGCCAGCCGGGCGGCGAGGTCCGCATGCTCGCTCGCCTGGACAAGCCCGAGATGCCGCTCCGGCAAAGCGAGCATTTCGTCGCGCGGAATGGCGCCGAGCACCGGCATGCCCGCGGCCTGCATTGCGTCGGCGACCAAGGTGCGGTGGCGCTCGCTGCCGACGCGGTTGAGCACGACGCCGGCGATGCGCACCGCGGGATCGTGCGCCGCGAACCCGCGCGCTGTCGCGGCGGCCGATTGCGATTGTCCGGCGACATCGAGGATGAGCAGCACGGGAAGGCCAAAGCGCGCGGCGAGATCGGCGGTCGCGCCGCGCCGCCCGTGCGGTCCGGCGAGCCCGTCGAACAGGCCCATCACGCCTTCGATCACGAGCAGGTCTGCGGCGCGCGCCGCCTCCGCGGCGAGCGCGTCGAGCATGTCCGGCGGCATCGCCCAGCTGTCGAGATTGACGCTGCCCCGGCCGGTCGCCGCGGCGTGAAAGGCGGGATCGATGTAATCGGGGCCCGCTTTCGCCGAGCGCACCGCAAGGCCGCGGCGCGCGAGCGCGGCGAGCAGCGCCAGCGTCACCGTCGTCTTGCCGGCGCCCGAATGCGTGGCCGCAACGACGAAGCCGCGCGCCGTCATGACGCGATGGCGGCGGCGGCCGCTGCGATCCCCAGGAGCCGCTCGCGCGCCGCGACGATCTCGCCGACGACGACGATGGCGGGCGGCTCGATCTGCGCGTGGCGGACGGCGGCGTCGATGCGTTCGAGCGTCGAGACCACGACGCGTTCCTCGGCCATGGTCGCCGCGGCGATCACCGCGGTCGGCGTGTTGCGCGGACAGCCGCCGCGCATCAGGGCGTCGGCGATTTCGCCCAGGCGATGCATCGCCATGTAGAGGACGATCGGCTGCCCGGTGCGCGCGAGCGGCCCCCAGTCGAATTCCTCCTGCTCGCCATGGCCGGTGGCGAAAATCACCGCGCGATTGACGCCCCGCAGCGTGGCCGGGATCGCTGCGCTCGACAGCGCCGCAAGCCCGGCGGTCACGCCCGGAATCACGCGGAACGGCACGCCGGCGGTGGACAGCGCCATCGCCTCCTCCCCGCCGCGCCCGAACACGAAGGGATCGCCGCCCTTGAGCCGAAGCACCCGCTCGCCCGCGCGCGCGAGTTCGATCAGGCGCTGGCTGATATCGGCCTGGACCGCCGAGGGCTTGCCGCCGCGCTTGCCGGCGAATTCGAGCCGCGCCTGCTCGCCGGCGAGCGCCAGCACGCGCCGGTCGACGAGCGCGTCATGCACGACGACATCGGCCTGCGACAGCCCGGCGAGCGCGTCGAGCGTGAGCAGGCCCGGGTCGCCCGGCCCTGCGCCGGCAAGCCAGACATGACCGGGCGCGAGGACGGGAACGCCCGTGCGCCGCGACGCGATTGCGGAATAGGAGCTCATCGACGCACGCTCCCGCCGTGACGGGCTGCCGCAAGCCCACTATAGGGATGCACATGGCCACGCAAGAACGCCCCCTGCGCCGCGGCTGGACGACCGGCGCCTGCGCCGCCGCCGCCAGCAAGGCGGCCTATGCCGCTTTGCTCACCGGCGAGTTCCCCGACCCGGTCGAGATCGCCCTGCCGCGCGGCGAGCGGCCGGCCTTCGCGCTCGCGCTCACCCGCATGGATGAAGGCGCGGCGACCGCCGGAATCGTGAAGGATGCGGGCGACGATCCCGACGTGACGCATGGCGCGCTGGTCGTCGCGACGGTCCGCCCCGCGGCGGCCGGCACGGGCGTGACCTTCCGCGCCGGCGAAGGGGTCGGCACGGTGACGCGGCCCGGCCTTCCCGTGCCGCCGGGCGAGCCTGCGATCAACCCGGCGCCGCGCCAGATGATCCGCGACGCCATCGCGGAGGTCGCGGCCGCGGCCGGGCAGCCGGGCGATGTCGACATCGAGATCGCGATCCGCGATGGGGAGGCGCTTGCCGCGAAGACGCTCAATGGCCGGCTCGGCATTGTCGGCGGCTTGTCGATCCTCGGCACCACCGGGATTGTCGTGCCCTATTCCTGCTCGGCCTGGATCCACTCGATCCATCGCGGCGTCGATGTCGCGCGGGCGATGGGTCTCACCCATATCGCCGGGGCGACGGGCGCGGCCTCCGAGGCCGCCGTGCAGAAGCTGCACGGCCTGCCCGAGACGGCGCTGATCGACATGGGCGACTTCGTCGGCGGCATGCTCAAATATGTCCGCGCGCATCCCGTGCCGCGCGTCACCATCGCGGGCGGCGTCGCCAAGATGACCAAGCTCGCGCAAGGCCTGCTCGACCTGCACTCCCGGCGCGGCGCGGTCGATCTCGCCGTGCTCGCGGCGCTCGCCGACAGCGCCGGCGGCTCGCCCGCTTTGCGCGCGCGCATTCTTGCCGCCAACACCGCGGCGGAGGCGTTCGCGCATGCGCAGGCCGAAGGCATTGCGCTCGGCGAAGCGGTGGCGCGCGCGGCGCAGGGGACCGCCATGCGCGTCGTCGCCGGCTGCGCGATCGCCGTCGAGATCGTGCTGTTCGATCGCGAGGGACGCCTGGTCGGGCACGCGCCTTTCGCCTCCGCTCATGCTGCGCCTCCGCGGAATCTGCGCCGATAGTCGGGATCGTAGAGCGCGCTCTCGCGAAACTCCTCCGCCGCGAGCGCAGGGCCGATCAAGATCACCGCCGTGCGCTCGATCGGCTGCGCCGCGAGCTGATCGCCGATATCGCGAAGCACGCCGCGCACGATGCGCTGGTCGGGCCAGCTCGCACGCTCCACGACGACGACCGGGCAGTCCGCGCCGTAGAACGGCGTGAGCTCCTTCACGAGCGTATCGAGCGCATGGATGGCGAGATGGATGACGAGCGTCGCGCCGGTCGCGGCGAAGGCGGACAGCTTTTCCCGCTCGGGCATGCGCGAGGCGCGGCCGGGCACGCGCGTGAGCACGACGCTTTGCGCGACCTCCGGCACCGTCAGCTCGCGGCCGACGGCGGCGGCGGCGGCGGCATAGGCCGGCACCCCGGGCGTGAGCGTGTAGGGAATGCCGCGCCGCTCCAGCCGGCGGATCTGTTCGGCGAGCGCGCTGAACACGGAGAGATCGCCGGAATGCAGCCGCGCCACGTCGAGGCCTTGCGCATGCGCTGCGACATACTCCGCCTCGATCGCATCGAGCGTCATCGGCGCGGTGTCGACGATGCGCGCGCCCGCCGGGCAATGCGCCAGCAGTTCGGGCGGCACGATCGAGCCGGCATAGAGACAGACGGGGCAGCGCGCGAGCAGATCGCGCCCGCGCACGGTGATGAGGTCGGCCGCGCCCGGCCCCGCGCCGATGAAATGCACGGTCATGGCGCGGCTCCCGTCTCGGCGAGCGCGCAGGTCGCCGGACCCACCACGGTGCGGGAGGCGATGAGGCGGGCCGAAGCGCCGCCCGCGGCCAGGGCCGCCGCTTCCGCGACCGACGGCACGCCCGCCAAGGCGACCACGCGCTCGGAATGCGTGACCGTGCGTGCGCCGGCGGCTTCGAGGTCGTGCTGCGGCACCAGCACCAGCGGCACGCCGCGACCGACCGCGGCGTCCAGGATGCCGCGCTCGCCGCCCTTGAAGGCCGGCGCGGCGATGATGCCGAGCCTGTCTTCGCCGAGGCCGGCGCGCGAGAGCGCGGCGGCGATCACGGCGTCGATCTCGGCCGCCGACGCGCCCTTGCGGCATCCCACCCCGGCGATGATCATGGCTTGACCCACGCCCATTGCGTGACCGGCATGGCCGGCCGCCATCCCGTCTTGCCGCCGACCGGGTCGGCGCGCGCGACCGCGATGCGGATCAGTTCGCCGCCGAGCGCGGCATGGCGGGCGATCAGCACGGCTTCCGTTTCGAGCGTCACCGCGTTGACGGCGAGCCGTCCGCCGGAGCGGAGCGCCGCAAGCGCGGCGTCGAGCACGCCCGGATCGCTCGCGCCGCCGCCGATGAAAACCGCATCCGGCGCCGGCCGCCCGGCGAGCGCGTCGGGCGCTGCGCCCTCGATCACATCGAGGCCGGGCACGCCGAACGCCGCGGCATTGCGGCGGATGCGCGCGGCGCGGTCGGCGCGCGCTTCGATCGCGAGCGCGCGCATGGAGGGATCGGCCAGCATCCACTCGATCGCGATCGAGCCGCTGCCCGCGCCAATGTCCCAGAGCAATTCGCCGCGGCGCGGACCGAGCGAGGACAGCGTCACCGCGCGAATCTCGCGCTTGGTGATCTGCCCGTCGTGCTCGAACAATGCGTCAGGCAGGCCGGCCGCGCGCGCGAGCACGCGCGCGCCCGGTCCGGCGATCACCTCGATCGCCACCGTATTGAGCGGGTCGACCGCGCCGAGATCGAAGCCTTCCGCCGTCGTTGCGCGCACGCGTTCGCGCGGACCGCCCAGCGCTTCCAGCACGGTCAGGGTCGAAGCGCCGAACCCGGTCTCGGCGAGCAGGCGCGCGAGCGCCGCGGGCGCGTCGGCGTCCGAGGTCAGCGCGAGCAGCCGCGCGCCCGGCTGCAGATGCGGACGGACGAGATCGAGCGCGCGCGCATGCAGCGACAGGAGCGTCGTATCGGGCAGCGACCAGCCGAGCCGCGCGGCGGCGAGGCTGAACGCCGACGCGCCGGGAACGGTCAGCGTCTCCTGCGGGTCGACATGGCGCATCAGCACAGTGCCGACGCCGTAGAAGAAGGGATCGCCGGAGGCGAGCACGCACACCGCGCGGCCGCGCGCGGCCAGAACCTCCGCGATCCCGCGCTCGAACGGGCTCGGCCACGGCCGCGCCGCGCCGCGGATGAGCGCGCCGGCGAGCTGCAGGTGGCGCTTGCCGCCGAACACAAGCTCGGCGTCCGCAACAAGGCCGCGCGCGATCCGGCTCAGGCCGTCCGCGCCGTCCTCGCCGACCCCGACGATGGACAGCCACCGGCGCGGTGCGGCAATGTCCCGCCCGATCGGATCAGCGAGCGCCATGCGAAACGTCCTCATTCTCGGCGGCACCACGGAAGCGCGGCGTCTCGCCGAGCGCCTCGCCCACCGCGGCGATCTCGGCGTGACGCTCTCGCTCGCGGGGCGGACGGCCGCGCCCGCGGCGCTGCCCGTCCCGGTGCGTAGCGGCGGCTTCGGCGGGGCCGAGGGCCTCGCCGCCTATCTCGCGGCGGAGCGCATCGCCGTGCTGATCGATGCGACGCACCCGTATGCCGCCGTCATCTCCGCCAACGCCGCGCGCGCGGCGCGGTCCGCCGGCGTGCCGCTGATCGCATTCCGCCGCCCGCCCTGGGCGCAAGTCGCGGGCGATCGCTGGACCGACGTCGCCAGCGTGAGCGAGGCCGTGCAGGCGCTCGGCCGCGCGCCGCGCCGCGTCTTTCTCGCGCTCGGGCGCAAGGAGATTGCGCCGTTCGCGCAAGCGCCGCAGCACCATTATCTCGTGCGCAGCGTCGATCCGATCGACCCGCCGCTCGCCGTGCCGCATGCGGCGTATATCCTCGCGCGGGGACCGTTCACCGAAGCCGATGACCGCGAACTCCTCGCGAGCCATGGCGTCGAGGTCGTGGTGTCCAAGAACAGCGGCGGGAGCGCGACCTATGGCAAGATCGCGGCGGCGCGCGCTCTCGGCATTGGCGTGATCCTGCTGCGCCGGCCGGCGCTTCCCGATGTGCCCTCGGTCGACACGGTCGATGCGGCGCTTGCCTTTATCGATCATGCGCCCGCTCCGCACGCCGCGCGCGGCGTATAGACGAGCGGCGGACGGCCGGGGCGCGCAATCACCCGCGTCTCGACCGAGCCGACTATGACAAGCGTCGCCATGTCGGCGGCGCTCGGATCGGCCGCCGCGAGCGTCGTCACGATCGTGTCCTCGTCGGGGCGACCGACGGCGCGGCCGAACACGACCGGCGTCGTCGCCGGCAGATGGCTTCGCAAGCGATCGAACGCCGCACCAAGCTGCCAGGGCCGCGCCCGCGACACCGGGTTGTAGAGCGCCAGCACGAAACCGGCGCCGGCGGCGGCGTCGAGCCGGCGCTCGATCAGCTCCCAGGATTTGAGATTGTCCGACAGCGAGAGCGCGCAGAAATCGTGCCCGAGCGGCGCGCCGACGCGGGCCGCGACCGCGAGCATCGCGGTGATGCCGGGCACGATCGCAAGGTCGAGCTCCCGCCACGCCTGCGGGCCGGCCTCGATCTCGCCGCATACCGCCGCGGCCATCGCGAACACGCCGGGATCGCCGCCGGAGACCATGGCGACGCTTGCGCCCGCCGCGGCGTGGCGAAGGGCGGCCGCCGCGCGCGCGCCTTCCTCGCGATTGTCGGAGGCGTTGCGCGCCTGGCCGGGCCGAACCGGCACGCGCGCGAGATACGGGCCGTAGCCGTAAAGCGCATCCGCGGCGGCAAGCGCATCCGCCGCTTCCGGCGTGAGCTGGCGCGCGTCGCCCGGCCCCAGCCCGACCACGGCGAGACGCCCGCTCACAGATCGAGCTCCCAGCCCGGCACCAGCACGAGAGCGAAATAGGGCGCCTTGTCGTCCGGCTTGTCGGCCAAGCGGATCATCACGCCGCTCGCCATGGTGCCGCGCTCGACATAGATCGCGCGGTCGAGACAGCCGGCTTGCGCGAGCGCGCGGCGCACCTTGGGCAGATTGCGGCCGATCTTCATCACCACCGCGGCGTCCGCCTCGGAAAGGCGGCGCGCCAGCTCGCTTTCCGGCAGCGTGCCGGGCAGCACGACGAAAATGTCGTCGCCTTGCGCGATCGGCACGCCCGCCATCGACCAGCATCCCGACATGCCGGTGACGCCGGCGACGATTTCGGTCGCGTAACGGTCGGCGAGCCGCGTGTGCAGATGCATGTACGATCCATAGAACATCGGATCGCCTTCCGAGATCACCGCGACGGTGCGGCCGGCCTCGATATGCGCCGCGACGGCGGCCGCCGAGGCGTCGAAGAAGTCGCGGATGGCGTGACGATAGCTGGCGCAATCCTTGGGCAGTTCGGTCGTCACGGGGTAGAGCAGGGGCAGTTCCTCGACGCCGTCGCGCAGATGCGGCGCGACGATCGTCCGCGCATTGCCGAGCCGTCCCTGCTTGGCGAAATAGGCGACCACGTCCGCCTCGGCGAGCGCGCGCGCGGCCCGCAGTGTCAACAGCTCGGGGTCGCCCGGGCCCACCCCGACGCCGATGAGTCGCCCGCTCATAGTCCCGCCCTCGCAAGCGCATTGACGGCCGCGGCGGCCATGGCGCTGCCGCCCATGCGGCCGCGCACGATCAGGAAGGGAACGCCGCGCGGATCGGCGGCGAGCGCGTCCTTCGATTCCGCTGCGCCGACAAAGCCGACCGGCAGTCCGAGAATGGCGGAAGGCTTCGGGGCGCCCGCGTCGAGCATTTCGAGCAGGCGGAACAGCGCCGTCGGTGCATTGCCGATCGCGACCACCGCGCCGGCGAGCCGCTCTCCCCACAGGTCGAGGGCGGCGGCCGTGCGCGTCGTTCCGAGCCGGTGCGCGAGCTCCGGCACGCGCGCATCGCGCAGCGTGCACACGACTTCGTTCCGCGCCGGCAGCCGCGCTTGCGTCACCCCGTGCGCCACCATCTCGGAATCGCACAGGATCGGCGCGCCATGCGCGAGCGCGGCGCGCGCGGCGGCGACAAGCTTGCCGCCGAACACGATGTCCTTCGCCGCCTCCACGAGGCCACAGGCATGGATCATGCGCACGGCGACGTCGGCCTCCTCGGCCGAGAAGCGCGCCAGATCCGCCTCGGCGCGGATGATCGAAAAGGATCGTTCGTAGATCGCGTTGGCGTCGCGCAGATATTCAGCCATCGTGGCGCTCCGCCAGAATGGCCGCAACCCGCGCGGCGCCGAGACGCGACAGGACGGCGGATGCGCGTTCGTCGGGCCGGCGCGCCGCCGCGACGGCGCGCGCGAGCCGCGCGATAGCCGCCGTGAGCGCTTCGACAGGGACGGTAACCAAAGGCTGCTCCTGCGCCGAGCCGTTGATGATGATGCCGCAATCATCCTTTCCGCCGACAAGCGTCAAGGGCGCGGCGCCCGGATGGGCGCAGCCTTTGCCGCAGCCCGAGAGGTGAACCCGAAGCGAATCGTCGAGCATGGACGCGATCGCCGTGGCGACCGACGGCGCGAGCGTGCGCGTGGGCAATTCGGTGCAGGCGCAGAGCGGCGCGCCGGGACAGGCCGCAATCGATCGGCGCGGATCGTCCGTCCGCGTCACGAAGCCGAGGCCATCGGCAAGCGCGACGAGCGCGCCCGCGCGCTCAGGCGCGACGCCGATGAGAAGCAGCGCGCGATCGGGGGCGGTGCGGACGCCGCAGGCTTGCGCGTCGCCCGCCGCTTGCGC
>CAYGZV010000066.1:0-1709 GCA_964354425.1 uncultured Rhodoplanes sp. | reverse complement strand
CGGCGCGACCGCGCCGATGCGCACCGCGCTCGCCGCATCGCCGCCGAGCAAGAGCCCGATCCGCGGGCCGCCCGAGCAGGCCTCCGCGCGCAGCCGCAGATCCGCGGCAAGCGCGTCGAGATGGAGCGTGCGGCCGGCATCGATGGCGACCGAAACCTTGGCTGCGAGCCGATCCTTCAACGCCGCGGCGAGGATCGCCTCGCGCAGCGCTCCGGCGAGCGCGCCCGCATCGACCGCATGGTCGGGCTCGAGCCCCGCCAGCGGGTTCACCGCGACCGGCACGCCGTCCGTGACGTCGATATCGATCGCCGAGACCGCATCGGCGAAGGCGGGCGCGGACGTCGCCGTCAGGCCGCGAACCTGAATGCTGCCGCGCGAGGTGATTTCGACAATCCCGCTGCCATGCCGGCGCGCCGCGGCGCACAGCGCGGCCACGGCGGCGAACGGGATGGTCGCCCCGCTCGGGGTCAGCCGCGCCAACAAGCCGTCGCCGGTCTGCATCGGCGCAGCGAGGCTCGGGCAGACGCCGCGGCGGCGGGGAGGGATCATGTGGCGGCTCCCGCGATGGCCAGGTCGGCGTCGATATCGTTGCGCCGCGGATGCCAAAAGCCGCGGCGGCGCGCGGCGGCGAGCCGTTCCGCGATCGCCCGCGCGGCTTGCGGGTTTTCCCGCATGATGAACTCGCGCACACGCGGATCGGCGACATAGGCGTCGTGCACGAGATCGAACAGCGCGCTCGGCACCGCGTCGGTCGTCTCGGCGAAGGCGACCAGGCGATCGACCGTCTCGGCGAATTCGGCCGCGCCGCGCGGCCCGTGCCGCATCTGCCCTTCGATGAAGCGCGGGCTGATCGCACGCGCCCGCACGATGCGGGCGAGCGCCTGCGCGAGCGGACGCGCGCGCGGGCGGTGCGGATCGGTCAGGTCGAGCATCACCAGATCGGGCGCGCGGCCGAGCGAAGCGGCCGCCGCCGCGAAGCCCCCGACAAAGGCGGCGTCCTCGGCGCCTTCGAGAAGGTCGCGGCCGGGATCGTCGCTCGGATGGACGAGCAGATCGGCGTCGGCGACGCGCGCGGCGAAGCCCCGCGGCATGAGCGTGCCGTCCGCGTCCGCGCCGCCATAGGCGTGCGAGGCGGCGGCGAGATAGGCGGCGCCGATTTCCGCGCGGTCATGCTCGCCGCCGAGCATCGGCTCGACGCCCGACCCATAGGCGCCGGGCGCAGCGCCGAATATGCGCGCCAGCGCCTGTCCGTCGCCGTTGGCGCGCCGCGCCGCGGCGAGCGGGTTTTCCTCGTCCGGCTCCGCCCGCACGGCGACCGCGCGCACGGCGGCGTCGATCAGCGCGATCTGCGCGGGGAACAGGTCGCGGAACAGGCCGGACACGCGCCAGGTGACGTCGATGCGCGGGCGGCCGAGGCTCGCGGGCGGCAGGACCTCGATGCCGGTGACGCGGCCGGTCGCATGGTCCCAGATCGGCCGGCAGCCCATGAAGCTCAGGCCCTGCGCGATCTCCTCGCCGCCGGTGCGCAGCGTCGCGCTGCCCCACAGGTCGACGACGAGCGCGCGCGGCATCTCGCCGTGCTCCTGCAGATAGCTGCGCACCACCTCGTCGGCCGCGAGCCGCCCGAGATCCATCGCGGTCTGGGTCGGCAGCGTGCGCGGGTCGGCGGTGAAGAGATTGCGCCCCGTCGGCAGCACGTCGCGGCGGCC
>CAYGZV010000065.1:5993-13900 GCA_964354425.1 uncultured Rhodoplanes sp. | reverse complement strand
GGCACCAGTCGGTTCTCGCCGCCGCTCGCCTGCCGCAAGCAAGAACGCCGCCCACCTCGCCTCATCGCGCCGAAAGCTGTCGTCCGAGCCGCTTGCGCACGTCGATTTCGCGCGCCGGCTGCAGGCCGATCGCACGGCCTTCCTCGATGGCGAGAGACACCGGAGCGCCCACCTGGGCGCGATAGAGAGCCCACATTGCGCCGACCCGATTGGCGGACACGCAATGGACCAAGAGCGGGAAATGCTTCGTGTCCTCGACGAGGGCGGCGAACTCCGCGACCTGCGAGTCGGTCGGCGCACCGCTCGTCACCGGAATGTTGACATAGCGCAGTCCCGCATCCTCGGCGGCCCTTCGCTCGATGTTCGCACCCTCGTCCGCCCCTCGCAGATCGATGATGGCGGCGAAGCCGAGCGCCTTGAGTTCGGGAATCGCCCCCGTCCTGACGAGCCCCGCCGTCGCAATGTGCGGCCGCGCGCGACTGTAGTTTACGGCCAGGTGGCGCATCCGGTCTTCCGGCGGAGCTTCGCTCGTCACGCTCTGCGCAAGAGCGGCCGGCGGCGCCGCGAGCGGGCCGAGGCTCGCCACGGCGAGGACTGCAAAGCCGATGCCGGACAGAAGGAGAACGGTTGGATAGCTCCGAGTCATGCGAGGTCTCTCCGGCTGCGACGATGCCATGCGCGCCGTCTCTTATGTGTTGCGCCAGGACATCATGAGACGCACACCGACCCGGTGCCGGTGAGGCCGATGGCCCGCGCCGCGCCGCGGCTGAGATCGAGGTGCAGGCCATGCGTGAACGGGCCGCGATCATTGACCACCACGACGACCGTTTTGCCGGTGCGGGGATTGGTGACCGTCAGCTTCGTCCCGAACGGAAGGGTCCGATGTGCGGCCGTCATCCCCTCCGGATCGAACCGCTCGCCGCTCGCGGTCCGCCGGCCCTGCCAATAAAAGGCCGAGCGTATCATCTTGCCGCTGTCGCAGTTCAGTGTGCCTCTTACTTCCGCACGGCCGGACATTGGCGACCGATCCGCCGAGGCCTGGACGGCCTGCTCGCCCGCCGATTGCGCGTGTGCCGGGAGCGTCGCTGCGGAGACGGTGAGGCCGGCGAAGCCGAGCAGAGCCCCCGCAAAAGCTCGCATCTGCGTTTTCAAGTCCCCCTCCGGGTCGCGCGCGTCGTCTCCGCGTCCGGTCCGATCCCCTGCCGTTGACCGAACCCGTCCGTGTGCTACACAAGTGACCAAAATGAGGCTGAAAATCCTTTCGTTTCAGTTGATTGATCTGCGGCTTCCGTTCTCCGCCCGGCGTGGCGCGCGGGCAACAAGGTTTGCGCGATGACGATTCGCCTGCATCGCGGCGATCTCCCCGATCTGGCGCGGTATCAGGGCGCGGTCGCGATCGATACGGAGACCATGGGCCTCCTGCCCGCCCGCGATCGGCTGTGCGTGGTCCAGCTCTCGCCCGGCGACGGCAGCGCCGACGTCGTGCAGATTCCCCGCGGCGCGACCGACGCTCCCCATCTCAAGGCGCTGCTGGCGGATAACAACCGTCTGAAAATATTTCACTTTGCCCGTTTTGACCTAGCCGCTTTGTTTCGCGCTTTCGGGGTCTGGGCGACGCCGGCCTATTGCACGAAGATCGCGTCCCGGCTGACCCGCACCTATACCGACAAGCACGGCCTCAAGGATCTCGTGCGCGAGGTCCTCGGCGTCGACGTGTCCAAGCAACAGCAGCTCTCCGATTGGGGCGCCGAGAAGCTCACGGACGCGCAGATCGCCTACGCCGCCTCGGATGTCCTCCATTTGCACGCCCTGAAGGCGCGGCTCGATGAGATGCTCGCCCGGGAAGGCCGCGAGCATCTGGCGGCGGCCTGTTTCCGCTTTCTGCCGGTGCGCGCCGAGCTCGACCTCGCCGGCTGGGCGGGCGAGGACATTTTCGCCCATTCGTAGGGCGCCGCCGTAACCGCCGCGGGACGGCCATATTCGCGGGCGATTTTGGCGCGTGGATTGTAGGATCGGCCGGGGACGATCCGCAACGAGAGCTGGGATGAACCGTCTCGTCGCCGTGCCTGCCATCGAGCGACAGGAGATCCGCGCTTTCCACGCGACAAGCCGGACTCGCGGCGAAGGCATGTTTCGCCGCGCCGCCCGGCACAGCCGGCTGATCCGATTCCTGCGGATCGGGATTCCGGTCGGGATTTTCGCCGCCCTCGGCCTGATCGTCGGCGCTGCCTATTTCAACCCGTTCAAGGCGCCCGCCAATGTCTCGCTCGACCAGGGCAAGCTCGTCGTCAGCGGAACCAAGATCGCGATGGAGCTGCCGCGCCTGACCGGCTTCACCAGCGATTCGCTGCCCTACGAGCTGACAGCGCGGGTCGCCTCGCAGGATATGGCCAATCCCGGCGTGCTCGAACTCACGGATCTCAGGGCCCAGCTCCAGACCAAGGATCAAGGCATCGTCGAGATCACCGCCGCCACCGGATTTTACAACATCAAGTCCGATCTGCTCCGCCTTGCCGACAACATTCTGGTGCAGTCGACGACCGGGTATGAGGCGCGGCTGCACGAAGCGGCGATCGACATCAAGAAAGGCACGATCATCTCGGAGCAGAGGGTCGAGACCAGGTTCCCCAATGGCACGCTCGGGGCCAATCGGCTCGAAGTGTCGGAAAACGGGGCCGTGGTGCTGTTCAGTCAGGGTGTGGAAACAATTCTGGTATTGGATGCGCCGAAGCCGGGCCCGTCCGCGACGAACGCCAAATGAGGTTCGCCTTGGCCGCACCGTTTGCATGGATGATTGCGCTCGCCGTCACGGCCGTGCTCGGCGCTGCCGGCGCAGCCGGCGCACAGCAGGCCACAAGCGGCCCTCCCAACGCGCTCCAGGGCTTCTCGCAAAACCGCAACCAGCCGATCAAGATCGACGCCGCCTCGCTCGAGGTCCGCGACAAGGACAAGGTCGCGACCTTCTCCGGCAATGTTCAGCTGGTGCAGGGCGACACGGTGCTCACATGCAAGAGCATGGCCGTCTTCTACAATACCGACGCCAAGACCGCGACGTCGAAGGACGGCGCCGGC
This sequence comes from uncultured Rhodoplanes sp., assembly GCA_964354425.1. Lineage (GTDB taxonomy): Bacteria > Pseudomonadota > Alphaproteobacteria > Rhizobiales > Xanthobacteraceae > Rhodoplanes. The sequence continues at coordinate 10,828 of CAYGZV010000065.1, read as the reverse complement.
CAGCAGAACATCCGGCGCATCGAGGTGAATGGCGACGTGGTCGTCACCCAAAAGGATCAGAAGGCGACCGCGGACAAAGGCTACTTCGACATGAAGGCGAACGTGATCACGCTCGTCGGCAATGTCGTGATCTCGCAGGGGCAGAACGTCGTCAAGGGAGACCGCTTGAGCGTCGACTTGACGACCAGCGTTTCCCGGGTCGAATGCGAGAAATCGAGCCAATGCCGGGTGCAGGCTCTGCTTCAGCCGGGCGGAAAGGACGGCGGCGTCGAGATCGGGGGGGTGCGGGATGCCGCAAAGCCCAAGCCTTCCGGGCCGGGGCTGTGATGGCAAAGCCACGACGGACTGCGATGGAATCGTGATGGCAAGCCGCGGTCGCTCGTCCGTTCCGGCGCCCGGCGTTGAGGCAGGGGTGTTCGACATTTTCGCCTGGTTCCGTCGCCCGACAAAAGCCCGGCGCCAAACGGCGTGGCCGGCCGACATTCCCCGCAAGGCCGCGGGCGCCGTCGGCGCGGCGCGCGGCGAGCCTGACGCCGTCAGCCGCGAGCGGCCGCCGCGGCCGCAGGCGAAGCCCCGGCGGGCCGCTCCCGGCCACTCCGATTCCGCCGTCAGGCTCGCCGCCGTTCAGAGCGGCTATCTGGCGATCCACAACGTGGAAAAGAGCTTCGGCAGCCGCAAGGTCGTGAAGGGGGTGAGCCTCTATCTGCGCCGCGGCGAAGCGGTCGGCCTGCTCGGACCGAACGGGGCCGGCAAGACCACCGTGTTCTACATGATCACCGGCCTCATCAGCGCCGATCGCGGACGCATCGAGCTCGACGGACACGACGTGACGACGCTCCCGATGTATCAGCGCGCGCGCCTCGGCATCGGCTATCTGCCGCAGGAGCCGTCGATTTTCCGCGGCCTCAACGTTGAGGACAATATCCGGGCGGTGCTCGAAGTCGTCGAGCCGGACAAGAAGCGGCGCGAAGCCGATCTGAACGCCCTGCTGGAGGAGTTCAACATCGCGCGGCTGCGCAAGACGCCGTCCATCGCGCTGTCCGGCGGCGAGCGGCGGCGGCTCGAGATCGCCCGCGCCCTCGCCACGCGGCCGAGCTATATGCTGCTGGACGAGCCGTTCGCCGGCATCGACCCGATCGCCGTGGGAGACATCCAGGCGCTGGTGCGCCATCTCACCGAGCGGGGCATCGGCGTCCTCATCACCGACCACAATGTCCGCGAAACGCTCGGGCTGACCGACCGCGCCTACATCATCTATTCTGGCGAGGTCCTTATGGAGGGCCAGACCGACGACATCGTCAATAATCCCGAGGTCCGCCGGCTCTATCTCGGCGAAGGCTTCCGCATGTAGGAAGCATCCGGGCTGCTGCCTCATTGCGAGGCAAACGACGCGCCTAATTTTTAATCATCGCCTGACGATCCACCCGCAAAAAGTTGGATGTACAGTCCGGCACAGACCGGATAAGCAAGAACCGGACCAACTTCCGGTGAGTGATGGCGCTTTCGCAAAGGCTGCAGCTTCGACAGACCCAGTCGCTGGTGATGACGCCGCAGCTCCTGCAGGCGATCAAGCTGCTGCAGCTGTCCCACCTCGACCTTACGGCCTATGTCGAAACCGAGATCGAACGCAATCCGCTCCTCGAACGCGACACGGGCGAGGAGCCGGCGAATGGCGAGCACGCGCCGGGCGAAGCCGGAGAGGCCGATGAGCCTTCGGGGGAGACCGAGTGGCTGTCTGACGAATTCGAGACAAGCCGCGCCGCGCTCGAGAAAAATCTCGACACCGACCTCGAGAATGTGTTCCCCGACGAGCCGGTCGCGGCCGTTCCTCGCCCCGAGGCGCAGCCGCAATCCTATTCCGACTGGTCCGGTCCCGGCCCGAGCGCGCGCGACGATGACGACTATAATCTCGAAGCCTTCGTCGCTTCCGAGCCGACGCTTGCCGATCACCTCGCCGAGCAGCTGGCGCTCGCCACGAACGATCCGGCGGAGCGGCTGATCGGCCGGTATTTGCTCGATCTCGTCAACGAGGCGGGCTATCTCGTCGGCGACCTCACCGAGGTGGCCGACCGGCTGGGCGCGCCGGCCGCGAAAGTGGAAGCCGTCCTCGCGCTGCTGCAGACCTTCAGTCCGTCCGGCGTCTGCGCGCGCAACCTCGCCGAATGCCTCGCGATCCAGCTCAGGGAGCGCGACCGGTACGATCCCGCCATGCAGGCGCTGATCGCCCGCCTTGATCTGCTCGCCAAGCGCGACTTCGCGGCGCTGCGCCGCTGCTGCGGCGTCAACGACGAAGACCTCGTCGACATGATCGGGGAAATCCGCCGGCTCGACCCCAAGCCGGGCATCCGGTTCGGTTCGACCCTGGTGCAACCCGTCGTTCCCGACGTGTTCGTGCGGGCCGGTCCGGACGGAAGCTGGCTCGTCGAGCTCAATTCGGACACGCTGCCGAAGGTGCTGGTCAACCAGGCTTATTATGCGCGCGTCGCGAGCAGCACCAAGAAGGAGGCGGACAAGACCTATCTCGGCGACTGCCTGCAGAGCGCGGCCTGGCTCGCGCGCGCGCTCGATCAGCGGGCGAAGACGATCCTCAAGGTCGCGGCCGAGATCGTGCGCCAGCAGGAAGCGTTCCTGATCGACGGCGTCGAGCACCTGCGTCCGCTCAATCTCAAGACCATCGCCGAGGCGATCGGCATGCATGAATCGACGGTGTCCCGCGTCACCGCCAACAAGGCGATGGCGACGCCGCGCGGGACCTTCGAGCTGAAGTTCTTCTTTACCTCGGCCATTGCCGCCGCGAATGGCGGCGAAGCCCACTCCGCCGAGGCGGTGCGCCATCGCATCAAGCAGCTGATCGAGGCGGAGACCGCAAGCGAGGTTCTGTCCGACGACACCATTGTCGAGAAATTGCACGCGTCCGGCGTCGATATCGCCCGCCGCACCGTCGCCAAATACCGCGAGGCGATGCGGATTCCCTCGTCGGTGCAGCGCCGGCGCGACAAGCAGATGTGCGCCACGGCCGACTGATCTCCCGGGCGCGGCGATCCCTTCGCCGCGCCGCGCGTTTCCCCGGAAGAGCAATGCCGAGGAATATGCCGAGGCCGAACGCGGGCGCCGCCTCGTTGCCGCCTCCGCACGGCTATGATACCGCAGCCGTCCTGATTTGCCGGTCGAGCGAACAAGAATCAGGCGGCGCGCGAGGAGGAAAGGCGATGGCGAAGAACACGCAGAAGGTCGGCTGGATCGGCATGGGCCGCATGGGCTATCCGATGGCCGAGCGCCTGCTCAAGGCCGGTTACGACGTCTCGATCTGGAACCGCACGCGGGAAAAGGCCGAGCCGCTCGCCAAGCTCGGCGGCAAGGTGGTCGACAAGGCGGCCGACCTCGCGGGCGTCGACGTGCTCTTCTCGATGGTCTCGACCGGCAAGGATCTCGAACAGGTCTATTTCGGCAAGGACGGTGCGCTGACCGCAAGAGGCCGCGCGCCCGCCGTGCTCGTCGACTGTTCGACCATTTCCGTGGAACAGTCGGCCGCGCTGCGCAAGCGCGTCAGCGAACTCGGCGCCGATTTCGTCGTCTGCCCGGTCAGCGGCAATGCGAAGGTGATCAAAGCCGGCAAGCTCTCCGCGGTCGCCTCCGGTCCGGAGCCGGCGTTCCGCAAGATCGAGGACATGGCCAAGGCGTTCGCGCCGCGCGGCATTTCTTATGTCGGCGACGGCGAACTCGCGCGCGTGTGCAAGATCGCGCACAATGTCATGCTCGGCGTGACCATGGAGAACCTGATCGAAGTCATGCTGCTGGTGAACAAAATGGGCGTGCCGCGCCACGCTTTCCTGGCGTTTCTCAACAACAGCGTCATGGGCTCGATGTTCACCGCCTACAAGTCGCCCGCGCTCGTCAATCTCGACTGGACGACCACGTTCACGCCCGAACTGTTGCGCAAGGATATCGATCTCGGCCTCGAACTCGGCCGCGAGATGGATGTGCCGATGCCGGTGACGGCCGCGACCCGCGAAGTGCTGCAGGCGCATTTCGGCGCGGCGACGCTGCAGAAGGACCCGCACGCCTATCTCGCCAAGGATTTCGCCGCATTGATGGAGACGATGGCACTCGCGGCCGGCATGACGCTCGAAAGCGAGAACCAGAACGTGCCGACCGGCCTCGAGAGCTGACGTGCGGGCGGCTGGCACCCCCGCCGCGCCTAAGCCTCTTTTGCTAAGGCGATCGGCTTAGCCGCCCGGCCGCAGCGAGCGGCTGATCCGCGTAACGATCCCGTCCCACCGCCGCTCTTCGTCTTTCGGATAGGCGAGATAAATGCAGTGCAGCGGTCCCTTCACGCCGACGGGAAAATTGCAGCGGCTGTAATAGACCTGCTCGTCCTTCACGCCGGAGATGGCGAAGAAGCGATCGGTGACGCGATTATAGTCGAGGGTCTCGCGCGGCCCGGTGAAAAAAGCGCGCACGAAACTCGCCGGCGTGTGACGCTCGTCATTGCCTTCGACATACACCATCAGCCAGGCGCGATCGTCGGGCGAACGCAGCATGCGCCCGGTCCCGCGCGGCGCCGCGCCTGCTTCGATCGAGAATATGTTTTCGGGGTAGTCCACCTTCGTCCCGAACGGGTCGGAGAACACGCTCCACTGCGGCGCTTCGATCCCCGCCGTCGGGGCGGCAGGCTGCGTTCGCACGTCGCCGGGCCAAGCGAGCGCAAGAAGAAGCAAGCCAGCCGCGAACGCGTTCAGTCTTGTAAAGCCGGTTCTCATCGCCACGGTCCCGTGTTCGGATACGCCATGCCAACGCGAGCGAGACAGCCGCGTTCCGCTGCGCCGCCAAATCAC
>CAYGZV010000065.1:0-5893 GCA_964354425.1 uncultured Rhodoplanes sp. | reverse complement strand
ATACGCCATGCCAACGCGAGCGAGACAGCCGCGTTCCGCTGCGCCGCCAAATCACACGCGCTCGCGCACCCATGTAATGGCCGCGCAAGCATGACGATCCTTCTGTACGGGCGTGATGAACCGGGGTTTCGCTTAGGAGGCGTTTTCAAGCGGAAGTGATCGCGATGCGCCGATCGCGTCGTTCTCTTCCCTGCCCAAGCTCGCGCCGGCATGGTTCACCTCTCCCGCGGCGGGAGAGGTGAAGCGCTTTTCACTGGCTTTCGGCGCGCAGCTTGAAGCGTTGAATCTTGCCGGTCGCCGTCTTCGGCAGATCGTCGCGGAATTCGAGCCAGCGCGGATACTTGTACGGCGCGAGGCGCTGCTTGCAGAAGTCCTGCAGCGCCTGCGCGAGTTCCGCCGAGGCGCGGCTCGGATCCTTCAGCACGACAAACGCTTTCGGTTTAATGAGAAGATCCTCGTCGGGCCAGGCGACCACCGCCGCTTCCAGGACGTCGGGGTGAGTGAGCAGCGCGCCCTCGACCTCGAAGGGCGAGACATAGATGCCGCCCACTTTGAGCATGTCGTCGCGGCGGCCGCAGTAGACGAAATAGCCGTCCTGGTCCTCGACATATTTGTCGCCCGAGCGCGTCCACTCGCCGAGAAAGGTCGCGCGCGACTGGTCGCGGTTATTCCAGTACATGAGCGCGGCGGTCGGTCCCCTGACGTGCAGTTCGCCCATCTCGCCTTGCTTGACCGGCATGCCGTCGTCGCCGACGAGCTTGATCTCATAGCCGGGCGCCGGCTTGCCGGTGGTGCCGTATCTGACCTCGCCCGCGCGGTTGGACAGGTAGATGTGCAGCATCTCGGTGGAGCCGAGGCCGTCGAGAATGTCGACGCCGTAGCGCTCGCTCCAGCGGCGTCCGATATCGCTCGGCAGCGGCTCGCCCGCCGAGACGGCGCAGCGCAGCTTCACCTCGTCGCGCCGCAGAGCCACCGGGCTTGCGAGATAAGCCGCATAGAAGGTCGGCACGCCGAAGAACACGGTGACCGGATGCTTCCGCAGCACCGCCGCAACCGACTCAGGCGTGGGGCGGTCCGGCATCAGGACGGTCGTCGCGCCGGCCGACAGCGGAAAGGTGAGAGCATTGCCCAGTCCATAGGCGAAGAACAGTTTCGCGACCGAGAAGCACAGGTCGTTCTCGGTGAGGCGCAGCAATGGCGCGGCGTAGAGCGCGTTGGTCAGCGGCAGATTGGCGTGCGCGTGCACCGCCCCTTTCGGCTTGCCGGTCGAGCCCGACGTGTAGAGCCAGAAGCAGATGTCGTCGCGCGTCGTCTCCGCGGTCGTCGCCGGGCCGCTCGCCTCCTGCAGCAGATCCTCGAAGCAATGACGCCCGTGCGCATCGTCGCCGGACACGATCACATGCGCGAGGTCCGGACATGCCGCGATGACATTCGCGAATTTCGGATAGAGCGCCTCCGACACGACGAGCAGCCGCGCGCGGCTGTCGGCGAGCAGATAGCGGTAGTCGTCCTCGGTCAGGAGCGTGTTCACCGGCACGGCGATCACCCCGGCCTTGATCGCGCCGAGAAACGCGGTCGGCCAGTCAATGCTGTCGAGCAGGCAGATGAGGACGCGCTCCTCGCGCCGGATGCCGAGCTTGCGGAGCACATGGCCGAAGCGCTCGACGCGATCGGCAAGATCGCCATAGGTCCAGGCGCCGCGCGGATCGATGAAGGCGGGCTTGCCGGCGCGCTCGGCGGCCAGATTGCGCTGAAGTATGTCAGCCGCAAAGTTGTACTGACGCGGTATCGCATCGGGCGCGGGCGGATAAGCGTGGCGCGGCGCTGACGGCGTATCGACGCGTTCTGCAAGCGACATGAGCGTTTCGTCCCACTATGTGAAGTTTTTGTCGATCGGACCTCCCGCGATTACGCAATCAGATCGAGAAACCGGCAATTGAGTCCGCACGCCCTGCCTTGCGCTTCGCGAATTCGAGGCGCGACATCTTGGGCCGGCGCGACCGAAAGATCAATGTTACGCCGAAAACGTTTGGCTCTATAGTTTGAGAGCTCCACCGACGCCGGCGCATTAAGAAACCGCCCCCAAGGAGTCTGCCATGGATCAGTATACGCGCGAGATCCGCGCCGAAGACATCGACCCCCGTTTCAATTGGGGGCGCGCGCTGCCGGCGCTCGGCATCACCGGAGTCGATTTCGAGGAGCGCGTCGACTACCGGCGCATGCATCGCTACCGCCTGTCCCGCGCGCGCCAGGCGCTGAACAATTCCGAACTCGGCGCGCTCCTCGTGATGGACGTCAACAATATCCGCTACCTGACCTCGACCAAGATCGGCGAATGGGAGCGCGACAAGATCTGCCGTTGGGCGCTGCTGACGCGCAACGGCGATCCGATCCTGTGGGACTTCGGTTCGGCCGCGGTGCACCATCGGCTCTACTGCCCGTGGCTAAAGCCGGAAAACTGCAAGGCCGGCCTGCTCGGACTGCGCGGCACGGTGTCCCCGTCGTTCGGCCTGATGGCGCGCCACGCCAACGAGATCGCGGCGCTGATCCGCGAAGCCGGCGTCGGCGACATGCCGGTCGGCGTCGACATCATCGAGCCGCCGATGATGTTCGAGCTGCAGAAAGCCGGCCTCAAGATCGCCGACGGCCAGCAGGTGATGCTGGAGGCGCGCGAGATCAAGAATGTCGACGAGATCGCCTTGCTGAACCGCGCCGCCGCCATGGTCGACGGCGCCTACCACCTCATCAATGAGGAGCTGCGGCCCGGCATACGCGAGAACGACATCGTCGCGAAGGTCAACGAGTTCCTCTATCGCAACGGCTCCGACGACGTGGAGGCGGTCAACGCCATCTCCGGCGAGCGCTGCAATCCGCACCCGCATAATTTCACCGATCGCATGGTGCGGCCCGGGGATCAGGTCTTCTTCGACATCCTCCAGTCCTTTATGGGTTATCGCACCTGCTACTACCGCACCTTCAATGTCGGACGGGCGACGCCGGCCCAGCACGACGCCTACAAGCTGTGCCGCGAATGGCTCGACTGCGCGATCGCGCTGATCAAGCCGGGTGTGACCACCGACCGCGTTTGCAGCGTGTGGCCGAAGGCGGAGGAATTCGGCTTCCCCGACGAGACGTCGGCGTTCGGCCTGCAGTTCGGGCACGGGCTCGGGCTCGCGCTGCACGAGCGGCCGATCATCTCACGCGTGATCTCGATGGATCACCCGACCGAGATCAAGGAAGGCATGGTGTTCGCGCTCGAGACCTATTGTCCGGCGAAGGACGGCTATTCGGCCGCGCGGATCGAGGAAGAGGTGGTCGTCACCGATACGGGCTGTCGGGTGATCACGTTGTTCCCGGGCGAGGAGCTGCCGATCGCCGCGCGTTACTGAGCGCTGCAAAGAACGCGCGCGCCCTCTGTTCCCTCTCCTGCATGAGAGGGTTGTTCGCTTGGCGGCGAGCTTCGCAGGATGAACCGGTTCCGCGTGAGCGCGGCGCACGATGCGCGCGTTCATTCTCCTGTCGCCGACCGGGACTAGAATTCACCATGTCCAAGGCGGACCGCGGCTGGAGGCTCCGATGCGCGAAGCCTTTGAGACGAAGAATATTTGTCCCTTGCGAAGGCTGTAGATGAAGTTTTTTACCGTATTGATTGTCACCAGCATGTTTTTAATCTGATCTCGATAACAAAAGTACATACTTTTTTTCAATGGTTGCTGGAACTTTGTGAGCGACATGAGATTAGGTTGGGTATTGCGGCATCAGCGCGTCGCGAATGCCCGGCGTTCCCCGTGCTGAGACGATCAACTGAGGAGACGGACACATGCTCAACCCCCAGACCGATACCGCGACCCTGGCCGTGCAAGAGGCAGCTCGAGAGGGCGTCGAACAGGCGGACCGCATCGTGAAACTATCCACCGATGTCAGCGAGCGTGCGGCGCGCGCCGGGACGGAAATTCTCCAGCGCAATGCGGAGACCGTTCAGGAGGCGCTGCAGTCGAGCGCCGAGATTGCGGCGCGCCTGACCGAAAAGTCGGCCGATCAGCTCAGCCGCGTGTTCGGCATGTCCGGCGAGGAAGCCCACAAGGCGGCGCAGAAATCCTCCGAGAATATCGACGCCATCATCCATTCGAGCTCGGTGCTCGCCGAAGTGAGCCAGGGCATCTCGCGCGAATGGGTGAACTTCGCCCGCGAACGGATGGAGCAGAATCTGAACCGGGTCGACAGCCTGATGCGTTGCCGCACGCCGCAGGACTTCGCCGCGGTCCAGAGCGAATTCCTGCGCGATAATCTGGAGAGCTTCCTTCAGTGCGCCCGCCGGATTGCGGACAAATCAATGCACCTGGCCGATGAAGCGACCAAGCGGACGGCCGAGGCGGTGGAGCGCGCCCGCGCAGCCTGAACTTTCCTCGCCGCGCGACAACGACAGGACTTAAAAAGCCGCCCGCGCTTCCGCGGGCGGCTCTTTCGCTGCCGGGCCAGCGCGACGCGCTGGCCCGATCATTTCCCGTTCGAGCCGTCAGAGTCAGAAGCCGAAGCCGAGGCCGACCCGCACGGTCTGGAACGACGGATGCAGGTCGATCGACGCGCCGCTCGACGGGCTCGCGCAGGTCGCGCAAGCCGTGTAGACTGGGAACGACTTGCTGAAGCTGCCGAAATCCGTGTAGCGATACTCGATCCTCGCCGTCCAAGACCCCCCGAAGGGGCTCTGGCCAAGCTGGAATTCCACGCCGGCGCCGCCCGTTGCGCCGACGCGCGTCTCGCTGAAGCTCGTGCTCGACGTCGCCGTGCCGATCGGCGTCGTGCAGCCCACGCCGGGGCCGGTGCACTCATATATGGTGCCGACATAGGTCAGCGACCCGCTGACCCGCTCAAGCGCGACGCCGCCGGTTCCGTAGATCAGGGTCCAGGGCGTCACGAGGACGCCGATACGTCCGCGCACCGAGCCGTCCCAGCCTTGCTTGAGCGTCCCGGCGAAGTTGTCGTTGCGCAGGTAATTGAACGGCGTGCCGCCGACCACGGGATTGATCTGCACATCGGTCACCTGGCCGACCGAGGACTCGGTGTCCTTGTAGGAGACATCGCCCTCGATGCCGACCACAAAGCTTCCGAGCTGCACGCGATAGCCCAAGAAGGGCCCGATCGTGTAGCCCGCAGGATGCCCTTTGAAGCTGAACGGAGTCTCGTAGCAATAGACGCCGAATGTCGCCCCGGGCGGGCAGATATAGGAGCCCGGCTCGGCGAACGCGTTGTTGGCGAAGCTGCCGCCATTCGAGCCGCCGGCCTGGCCGCCGGACCAGTTGCTGGTGGATGCCTGCCGGACCGGCTCCGGTCGCGGAGCCGGGGCAACACGGGCCGGCGCAGCCCGGACCGGCGCGGCGCGGGCGGGCGCCCTTTTCTGTGGGGGCGGCGGTTCGTCCGCCAGGGCCGGACCCATCATAGCGAAAGCGGCCGCTAGGCCGACGCCGAGCGTCAGAAGTCTTGTCATGTTGCGCCCCCATCCGTCCGATCGGAATTCCCCGCTGCTACGCTGCCGCTCTTGGGCCGGGGAATCAACCGCGGACTCGGTGCGGAACGCCGCCAATGCTCATTTTTCCGGCACGCGTAGCGGGACGGCAACGATCACCGGAGGCGCTGATCCCTGGGCAAGGCGCGTCACACGTTGGCTAAAACGTGATAACTTCGCCTTGGATCATCCCACCTACAGTGGTCATGCCCCGCGCAGGCGGGGCATCCAGTAAACACCGAAAAGTATTGTGTTTTTTGGATCGCCCGCTACGCGGGCGATGACGCCGGGAGTTGGTCGATTCGAAGCCAATTCATCACGCTGTAGCCCTCGAACCCAAGCCGCCGGGCCGCGCCCCGCGTGCTCTGTCAGGCCGCGGCGCCTTGGCGG
>CAYGZV010000064.1:0-14545 GCA_964354425.1 uncultured Rhodoplanes sp. | reverse complement strand
ATCCGAGCGTCGAGAACGGCCACAGCGCGGAGGAGAACCAGGTGTCGAGCACGTCTGGATCGCGATAGATTGGGAGCGGCATTGATGGATCATAAAATGCATCAAATGCCTGCACTTGATATTCCTCGAATGAATTGACTACTTGAACCGAACGACCATAATGTTTTTCAGCCTGTTGAATTGCTTCAGCTTCTGTTTCAGCAACAAACCGGTGCTCCACAACTGGAAATTCTGCGGTAGTCATCAAGAGACCACTGCTTTCATTTGAACCTGGCCCATACCAAGCGGGAATCTGGTGGCCCCACCAGAGCTGTCGTGAAATGCACCAGGGCTGAATGTTCTCCATCCACTCGAAATAGGTCTTTTCCCAGTTCTTCGGCACGAAGACGGTGCGCCCGTCGCGCACCGCCTCGATCGCGCGCGCGGCCAGCTTCTTCGCGTCGACATACCATTGGTCGGTGAGAAACGGTTCGATCACCGCGCCCGAGCGATCGCCGTGCGGAACCATATGATTATAAGGCTCGATCTTCTTGATTAGACCGCCCGCTTCCAAGCGAGCCACGATCTGTTTCCGAGCTAGAAAACGATCCAAGCCGTTTAGCTCGTTAATTGTTTTGTCTATTTCCGGATTCCAAGTGACTCCCCTCGTGAAATCGAGATTTGGCCGCAACTGGAGCTTTGCCTCACGATCCAACACGCTGACGAGCGGCAGGTGATGCCGCCGTGCGACCTCGAAATCGTTGAAGTCGTGCGCCGGCGTGATCTTCACCGCGCCGGTCCCCTTTTCCGGATCGGAATACTCGTCCGCGACAATCGGGATGCGCCGGCCAACCAGCGGCAGGATCACATGGCGGCCGACGAACTCGGCGTAACGCTCGTCGTCCGGATGCACCGCGACCGCGGTGTCGCCGAGCATGGTCTCGGGACGGGTGGTCGCAACCGTGATGAAAGCGTCCGGAATCTCCTCGATCGGGTATTTGATGTACCAGAGATGCCCCTTCATCTCGACCTGCTGGACTTCAAGGTCGGAGATGGCGGTGAGCAGCTTCGGATCCCAATTGACGAGCCGCTTGTCCTTGTAGATCAGGCCTTCGGCGTAGAGCTCGACGAACACTTTCAGCACGGCGCGCGACAGCCCGTCGTCCATGGTGAAGCGTTCGCGCGACCAGTCGCAGGACGCGCCGAGCCGCTTGAGCTGGTTGACGATGGTTCCCCCCGACTCCGCCTTCCACGCCCAGACCCGCTCGAGAAACTGTTCGCGGCCGAGATCGCGGCGCGACGGCTGCTGCCGCTCCATGAGCTGGCGCTCGACCACCATCTGCGTCGCGATCCCGGCGTGATCGGTGCCCGGCTGCCACAGCACGTCGCGCCCACGCATGCGTTCGAACCGGCAGAGCACATCCTGCAGCGTGTTGTTGAGCGCGTGGCCCATATGCAGCGAGCCGGTGACGTTGGGCGGCGGAATGACGAGGCAATAGGGCTGCGCGTCGCGCCGCTCCGGCCGGCCGGCGCGGAACGCCTCCGCCGCCTCCCAGGCGGCCGAGATTCGCCCTTCGATGTCGGCGGGCTGATAGGTCTTCTCGATCATGTGGTCCGATTTCAGCGTTTGGGAGCGGATGTCCGCCGGGCGGGATTGGCGGAGCAAGAGGAAGCCGACTGCACCGCTCGCGTCAACATCGCCCTGCAAGCGCGACCGCCGTCACGGCGCATTGATCCCCGGATGTGGTGGCGCGCAGGCGAATCGACAACGCACGGGTGAATCGGATTGAAAAAGGCGCTGGGTTGCGTTGCGAGGAACCGCGCGAAACGAATGTTCAGCGCCCGCGCGCGACCCGCTCGATTTCGGCGCGCACCAGCCGCTCGACCATTTGCGGGAGATTATCGTCGAGCCAGGTTTTCAGCATCGGGCGCAACAGATCGCTCGCGAGATCCTCGAGCGTCCGCGGTCTCTGCGCGGCGACGGTGTGCGCAAGCGCGACCAAGGCCGCGTCGACCGCCTCCGCGGCCGCGGGCGACAGCAGCGGCGGTTGCTCCACAGGCTCGGACGATCGCGGCGCCGGCCCCGCGGCGATGGCGGGAGCGGCGCAAGGCGACTCGGCGCCCGGCGTCTTATCGACGCCTGGTTCCTCGGCAACGCTGCGCAGCGGCGGCGCAAGCGGCTCCGCGCCGGGCGCAACCTCGCGCTTGCCGAACGGCGCGCCGGTGCTGTCGTCCCGACCATTCGCTCTGGAGAACGCCGATGCGTCCGCTGCGCCGCGCGCCGGCTGAGTCGAAGAAAAAGGCTGGGTCGCCGTCACTTTCGCGGAAGGCGCGGCCGCCGCCTCGGCGCGCGGCGCGGGCTCTGCGGCCGATGCGGTCTTCGCGCCTTCATCATGGCCGATCATGCGCCGGATGGACGCAAGAATCTCATCCATCGACGGCTCTTGCGCCTTGGCCGGTTGCGTCATGGGCTGCATCCTCGCTGCCGGTTGCGCCCGCTCGGCGCGACGACGCCAGCGCGAATCAATCCGTTCAGCCTCGCCGCAGTATTGGCGAGGCGCCAAGCCCGCGCAAGCAACACAGAACCGCCATGCCCGGATTGCGTCGTCCAGCGCACGGCTTGCCGTTTTCGAAGCGGCTACTTCCCGTCGGGAATGCGCACGCCGCCCCACACGTCGCGCACCTGCTGGTAATGGACCATGGGGTCGTACACCGAGATCGGCAGGCGAAGAATAGCCGGCGACAAACGCCCGACAGCGGCGAGCAGCGCGTAGGACGCGACGACGCGATCGCGTTGCGCCGTCACCATGGCCACGCGGGCATTCACCAGTTCCTGCTGCGCATTGAGCACATCGAGCGTGGTCCGCTGCCCGACCCGGGCCTCCTCGCGCACGCCGTTGAGCGCAATCTCGGCGGCCGCGACCTGCGCCTGCGTCGCTGCGATCTGGGCCCGCGCGGCTTCGAGCTGTCCCCAGGCCTGCACGACATTCGCCTGCGCCTGGTCGCGCGCGGTCTCCATGTCGAACCGCCGCTGATCGAGGGTTTCCTTGGACTGCCGGATGGCCGAGTAGAACAAGCCTCCCCGGTAAATCGGCACGGTCAGTTGTCCGATCACCGAGGCATTGGTCTGTTGCTTGACCGTCGGACTGAGTTCCCAGTTCTGCTGCGCGTTGCCGGTCAAGGTCAGCACCGGATACAACGCGCCCTCGTTGATCTTGACCTGCAGCGACTGCACGTCAATGCCGAACATGGCGGCGGTCACGTTCGGGTTCTGCGCCCGGCCCGAGGCGACCGCGCTCGGCAGCGAAGCCGGCGACAAACGGTCGACGGGGGACGCCGCGGCGAGCTTGCCGGCATCGACGCCGATCACCTGCCGATAAACCGCCCGCGAGTTCGTGTAGTTCGCCTCCGCGGTGGCTAATTGCGAACGCCCGGCGGCCAGGCGCGATTCGGCCTGGGCGACGTCGGTGCGGGTCACCTCGCCGACCGAAAAGCGGTCCCGGGTCTGACGGAGCTGCTCCACCAGGACCGCCACGTTACTGCGCTGCAGCTCCAGAATGGCGGTGTCGCGCAGGAGGTTCATGTAGGCGGACGCGGCGTTGAACAGCACGTTCTGTTCGATTAGCCGCAAGGTTTCGCGCGCCGCGGACACCTGCTGTTCGGCCTGTCGCAACCGATTGCCGGTCTGAAACCCATTGAACAGCGTCTGCGTGCCGGTAATCCCGATCGAGTGCGGGTCGAATGTACCTTGCGTCACGGCGCGGGTTCCGGTCGAGGCGCCGCCGCCGGTCGCCACGCGCACCCCGGGTATCCCGGTTCCGACGGTGCCTACTCCCCGGCCTCCGCCGCCGGAGGTAACCTCTGTTTCGGTCCGTTGATACTGCCGTCCGCCGGTCGCGGTCGCACTGATGGTCGGGCGGTAGCCGGACAGCGCCTGCGGCACGTTCTCGTCCGTTGCGCGCGTAATCGCCCGTTGCGAATTGAGCTGCGGATTGGTCTGGTAGGCGGTCGCGAGCGCTCCTTCGAGCGTGTCCGCGCGTGCGCCGCATGCTGCGCCGGCCAGGGCGACCGCGAGAGCCGTCGCGGCAAGCTCCGCTCGAAGCGCCGCACCCAGCGCTCTCAACGTGCTTTGCGGCCGCAACGCGCCCACGAATCCCCCTCCGCCCCGGCTACCCGGACCGCAACAATAGAAACTGCAGCACTCGATGAGAACCCCGCGGAACAAAAAGATACGCGGTGGCGCATTACGGCCACAGCTGCAACTAGCGGATTTCTCTTTGGAAAACGAAAGCCTGCGGGGACCCAAAGGTGGCGAAACTAGGGCCGGGAAAGGGTTCGTCAGAAAACAAAGGCTTTAGGCCGGGCAAACCCCGGCAGGACCGGAACCGTGGCGTCGAAAATCGGCCGCCCGCTGACGTCGCCCGATGAGCGCTTATACAGCATCGCCTTCCCGATCGGCGCGCCGCCGAGGACCGTGACCAACCGTCCTCCCTCGCTGAGCTGGGCAAGCAGCGCCGCGGGGACGTATTCGACCGCGCCATTGATCAGGATCGCGTCATAGGGCGCCTCGGCCGGCCAGCCCGCGAGGAACGGGCCGCTGACGAGCTTGGCGTTTGCGACGCCGAGCTCCTTGAGAAGCCGGGCCGCCCGGTCGGCGAGAGCGCGCTCCTGTTCGAGGGCTACGACCGATCCCGCAAGCGCGGCCAGTACGGCCGTGGAGTAGCCGGTTCCGCAGGCCATATCGAGCACGCGATCGGTGTCCTTCACGTCGGCGGCTTGGACGAGGCGCGCCAGCACCATCGGCGTGAGAAGAAAACGGCTGCCCTCGCCAGGGCGGCCATCATCGGCCAGGAGATCGCCTTCGACCTCGGCACCCGCCGCCTTTTCGGCTGCGCCCGATCGCTCGCGCGGCGTTCCAGCCGTCGCCGCGCTCCGGCGCAGGAACTCGTCGAGCACGATATCGCCCTCGACATAGGCGATCGCCGCCTTGTCCGCCGGGACGAACCGCTCGCGCGGGATATCCAGCATCGCCGCGATCAGGCGAGTGCCGGTGACGTCGTTGGGGCGCACCTGGTTGTCGACCATCTTGCGCCGCGCCGTCGCGAAATCCATGGATGAGGCTCCGTCCGCTCCCCGCCGTCGGGATTGAGCGGGTTTTGGATCACGGTCAACGAAAAGGCAAGGTCGGGCTTGGCTGTCTTCATGCTAAGACGCGGGCGGGCCGCAAACGCTGCCGTCCCTGCCCACGCACACTCTCCTGCTCATGCCGAGCGCTTGAACTGCACATCAACGGACGATCATGGGTGAAATCGAGCATCTGATCGGAGCGCTGGAGCCGGTGATCCGCGAGTACGGCGCAGCGGCGGTCATGGTCATCATTCTGTTGGAGGCGTTGGGCGCGCCCGTGCCCGGCGAAACGCTTCTGGTGTTCGCCGCTGCGCTGGCCGGACGCGGCGAACTGGCCTGGCCGACGCTGTTCGCGGCGGCCTGGGGCGGGGCGGTGCTCGGCGACAATATCGGCTTCGCCATCGGCCGCTATGCCGGACGCGGGCTCATCCTGCGTTACGGCGCCCGCATCGGGCTCGGTCCGGAACGCCTCGCCAAAGTCGAATCCATCTTCATGAAATACGGCTCGATGGCGGTGACCTTCGCGCGCTTCGTCGCCTTTGTACGCCAGCTCAACGGGCCGGTCGCGGGCGCCCTGGGCATGGACTGGCGGCGCTTTGTCCTGTTCGAGGCGCTCGGCGCGGCCCTATGGGTTGCAGTATGGATGCTGTTCGGGGTCTATATTGGCGAGCATGCCACGGTCTTGTTGGGGATCGCGCGCCGATTCTGGCCGGCGGCCTTGGCCGTGGCCGGACTGGCGCTGGTCGGCGCGCTCGTGTTTAGGGCGCGGGCGCGGCAGAGGCTGCGGTGATGGCGGCGGCGGTGGCGCGCCGGTTCAGCGCAGGAACGGGTTGGAGGCCCGCTCCCGTCCGAAGGTGCTGGTCGGCCCATGCCCGCATACGAAAACGACATCGTCGCCAAGCGGCAGCAGCTTGTTCTTGATCGAGCGAATGAGCGTGTCGTGGTCCCCGCCCGGCAGATCGGTGCGTCCGATGGAGCCTTGAAACAGGACGTCGCCGACCAGAGCAAAGCGCTGCGCCGGATTGTAGAAGACGATGCTCCCGGGCGAATGGCCGGGGCAATGCAGCACGTCCAGCACGAGATCTCCGATCTGCACCTGATCGCCCTCCTCGAGCCAGCGATCGGGCTGCACATTGCGCAGGCCGGACAGCCCGAACGAGCGTCCCGACTCGACGACGTGATCGAGCAGGAACTGGTCGGCTTTGTGCGGGCCCTCGATCGGCACGCCGAGCCGGTTCTTGAGATCGACCGCCGCCCCCACATGGTCGACATGCCCGTGGGTCAGGAGAATGCGTTCGACCTTTACGTTCGCCTCGGCGATCGCCCGCTCAATATTGGCGATGTCGCCACCCGGATCGACGATCGCGCCGCGGTTATCGGCCTCGTTCCAGACAAGCGTGCAGTTCTGCTGGAACGGAGTGACCGGAACGATCGTGGCGCGCGCCTTGACGGGCGCGCTCCCCGGCGCCGCGTTCTCGGCGGCGGTCACGATCGCGCATTCCTTTGCACCGCGCGCAGGGCGGCGTCGGCCAGAGCCGCGAGGCCCGTGGCGAGATCGCCCTTGATATGCACGCGCAGAGCGCGCCGGCCGCGCTCGGCGAGCACGTCGAAATCGCCGCGCGCCTGCGCCGCCTTGACCACGCCGAAGCTTGCCGCCTGACCCGGAATGGGCAGGTCGGGCCGATCCTCGGCGGTGATCTGGAGAAACACGCCGCTGTCCGGTCCGCCCTTGTAGGCCTGGCCGGTCGAATGCAAGAAGCGCGGGCCGAATCCGAGGCAGGTCGCCACCCCGCGCCGGTTGCGCAGCGCAAGCCGCATCCGCTGAAGCGGCTCGGCATTCGCGCGGTTGCGCGCGACATAGGCGAGGATCGCCGCATAGTCGTCAGGTTGCAGCCGGGAGAAATGCGCCCTCAGCCAGCTTTCGATGTCGGCCCCTGCCCCCGCCGCGCGCAAGGCGTCGGCGTTCTTGGCGTCGGTATAGAGCTCGAATGTCGCGTCTGCGGCGACCGGCGTCTCGCTCGGGAGCGCCCCCGACTTCTCGAACGCGGCGGTGAGTTCGCGCGTCTTGATCTTGGTCGCTTCGACGTCGGGCTGATCGAACGGATGAATACCGAGGACCGAACCGGCCACCGCGGTGGCGAACTCGAAGCGGAAGAACTCCTGCGCGATGTCCTCGGGCGATTCGAGCTCGATGCGAACAACCGGATGGCCGGCCTTCTCCAAGGCCGCGAGCGCCGCCGCATCCTCGGCCGAAGCCTCCGATTTCATCCGCAGATCAATGAAGAAGCGGTCGGAGCCGTAGACCGTTGGCGGACCGAGCGGCTCGAGGTCGACCGGAATGATCGCCTTGCCGTTCTTGCCGGTCGATTCCGCGATGAGCTGTTCGGCCCACGCGCCGAAATCGGCGAAGCGCGGCGAGGCGAGGAGCGTAACCTTGTCGCGCCCCATCCGGGCGGCAAGGCCGAGCGCGAGCCCAAGCCGCACACCGGGATTGTCGGCCGGCGCGACGTCGGGACCGCAGGCGCGGATCATCGTCTGTGCGGCGGCGACGAGCTTGTCCACATTGAAGCCGGCGGCCGCGGCGGGGACGAGTCCGAACGCCGACAGCACCGAATAGCGCCCGCCGATGCTCGGCTCGCCGTAGAAGATGCGGCGGAATTTATCGCGCTGGGCCACCTTCTCCATCGACGATCCGGGATCGGTGACGGTGACGACATGCTGCCCGGCGCGGCCCTCGCCAACCGTCTCGCGCAGGCGCGCGAAGAAATAAGCGAGCAGCACGTTCGGCTCGGTGGTGCTGCCGGACTTGCTGGAGATGATGATCAAGGTCGAGGCGAGCTTGACCGCGGCTTCGGTCGCGAGAACCTGCGCCGGATCGGTCGAATCGAGAATGCGCAGATGCGGGAAGCCCGGCTGCGGGCCGAACATCTCGGCGAGCACTTCCGGCCCGAGGCTCGATCCGCCCATGCCGAGCAGCAGCGCGTCGGTGAAGCCGGCCTGCCGCACGTCTTCCGCGAACGACCGGTACTCGCCGAGCTGTTTGGCGGACTGATCGACGATCGTCAGCCATCCGACCCATTTGTCTTCGTCGCCGCCCGTCCACAGGGACGTGTCGCGCTGCCAAAGCCGGCGCACTTTCCCGTGCTCCCGCCACGCCGCGGCTTCCTTGTCGATCGTATCCGCAAGGTCGCGCGGCACGGCAAAGGTCTGGATGTTGAGCCGATCGGCGCCGGCGGATGCTTGTTTTGCTGAAGTCTTGGGAGAATTCATTGTTCTCAGTCCAGGTTGTGTTCAGCCGTCGCGACGCCGCTGCGGGTCGGTCAGCTCGATTTCGCGCTCGCGAGGACCGCGAGGAGCGCCTTGGCCAGCATGTCGGCGCGGAAGGGCTTCTGCACGACGGGCATATGCGCCCATTCGGGCTTGAGCCCGTCACTGCCATATCCCGTGGTGAAGACGAATGGAATGCCGGAGGCCTTGAGCCGCTCGGCGACGGGGTAGACCTCCAGCCCGTCAAGATTGACGTCGAGTACGGCGACGTCGGGGCGGCCATCATCGAGGGCCGAAAGGGCTTCCACGATGCCGGCGACATTGGTTACGCTGCCGCAACCGAGTTCCAGCAGCATATCTTCGATGAGAAACGAAATGATAGCCTCGTCCTCGACGATGAGGACGCTGAGGCGGTCAAGGAGCGGCTTGAACTGATCGGCGCTTTCGTCCGTCATTATCCGGAATCGATGGCAATGGAATCTCCATTCTACATCGCAGTCCGGATGGATCGTAGTCAAGCCTCGTGGAACCCTTGAACTGACGCGTAATGCCATGCTGCAGCAACCGGCTGCCGAAGCCGAGCCGCTCCGGCTCTTGCACGGGCGGTCCTCCGCTTTCCTCCCAGTTGATGACGAGGGTCGGCTCGCAGACGCCGTTCGCAACTTCCCACGATACCGCCAAGCGGCCCTGATCGGACGACAGAGCGCCGAATTTCGCCGCATTGTTTGCGAGTTCGTGGAAAATCATGGCGAGCGTCAGCGAGGCCTGGGCGCCGACCTTGATCTGCTCGCCGCAGATCCTGACCATGTCTGTGCTCGACTCGCGATAGGGCTCGACCGCCTTCTCGACGATGCTGTGAAGATCGACCGGCTCCCACCGCTCGCGCGTCAGGTGGTCGTGCGCATGGCTGAGCGCAATCAGCCGCGCTTCGAAATCATCCTGCACGTCCTTCGGCAGGCCGCATTTCCGGATCGTCTGCGCGGCGAGGAGCTGAACCGTGGCGAGCGTGTTCTTCACCCTGTGGTTCAGTTCGTTCAACAAGGCTTTCTGCTGAAAGGCCGAGCGCCGCAGCTCGGTCACGTCCTGCAGACTGCCGATCACGCCTGCAATGGCCCCGTCGGGCCCGATCACCGGGTCGGCGCTCGCCAGCAGGGCAACCCAGCTGCCATCGGCCCGGTCGAGAATGAATTCGTGGTCCCGCACCGGCTTGCCGGTGCTGATGACGTCCGCCGCTGGGATGCCGTCGGGCGGCGGGGAACGCTCTTGTTCGGGGGCACTGTTGCTCGCATCGCGGGACGCCCCGCTCGCAACCGCGTCGGGGCAGGCCCAGCCCAGCAATTGGGCGGCGCGACGATTGTAATGCCGCAGCGCCCCGGTCTCGTCGCAAACATAAAAAGCAACCGGAAGAAAATGAATTAAATTATTGATTTGTTCCAGTCTTTTTAAATCGGCGATTCGCCAGGTATCGCCGGAGAGATGACCATTTTGCAGGGCATCGTTCATGGTGGGACCCAGCTGTAAAATGAGGCTGAAATGCGTGACTGAACAGCGGCCCAACGCTGCACTGCGAAGAAAGTTCCGGCAACGCGCAGAATGATTTTAAGAATTGCGGACGCAGCGTCCTGGCCCCCTATTCCGCGGGCAAGGGTCGCGGCGCGCCAGGCGACGGCATGGCGGCCGGACCAAGATCGCCGTCGGCATTTCTTCCGATCTCTTGGCGCCAGGGCCGCCAGCGCTCGAGCAAGGCAAGCACGACGACCAGCACGCCCGCGAGCGCCAGCGCCGCGGTCCAGTACGGAACGCCCAGGAGGCCGCTGAAGGTGATCTTGCCGTCGCCCGAGGCGAGAAAAGTGGTCGCAAGCAGGGGTTGCAAGTAGGAGAAGGCGAGCGCGCCGCACAGGCCGCCGACCAGCGTGAAGAGCGCGTCCCGATATCCGACGCCTATTTGGGCGAGCGTCGTGCCTGGGCATGCGCCGGCGAGCGTGATGCCGACGCCGAGGATGAGCCCGCCGACCACGTCGGCGGCGTAGAGCGCGGCCTTGGGCTGCAGCTGCACCAGCCCGAACCCGTTGAGCGCGGCGAGGACGACGGCCCCGGTCGCGACCGCCGTGAGGAAGACCTTGAGCATGATGAAGGAGCGCAACTGCATCTGCCCGACAATGACGCCCGGCTCGAACACCCGGGATTTCTCCAGGAGAAAGCCGAACACGACTCCCATCCCGAGGCCGATGATGATGGCTAAAACCAATGACATGGCGATCTCTCCGGGGTCGAACGGATCAGATGCGGCGCAGCAGGACAAGGCCCGCGCCGATGCCGCCGGCGAACATCGCCGCCACCGCGACGGTCGAGCCGACCGCGAGTTGGGCGACGCCCGAGAGGCCGTGCCCGCTGGTGCAGCCGTCCGCAAGCCGCGCGCCGAACAGCATCAGGAAGCCCGCGGCGAATGCGACGGCGTAGCGAAGGCTCGGCGACGACGTGCCGAGCGCCCGCGCCCAGATCGGCGAAACGTCGCGCCGAAGCGCGCCGGACAGCTTCGCCGAGACGAACGCGCCGAGCGCGACGCTCACGACGAAGGCGACCTGCCACCAGTTCTTCGGCGTCGCGGCGACGTGCTTCGCCACATAGTCGATCTGCAGGATTGCGGGGTCGACCCATGCGGCGATCACGCCGCCCACGGTGACATAGGACGATGACGCGCCGAGCGCCGTCTCGATCAGCAGGAAGGCCGGGATTTGCAGCAACCCGATGAGAATTCCAGCGATATAGGGCGACCAGGCCTTGTCTCGCAGCGACAGCATGGAATCGGGTCCTCTCGCGCGCGTTTCGTTGGCGTGCGGAACATATATGCACGTTTATGAATACGAAATATGGAAATGTACGTAGCGGAGAGCGGCGTCGTCGCGTAGCGTGGCGTGAGCGCAGATGCGCCCCTACTCCTCCGGCGAGTCCTCGATCGGATCGTAGCGCTTGCGGTCAAAGCCGAGCAGGTTCCACGACTGGACCATATGCGGCGGCAGCGGCGCGGTGACGTCGATCACGCCCGCGCGCGGATGCGGCACGACAAGGCGATGCGCCAACAGATGCAGCCGGTTCTGCATGCCGCCGGGCAACTGCCAGTTTTCCTTGGAGAAATATTTCGGGTCGCCGACGATCGGGTGGCCGATATGGGCGAGATGGGCGCGCAATTGATGGGTGCGGCCGGTCACCGGCTTGAGCGACAGCCAGGCGAGCTGCTGTCCCGCCGTTTCGATCACCGCATAGTAGGTCACCGCGTGGCTCGCGCCCTTCTCGCCATGCGCGGCGATACGCATGAAGGAGTCCTCCTCCCGCTCTTCCTTGGCGAGAAAGGTGGAGATGCGCCCCTGGCGCGGCTTCGGCACCCCGGCGACCAGCGCCCAGTAGATTTTTCGCGCGGAGCGCGAGCGGAAGGTCTTTGCGAGCGCCGCCGCGGCGAAGCGCGATTTCGCGACGAGCAGACAGCCGGCGGTGTCCTTGTCGAGCCGGTGCACGAGGCGCGGGCGTTGACCGTTGCGATCGCGCAGCACGTCCAGCATGCCGTCGACATGGCGCGTGGTGCCGGAGCCGCCCTGCACCGCCAAGCCCATCGGCTTGTCGAGCACGAGCACGTCCGCGTCCTCGTAGAGGGTGATCGAGGCGAGAAACGCGCGCGTCTTCGCGGCTTCGCCGTCGGCCGGCGCGGCCTTCGGCCCGTCGAGCTTGAGCGGCGGTACGCGCACCGCCTGCCCGGCTTCCAGCCGGTCCTTCGGCTGTGCGCGCTTGCCGTTCAGCCGCACCTCGCCCTTGCGAATGATGCGCTGGATGTGGCTGAAGGAGAGCCCCGGAAACCGCGCCTCGAAGAAGCGGTCGACCCGCATCCCCGCCTCGTCGGACGTGACGGTGACGGTCTGGACCTTATCAGACTTCTCCCTCTCCCCGCTGGCGGCGAGAGGGTCGGGGTGAGGGGCGGTTCCGACGGTCTCAGACTGTCTCGCATGCCCCCTCACCCGACCGCCGTCGCGCTGCTCCGGCGGTCGGCCTCTCCCCGCAGGCGGGGAGAGGTGCGTGGTCGGCTCCTGCTCTTTACGCTTCCCCTGTCCCCGCGAGCGGGGAGAGGGAGAAGCAGAGCGATTCTTCGGACCGCCGCGATCCTGATCGCGCGGACCGGCGACTTGCCGCCGCCCGCCCGGCTGCCGCGGGCCGCCGCTGCCTCGAGTCATTCTTCACCTTTCAGCCACGGCGACGCGCACCGTATGCAGCACGGAGCCGGTCAGTGGCTTTCTCGATCCGTCGCACACGCGGCTTGGCGCGGCTGGATCTCGGCAATCGATCGTCAATAGCAAGAAACGCTTCGTCAATCGACGTCCCATCCGATCCTTGTGCGCTCACTGCGCGATCACCCCGATCGGGCGCTCGACGATGCGGGGCGGACCGCCCTCGACGAAGACGGTCGCGCGCAGGATGCGCGGGCCGGGCTGCGGGCCGGCGGAGAACTGGCCCACGAATGACTGCTCGAACGGGTTCGCCGGGTCGAGCGGGGCCGGATCGGCTCGCAAGGCGATCGGCTGATCGGCGCCGCCCGGCGTGCGCAATTCCAGCCGGACCGCGCGGTTGGAGAGCGGCAGGCTGCCGCCGAGCCGGAACTGGACCCGCACGGCGCCCACCTCTCCGGTGAGGTAAAGCGGCCGATCGGGGGTGATGGCGACGCCGACCAGTTCCGCCAGCACGCCGGCCAATGTCCGCATCGCGGCGCGTGGACGGATTTGCACCGTCCGCACCGCCTCGGGCACGCCGCGCGCCAGCGCGACGCCCAGGAATTCCTGCACCTGCGGATCGTTCAGGATGCGCTCGTGCTCACCAAAGCTCGTCGGATGGACCGCCGCCCGCGGGATTGTCGCGCTCTCCCGCACGACCGTTCCATCCCCGTTCCAGGTCGTTTGAATCCGCATCGTGGCGGCGCGCCGCGTGGTGTCGAAGGCGACGCGATGCGGCGTGCGCTGATCGACGCCGATCAGGAGAACGTCCTCGACGCCCGTGGGCAGCGGGGTGTCGACGATGCGCTGCAGCTCGTCGATCCGGGCGAAGGCCGCGGAAAGATCGGGCATCGCGTGCGGATCGACCCCATCCCAGCCGAGCGCGCGCCAAGCGTCGATGTCCTGCGGCAACGAGCTTATCGCGCCGGCCGCCACGCCGTCGCAGCACACCGCGTAGCGCGGGGACAACTCGAAGATGGACGGGAAGCTGAGCATGGTGCGGCGGAAGGCGCCGATCCCGCCCATCACCACATTGAGCGCGCCCCAGCCGTTCTCCACCGATTCGTAGAACTTCACCGAGCCGAGGAAAGGCGTACCCGCGCTGAACAGCCGGGCGATCCGTTCGCCGCCGCCGAGCTTGACCGCATAGACGCGCGCAATAAGGCCGCCCATGCTGTGCGCCAGGATATCGAACCGTTTGTCAGAACCAACCTTCTCGCGCACGAAGGCGGCAAGCGCCTCGGCATTGTCGAACACGCTGCGACGCCAGTCATAATCGAAGATGAGAAGGTCCCGGTTCTCACGATATCCGAGACGCTCCAGATGCGCGATGATCGGGCGGTACACTTCCTGGGAATAAAGGCCGAAGAACACGACCTCGCGAACGAGCCCGCACGGGCGGAGATCGTCGTTGCCTTCCGGCGGAAGCCGGAGCTTATGCAGACCGGGCAGCGCGCCGAGCGTTCCCCAGGCGACGATCGACTCGGCCGGATTGCTCGGGTTCGGCCGGCATAGTCGGGAACCGAGCAGCCCGGGGACCAGAATGATCGGGCGGCGCTCATCGCCGGTCAACGCCCGCACTTGCGTCTGCGGGCGTGCGGACTGAGCATGTGCGGGCGCCGCGCGCATCGTTGGCGCGGCGATCGCGCAGGCAAAGACGAGCGCCGCCGAAACGGCCGCGACCAGACGCTTTGCCAAGGTGAAAGGGCCAAGCTCCATCACACCTGCTCCGCAAACGGATTTCGTTTTCTGAATGCCAATCCGGTCAGCGATCGTGCGGGAATGCAGGTTCCTTTCGCCCGATCACGCCGACCCGATGAGTTGCGCCGGCCCCTGCGCGGGTTCAACCGCCCCGCTCGCGCCGGAGCTTCGCCCAGTAGTCCAGCCGTTTGCGGATCTCGCGTTCGAAGCCGCGCTCG
>CAYGZV010000063.1:0-14886 GCA_964354425.1 uncultured Rhodoplanes sp. | reverse complement strand
GCACGCTATTCCCGCGCCTTCCGCCCATACTCCCGGTAAAGCGCCTCGATCACCTCGCCTGTCGCGGCCTGGGCCTTGTCCTCCGGGAAATTGGTCAGCACGACGACGCCAAGGTCTTGCGCGACATCGACCAGGATGACCGCGAAGTTTATCCCGTTGGAACCGCTATGGGTCAACAGCGGATGCGTCGCCCAGTCGAACTTCACCAAGCCCCAGCCGAGTGCGTATTCGCCTTCCTGCGGCGTGCCCGGCGGCGGGTCCGGCCGCTTGCCCGTACTGATGTGCGGCCGATGCAGGCGCGCAAGCGTCTCGGGGCTGACCAGCGCCGGGCTGCGCTTGCCGGCGCCTGCGTTCCAGCCGGCCCAGGTCGCGAAGTCGAGCACCGACATATGCGCGATGCCGGCCGGGCCGACCGCCGGCGGCGCGTCGGCGGCGGCGCCCCACAGCATCGGCGTGATCTCGCCCTTCTCGCTCACTTTGTGGCCGACCGGCGCATCGAGTTTTCCGAAGGTCGCCTGCGCGCCGAGCCCGGCGGTGCGCAGGCCGAGCGGGGCGAAGATGCGCCGCGTGATCAGCTCCTCCCATTCCGTGCCGGCCGCCTTCTCGATCATCGCGCCGACGATGATGTAGCCGAGATTGGCGTAGTGGAACGCCGAGCCGGGCGGCGTGATCGGCGCGTGGCTTTTCCACGCAGCGAGCATGCGCAGACGCAGCGGCCGCAGATTGTATTCGAACGCGTCCGTATTGAAGTAGAGCGCGACGATGTCCGGCGTGTCGGCGGGAATGCCGCTCGAATGCGACAGGAGCTGTTCGAGCGTCACCGCCGCAAGCTTGGGATTGATGCCGGGCACATCGCCGCCCAACACCTCGCCGATGGTCGAGTCCCAGCGCAGCTTTCCCTCCTCCACCAGCATGGCGGCGAGCGTCGCCGTCATCGCCTTGGTGTCGGAGCCGAGATGGAAGCGGTCGTCGATCGTCACCTTGACGTCGGTCCCGTGCGCGCGCACGCCGACCGCGCCGGCGGCGATGACGGCGCCGTCTTTCACCACCGCCGCCGCGAGCGCCGGCAAGCCGTGCTTGGCGCGCGCCTTTTCGAGTTCGGCGTCGAGCGGACGCATCTGGGCGCAGGCGAGCGCAGGCAGCGCCAAGAGGGCGCACGCGACAATCAAGCTTTTCAGGAGCACAGCGCGACGCGAGGGGAGGGAGGTCATGGCGTCTCTTCGGTTGTGGTTTCGCCGCCCGTGCGGCGCGCGGCGGGGGCGGCCCAGGAAGCCGGCGGCGCGTGGACGATCACCATGCAGCCGATCACGACAGCTTGGCAACGATGTCGTCCATGCTGAAGAAGAACTCGTCGGGCGCGTGCGCTCGGAGCGCATCGATGCTGGCGTAACCCCAGGACACCGCGCCGAAAGCGACGCCGACCGCGCGCGCGGCCTCCGCGTCGCGCGTCTCGTCGCCGATCGCGATCGTCTGCGCCAGCGGAACGCCGGTGCGTTTGAGGATCGTGCGGAATTTCGTCCGCTTGCCGAACAGCGACGACTGACAGGCATAATGCGCAAAGCGCCGCTCGTTGTGCGGGCCGAGCGTGCGGCGCACATTGTCTTCCGAATCGGAACTGACGATCGCGAGCACGGTCTCGCGCGCGACAAGCTCGGCGAGCACGCGATCGACGCCGGGGAACAGCGCGATCTCATGCAGGTGCTGCGTCTTGAGCGCGCGCATGTGGCGGGCGATGATCGGCACTTTCCACAGCGGCACGCCGAGCCATTCGAGAATCTCCCGCGAACTCGATCCGCGCAGAATGGCGATGTCCTGCGGCGCAACGCGCCTGAATCGATACTTGTCCGCGACCGTGTTCAGAACGCCGGTGAACCAGGGAAACGTGTCGGCCAGCGTGCCGTCCATGTCGAAGATGACGAGCCTGTATTTCACCGGCAGCCTTGCAGCTTTCCTGCGCGATCTTCACGACGGGCGGAGCGATCACCGAGCACAGTCGAATCAACGAGACGCGATCCGCCACCGCAATAGGCGGTCTTGCCGGCATTCTCCAGCGCGCTCAGCAACTGCGCCTGCCGCATTTTTCTCCTCGGTCGCGAAACCGCGCGTCCGCCCGCGCGTAACTCCCGCCGTCGTCCTGGGTGGGATATCGCCGCCATGGGACAAGCAAAAGGGAGCGACACATGAATTTTGCATCGAAGACGATGGCGGCCCTGTTCGCCGCCTCGGCGGCGCTTGTCGCCTCCGGACTCGCGCAGGCCGGCACGATCATCGGCCTCGTCGACGGCAATGCGCTTGCCATGATCGACGCGGCGAGCCGCAAAGTGACGTCAACGGTCGACATCAAGGGTGCGGGCCCGCTGCTCGGGATCGACGTGCGGCCCGCCGACGGCGCGCTGTACGGCGTGACCGGGGACGGATGGATCGTCACCATCGACCCGAAAACCGGCCAGGCGATGCAGAAGGCGAAGCTCTCCGAGACCTTGAAGCCGGGCGCGACCGCGACCGTCGACTTCAATCCGGTCGCCGACCGCCTGCGCGTGATGGGATCGGACGGCGCCAGCTTGCGCGTCAATGTCGAGGACGGCAAAGCGACGGTGGACGGCTCGCACAAATACAAGGACGGCGACGCAAACGCCGGCAAGACGCCGAAGGTGGTCGCCGGCTCCTACACCAATGCGATGAAGGGCGCGCAGGCCACCGTTCTCTATAATGTCGATGCGGCGACGGGCGCGCTCGTCACGCAGGCGCCGCCGAACGACGGCGTGCTCAACACGGTTGGACCGCTCGGCGTTGCTCTCGACGGGCCGGTCGCGTTCAACATCGTGACGGAGGGCGAGGGAAACCGCGCCTGGCTGGTCGCCGGCGGCAATCTCTATTCGGTCGACCTGAAGACCGGCGTGGCGACCGCGGCGGGCAAGATCGAGGGCTTGAACGGCGCGCTCGGCGACATCGCCTGGTGGGAGTGACCGGGCGGCTGTTTCCTCCGGCAAGCTGTCGCGTCACGGGAGCAGGCGCGCGCCGTCAGGCGTGCGCTTGTTCCGATTGCGGCAGGTCGAGATTGCTGCGCACTTGCGCGAACACAGCGCGGAACATCTCCGCCGTCAGCACGCCGGTATTGGTGTTGTAGCGGGAGCAGTGATAGCTGTCGAACAGCCTCACCCTGTTCACGGCGTGCAGCGCGCCGTGCGCAAAGGGCGCCGAGGCGGCGCGCCGGTCCAGTGCGGCGATGACGCTGTCATGGGCCACCCGGCCGAGCGCGACGATGGCTTGCAGCCGTGCCATTTCCGCGATCGTCATTTTGAGGAACTCGCGGCAGGTCTTGATCTCGATCGGCAGCGGCTTGTTTTCCGGCGGCACGCAGCGCACCGCATTGGCGATGCGCGCGTCGATGAGCGCAAGCCCGTCATCGGCCCGCTCGGCATAGTCGCCTTGCGCGAAGCCGAACTCCGCCAGCGTCGCATACAGGAGCTTGCCGGCGAAATCGCCGGTGAACGGCCGGCCGGTGCGGTTGGCTCCGCGCAGGCCGGGCGCAAGCCCGACGATGAGGAGCCGCGCCTCCACGGGCCCGAAGGACGGCACCGGCGCATTGAACCAGCCGGGCTCCTGCGCCCGCCAAGCCTCGCGGAAGGCGACCAGGCGCGGGCAGCGGGAGCAGTCGCGTCCGGGCTCGGCGGTCGTCCCGGGAACGGGCTGCATCGTCACTCGTCGTCGAACACGTCGCTGTCGCCGGCGGCGGGCTCGGGTCGCACATTCGTGCTGCGCTGCAAGAACTGCGGCGTGTGACGCTGCTCGCGCGGGCCGCGATCAGGCCGTTCGCCAGGATCGCGTCCGATCTTCGGCTGCAGCTCGACAATGTCGAGAAATATGTCGGCCTGCCGGCGCAGTTCGTCGGCGACCATCGGCGGCTGCGTCGAGATGGTGGAGACGACGGTCACGCGCACGCCCCGCCGCTGCACCGCTTCGACCAGCGAGCGGAAATCGCCGTCGCCGGAGAAGAGCACCATGTGGTCGATGGTTCCGGCGATCTCCATGGCATCGACCGCAAGCTCGATATCCATGTTGCCCTTCACCTTGCGGCGTCCGGTCTGGTCGACGAATTCCTTCGTCGCCTTGGTCACCACGGTGTAGCCGTTATAGTCTAGCCAATCGATCAGGGGCCGAATCGAAGAATACTCTTGATCCTCGACCACGGCGGTATAGTAGAACGCCCGGAGAAGGTAGCCCCGGCTATGGAATTCCCGCAAGAGCCGCTTGTAATCGATATCGAAACCGAGCGATTTCGCTGTTGCATATAGGTTTGCGCCATCAATGAATAGTGCAATTTTTTCGGTGGGCACTGTCATGTGAATCTCGTTTGTTACTCCAAGTTCGCAAGACGTCGCCGGGCGCGCCCGCCCGGTGAACGGCAACCGTTTTGGAATCCTGTATGGGTGCAAGGCGATAATCGCCTGCGGCACCCAGTCGCGGCTCTAAGCAGAGTCTCGCGCCCGATTGATGTCGCCCTCAGATAGTTACTGTTCAAGATGTCTTCTAGGCAATTCACAACGGAAATAACCGATAAAAGTAGACAATGCAAATCAATGTTGCGCTTTTGGGCCAGGAAGACTACGACCGGCCTAAATCCCTACATCGCTCCGCAAGAAGGAGAACGAGCCTATGGCCCGTGTAACGGTAGAAGACTGCATCGATAAGGTTGAGAATCGATTCGAACTCGTCCTTTTGGCGGCGCATCGCGCGCGCATGATCTCCTCCGGCGCTCAGATCAATGTCGACCGCGATAACGACAAGAACCCGATCGTCGCGCTGCGCGAGGTCGCCGACCAGGCGATCTCGCCGGAGGACCTCAAGGAGGACCTCATCCATTCGCTGCAGAAATATGTCGAGGTCGACGAGCCCGAGCCCGAGGCCATTCCGCTGATCGGCGGCACCGGCGAAGGGGTCGACGCTGACGACACCGAGGTCGCCATGGAGCGCATGACGGAAGAAGAGCTGTTGAAGGGCCTCGAAGGCTTGACGCCGCCAGAGGAGCGGCCGGAGCCGGTGGAGCCCGACGACGAGGAATAGCCGGGCCGGTTCGCCGCCGCTCGCAGCGTCTTTTCGTCAAAGCCGGCGGCTCGCCCAAGCCGCCGGCCTTTTCTTGCGGCTTCGCACCCGACATAATCGGCATCGTGGCGGAGACGTGCAGCTTGCGGCAAAGTGTGCCGGCAACCACATCGTCGCTCATAGGAGCGCTTCATCTTGGGCCCGCCGATCACCAGTTTGCCGCGGATGCAGGTTCAGGCGCGCATTCATGCGCCGCGCGAGCCGACGCCGCAGACCGCGCCTAAACCGGTCGAACCGCCGGTCGCCGCGCCGAAGCGGATGATGCGCCAGTACGAGCTGGTCGAGCGGGTGCGTAAGTATAATCCGAAGACCAACGAGGATCTGCTCAATCGCGCCTATGTCTACGCGATGCGGGCGCATGGCGGCCAGAAGCGCGCGTCGGGCGACCCTTATTTCTCGCATCCGCTCGAAGTCGCCGCCATCCTCACCAACCTGAAGCTCGACGATGCGACGATCGCCGCGGCGCTTCTGCACGACACGATCGAGGACACCGAGGCGACCCGCACCGAGATCGACCAGGTATTCGGGCACGACATCGGGCAACTCGTCGAGGGCCTCACCAAGCTCAACCGGCTCGAACTGGTGTCGCGCGAGGCCAAGCAGGCCGAGAATCTGCGCAAGCTTCTGCTCGCCATCGCCGAAGACGTGCGCGTGTTGCTCGTCAAGCTCGCCGATCGCCTGCACAATATGCGCACCATCGCGCATATGCCGCCCGAGTCGCGGAGGCGGGTGGCGGAGGAGACGATCGATATTTATGCGCCGCTTGCCGGACGTATGGGCATGCATGCGATGCGGAGCGAATTGGAAGACCTCGCCTTCGAGGAGCTGCATCCGGAGGCGTTCCAGGTCATCAGCGCGCGGCTCGACGCGCTCGCCGCCCGCAACAGCGATCTGATCAGCGAAATCGAGCATCAGCTCACGACCAAGCTTGCCCATAGCGGGATCGCCGCCCGCGTGACCGGGCGGCGGAAGCACGCCTATTCGGTCTGGCGCAAGATGGAGCTCAAGGCGCTCGGCTTCGAACAGCTCTCGGATATTCTCGGCTTCCGCGCCATCGTGAACACGGTGGCGGAGTGCTATCAGGCGCTCGGCATCGTCCACACCACCTGGCCGGTCGTGCCGGGCCGGTTCAAGGACTACGCCTCGACCCCGAAACAGAACGACTACCGCTCGATCCACACGACGGTGGTCGGTCCGCGCAATCAGCGGGTCGAGCTGCAGATCCGAACGGCCGGGATGAACGAGATCGCCGAATACGGCATCGCAGCGCATGCGCTGTACAAGGACAATCTCGGCTCGCCGTCGGAAATGCTGTCGCGCGAGTCGAACGCCTATGCCTGGCTGCGGCGGACCATCGAGCTGTTGGCCGAAGGCTCCAATCCCGAGGAGTTCCTCGAACACACCAAGCTCGAACTGTTTCACGACCAGGTGTTTTGCTTCACCCCCATGGGCAAGCTGATCGCGCTGCCGCGCAACGCGACGCCGATCGACTTCGCCTATGCGGTTCACACCGACATCGGCAACCGCGCGGTGGGCTGCAAGGTGAACGGCAATATCGGCCCGCTCATCTCTCCTCTGCGCAATGGCGACGAGGTCGAGATTCTGACCTCGCGCGCGCAGGTCGCCCCGCCCGCGGCCTGGGAATCGGTCGTCGTGACCGGCAAGGCGCGGGCGGCGATCCGGCGCGCCACGCGGGTCGCCGTGCGCGCGCAATATGCCGAGCTAGGTCGGCGCATTGTCGAGCGCCTGTGCCAGGTCTCCAAGCGCGACTATTCGGACGAGAAGCTCAGCGGCGCCCTGCCGCGCCTCGCCCGCGCGACGGTCGACGATGTTTTCGCCGCGGTCGGACGCAGCGAAATGAAGGCCGCCGATGTGGTCCGGGCGATGTATCCCGACTACAAGGAGGAGCGGGTGACGGCGGTGCCGAAGCCCGACAGCGGCTGGTTCGGGCTGAAGATGGGGCGCGCGGTGAAGTTCAAGTTCCCCGGCGCGAAGGACGGCGGCGACGCCATTCCGATCCGCGGCCACAATGGCGACCTGCCGGTCCGCTTCGCCCCCAATGGCGGCGCGGTGCCGGGCGATCGCATCATCGGAATCATGACCCCGGGCGAGCAGATCACCATCTATCCGATCCAATCGCGCGCGCTGAAGGCGTTCGAGGATGCGCCCGAGCGGTGGCTCGACGTGCGCTGGGACGTGGATGACAAGAACCCGCAGCGCTTTCCCGCCCGCATCATGGTGCAGTCGGTCAACGAGCCGGGCTCTCTCGCGCAGATCGCCCAGGTCATCGCCGAGCACGACGGCAATATCGACAATATCAACATGTCGCGCCGCTCACCCGACTTCACCGAGATGACGATCGATCTGGAAGTCTACGACCTCAAGCACCTGACCGCGATCATCTCGCAATTGCGCGCGAAGACCGTGGTCGCGAAGGCCGAGCGCGTGACCGGGTAGCGGGCGCGCCGCGCGCGGCAGGCTCGATCGATCGGCACTTGAATTCGCTGCGGGTCTGCTCTCATAGAATTGCTCGCTCGGCGGACCAGATCACAGACAGGAACTCCAAGTGAGCGGACTTGCGCCTCTTCGCCTCGGCGTCAATATCGACCATGTCGCCACGATCAGGAACGCGCGCGGGGGCCGGCATCCCGACCCGGTGCAGGCGGCGGACATCGCAATCGCGGCGGGCGCCCACGGCATTACCGCGCATCTGCGCGAGGATCGCCGGCACATCCGTGACGACGACATCGCCCGCCTCAAGCAGCATCTGCGCAAGCCGCTCAATTTCGAAATGGCGGCGACGCCGGAAATGACGGCGATCGCGATTGCGACGCGCCCGCACGCCGCGTGCCTCGTGCCCGAGCGGCGGGAGGAGCGCACGACCGAAGGCGGCCTCGACGTCGTCGCCCAGCGGCCTGCGTTGACGGACGTGGTCGCAGCGCTCACGGAGGCGAAAATCCGCGTGTCGCTGTTCATCCCGCCGGACGAGCGCCAGATCGAGGGCGCGATCGCGCTTGGCGCGCCGGTCATCGAAATCCACACCGGCGCCTGGTGCGAGGCGGTCGTCGCGGGGGAGGCGGCGCGCGCCGCCGCCGAGTTCGCGCGCATCGCGGCCGGCGCCGAATTCGCGTTCCGGCGCGGCCTGGAAGTCCATGCGGGTCACGGGCTCGACTACGCCACCGCGGAGATTATCGCTGCCCTGCCGCATGTCGTCGAACTCAATATCGGCCACTTCCTGATCGGCGAAGCGGTCGCGGTCGGCCTGCCGACGGCGGTCGAGCGCATGCTGGCGGCGATGCGGCGCGGCCGCGCGATGGCGAAGGCGGCTTCGTGATCATCGGGATCGGCACCGACATCGTCGATATCCGCCGGATCGAGCGGACGATCGCGCGGTTCGGCGAGCGCTTCCTCGACCGCATCTTCACGGCGAAGGAGCGCGCCCGCGCCGAGCGCCGCGCGAATCGGGTCCCGACCTATGCCAAGCGATTCGCCGCCAAGGAGGCTTGCGCCAAAGCGCTCGGCACCGGCTTTCGCAAAGGCGTGTTCTTCCGCGATATCGGCGTCGTCAATCTTCCGTCCGGCCAGCCGACGCTGAGCCTGACCGGGGGCGCATCGGCGCGGCTCGCCTCCCTTACCCCGCCAGGCTTTGCGGCGCGTATCGATCTCGCTCTGACCGACGAATGGCCCCTGGCGCAGGCCTTCGTCATCATTTCGGCGCTTCCGGGCGAGATAGAGCGGCCGGGCTGATTTGCGCGAACGGTTCCGAGCGGCTAGAACTCGGGCCTCCATGAATTCGTGTCACGACCGGAATAGCCCCACCCCGCATCCTGACATAGGCGATGGTCGGAAAAGGGTTCGCGGCAAGCGCAAGCTGCGTTTCGGACGAGGGCCTGGTCGAACAATCGACGGGTAGCGGCAAGGGAACCAAGAGAGGCCGATGAGCGTGTCCGGTCAGGAAAAACAGCGCGAGAAAAGGAAAGAGGGCGGCATCGCCGAGACCGTCCGCGTCATCTTTCACGCACTGATTATCGCGCTTGTGATTCGCACATTCCTCTTCCAGCCGTTCAACATTCCGTCCGGCTCGATGATGGCGACGCTCTTGATCGGCGACT
The DNA here is from genome assembly GCA_964354425.1 of uncultured Rhodoplanes sp. Classification (GTDB taxonomy): domain Bacteria; phylum Pseudomonadota; class Alphaproteobacteria; order Rhizobiales; family Xanthobacteraceae; genus Rhodoplanes. The sequence continues at coordinate 5,671 of CAYGZV010000063.1, read as the reverse complement.
ATCTGTTCGTGTCGAAATACAGCTACGGCTACAGCCGCTACTCCCTCCCGCTGTCGCCGCCGCTGTTTTCCGGGCGGATTTTCGCCTCCCCTCCCGATCGCGGCGACGTGGTGGTGTTCCGCCTGCCGAAGGATGACGCGACCGACTATATCAAGCGCGTGATCGGGCTGCCGGGCGATCGCGTCCAGATGATCGGCGGCGTGCTCCACATCAACGGTCAGGCGGTGAAGCGCGAGCGCGCCCCGGATTACCTCGATGACGAAAGCGGCTATCCGGTTCGGGTGCGGCGGTGGCGGGAGACATTGCCGAACGGCGTGAGCTACGACACGCTCGACCTCCAGGACAACGGCTTCCTCGACAACACCCAGGTCTACGAGGTTCCGCCCGGCCAATATTTCATGATGGGCGACAATCGCGACAACTCGACCGATAGCCGGGTGCTCAGCCAAGTGGGCTTCGTCCCGTTTGAGAACATTGTCGGCCGGGCGCAGATCATCTTTTTCTCGATCGGCGACGGGGTCCCCGCCTGGCAGGTATGGGCGTGGCCCTGGGCCGTTCGCTGGAGTCGGTTGTTCACGATCGTCAGATGAGCCAGAGGGCGCAGAGCAGACGCGACCTCGAGGCCCGCATCGGGTACTGTTTCACCGATCCGGATCTCCTGGAAAGCGCGCTCACGCATATCTCGGCCCTGTCCGGCCAGGCCCGCGCGGCCAGCTACCAGCGCCTCGAATTCCTGGGCGATCACGTGCTTGGCCTCGTCGTCTCCGACATGCTCTATCGCGCTTTCCCCAGGGCGGCGGAGGGCGAGCTGTCGCGCCGCCTCGCCGATCTGGTGCGCAAGGAGACCTGCGCCGACATTGCGCGCGCGATCGACCTCGGCTCGGCGATCAAGCTCGGAGTGTCCGAGGCGAATGCCGGCGGCCAGCGCCGCGTCGCGATTCTGGCCGATGTGTGCGAAGCGCTGATCGGCGCGGTGTTCGTGGACGGCGGCTATCCCGGCGCGGCGGCCCTGGTGGAACGGCTGTGGGGCGAACGCATGCGCAAGCTGGTGCGGCCGCTCCGCGACTCGAAAACCGTGCTGCAGGAATGGGCGCAGGGGCGCGGGCTGCCGACGCCCTCCTATCGCGAGGTTGAGCGGCGCGGCCCCCACCACGATCCCGAGTTCCGGGTCCTTGTGGAACTGCCGGACCTCTCCCCCGCCGAGGGTCTCGGCCGCTCGAAACGGGCCGCCGAGCAGGCGGCGGCCGCCGCGCTGCTCGCCCGCGAAGGCGTGTCCACGGTGGCGGCCGATGACTGAGCCCGCCGGCGCTGCGGCCGAGGCGACCCGGTGCGGCTTCGTCGCCGTCATCGGCGCGCCCAATGTCGGCAAATCGACGCTGGTGAATGCGCTGGTCGGCGGCAAGGTTACGATCGTCAGCCCCAAGGTGCAGACGACGCGCAGCCTGGTCCGCGGCATTGCGCTCGAAGGCCGCGCCCAGCTGATCTTTGTCGATACGCCCGGCCTGTTCGCGCCGCGGCGGCGGCTCGAACGCGCCATGGTGACGACCGCCTGGTCGGGCGCCAAGGACGCCGACATCGCCGTGCTCGTCGTCGACGCCAAGCGCGGGGTCGATGCGGAGACCGGGGCGATCCTCGACCGGCTTGCGGGCCTGGCGGCTCCGAAGGCGCTCGCGCTCAACAAGATCGACCTCGTGGCTAAACCCGTCCTGCTCGATATCGCGCGCGCGGCGAACGACCGGGCGGCCTTCGCCGCCACCTTCATGATCTCCGCGCTCAACGGGGACGGCGTCGCCGACCTGAAGGCGTGGCTCGCAGGCGAAGCGCCCGCGGGGCCGTGGCTGTACCCCGAGGATCAGATGTCGGATGCGCCGATGCGCAGCCTCGCCGCCGAGATCACGCGCGAAAAGCTCTTCCTGCGCCTGCACCAGGAGCTGCCCTACCGCTCCACCGTCGAGACCGACTCCTGGAAGGAGCAGCCGGACGGCTCGGTGCGGATCGAGCAGACGATCTATGTGGAGCGGGAAAGCCAGCGCAAGATCGTACTCGGCAAGGGCGGGCAGTCGATCAAGGCGATCGGCTCGGACGCCCGCAAGGAAATCGCGGCGCTGATCGGCCAGCCGGTGCACCTGTTCCTCTTCGTGAAAATACGCGAGGGCTGGGCCGACGACCCCGAACGCTATCGTGAGATGGGACTGGATTTCCCGCGCGAGTGATCACGGACTGACCGCCGGCAATGCAGTGGAGCGAGGAAGGCATCGTGCTGGGCGCGCGCCGGCACGGCGAGGCGAACGCCATCGTCGAGCTGATGACGCGCGGCCACGGCCGCCATCTCGGCCTCGTGCGGGGAGGGGCGGGCTCGCGGCTGCGGCCGGTGCTGCAGGCGGGCAATGTCGTGTCGGCGACCTGGCGGGCGCGGCTCGACGAGCATCTCGGCCATTACGCGGTCGAGGGGGTGCGCCTGCGCGCGGGCGCCTTCCTGCCGGTCCCGCATGCGCTCTATGGCGTGAGCCATCTCGCGGCGCTGGTGCGGCTCCTGCCGGAGCGCGACCCGCATCCGGCGGTGCACGAGGCGCTGGAGGCTATTCTCGACCGGGTCGGCGATCCCGCGGTGGCCGGCGCGCTGGTGGTGCGGTTCGAACTGCAGATGCTCGCCGAGCTCGGCTTCGGGCTCGACCTCGCGCGTTGCGCGGTGACCGGGGGCGCCGCCGATCTCGTGTTTGTCTCGCCGAAGTCGGGACGGGCGGTGTCGCGGGTGGCGGGCGACGCCTGGCGGGACCGGCTCCTCGCCCTGCCGGCCTTCTTGGCGGAAGGCCGCAATGCGGTCTCCGCAGCCGAACTCACCGCTGGTTTTGCGCTGACCGGATTCTTCCTTTACCGCCATCTGTTCGAGCCGCGCGGCCTTGGCCTGCCGGACACGCGCGCCCATTTCCTCGCCGCCATACTGCGTTCGGCCTAGTCCGAGCAGCCGGCTCTGGGCGCTTGAATTCGCCGCAATTTCGCAAGCCGGACAGGGAACAGAACCTTTGTTGAGGCGTTATTTTAAGCTTCGCTCGACTTGCATAAGGGTACTGCAATGCGCGCGTTCGTCAGGCGCTTGATCATGCATTACGGTATTTACCGCCGCTATCCGCTCCCACGCATTCCCGCTTTGCGGAATGCATGGCGCATCTCGCGGGCCTGATCTGATCGCCCATCCGAGGGCTCGTTGTTCGCTCAGGCGGATCGTGGCCTGAGGGCCGCTGACCACATGCCCCTCAGCCGGTAACGAAGCGGCCACCAACAAGCGGCGTTCTTGTTCGCGCCCGGATGTCCGGTACGTCTCGGGTCTTACGCCTCGAGGCCTACGCCTCGGGGTCGGCCGCTTTCGGTCCATTTCCGATCCCGCCGCGCGGGCCGAATTGGTTCGTGCGCGGGAAACCCTTGGGCGCCATCCGGCCTGCATCGGCGCGATTGCCTCGCCAGTCGGCGAGCTCCTTCAGCGCCAGCGTGAACACGCGTCCGGCCGTATCGGTCCAGGTGAGGCCGTCGGCGGCCTTGAAGGTGGTCACGTCGGACAGGCCGCCGTCCTTGTAGCGCTGGAGCCGCACGCCGCGCCCGCGGCCCATTTCAGGTGCCTGGTCGAGCCCGAAAACCACCAGCTTGCGGTTCTCGCCGATGATCGCGACGAAGTCGCCCTCCACCGAGGTCAGCGCGCGGGCTTCGTCCGGCGCGGTCACGTTGAGGACCTGCTTTCCCTTGCGGGTATTGGCGAGGCACTCGTCCTCCGGCACGACGAAACCGCGCCCGGCCCGGCTCGCCACCAGGAACTTGCGCCCGCCGGCATAGGGAAACGCCGCGATCAGGTCGGCGTCCTGCTCGAGATCGACGAACAGGCGGACCGGCTCGCCATGGCCGCGCCCGCCCGGGAGCTTTGCCGCGTCGAGCGTGTAGAAGCGCCCATTGGTGGCGAGGACGAGGATTTTCGAGGTGGTTTCGGCGGGAAAGGCGAATTTGAGCCGGTCGTCGGCCTTGAAGACGACGGCGGAGAAATCGGTGACGGCGCCTTTGAGCGCGCGGATCCAGCCCTTGTCCGAGACCACGACCGTGATCGGCTCGCGCACGGCCATCGCTTCCTCGATCGCCGCGTCGTCATGCGCGGGCGCTTGCGCGAAGCCGGTGCGGCGCTTGCCGAGCGGGGTCTTCGGCCCGAACGCCTTGCGCACCTCCTTGATCTGGTCGGCGACCGTCGCCCATTGCTTCGGCTCCGAGCGCACCAGCGCCCGCAGCTCGCGCTCCTCCGCCCGCAGCGCCTTGTCCTCGGTGCGGATCTCCATCTCCTCCAGCCGGCGCAGATTGCGCAGCCGCATATTGAGGATCGCGTCCGCCTGGACGTCGGTGAGGGAGAACGTGCTGATCAGCACCGGCTTCGGCTCGTCCTCGCGGCGGATGATGCGGATCACCCGGTCGAGATTGAGATAGGCGACGAGATAGCCGCCCAGCACTTCGAGCCGGTGCGCGATCTGCGCCAGCCGGTGGTTGGAGCGCCGCAGCAGCACGTCGCGGCGGTGATCGAGCCATTCGCGCAGCGCCTCGGCGAGCCCGATCACGCGCGGGACCTTGCCGCTCACCAGCACATTCATGTTGAGCGGAATGCGCGTTTCGAGGTCGGTCAGCTTGAACAGCGATTCCATCAGGAGTTCGGGATCGACCGTGCGCGCCCGCGGCTCCAGCACGAGCCGGATGTCCTCGGCCGATTCGTCGCGCACATCGGCAAGCAGCGGGAGCTTCTTGTCGTTGAGCAGCTCGGCCAGGCGCTCGACCAGGCGCGACTTCTGCACCAGCCAGGGGATTTCCGTGACCACGATGACATAGGTTCCGCGCCCGGCGTCCTCCTTGATCCAGCGCGCCCGCACCCGAAAACCGCCGCGGCCGGTCGCGTAGGCTTCCGCGATCGTCTCGCGCGAATCGATGATCAGCCCGCCGGTCGGCAAGTCGGGGCCCGGCACGAATTTCAGGAGATTGCGGCTCTTCGCGCCGGGGTACTCGATCAAGTGGAGCGCGGCGTCGCACAGTTCGGCGGCATTGTGCGGCGGGATCGCGGTCGCCATGCCGACGGCGATCCCCTGCGAGCCGTTCGCCAGCAGGTTGGGGAAGGCGCCGGGCAGCACCACCGGCTCCTCCTCGGAGCCGTCATAATTGGGGCGGAACGCGACCGCGTCCTCGTCGAGCCCGTCCAGCATCAGGCGGGCGACCTCGGTCAGCCGCGCCTCGGTGTAGCGCATGGCGGCCGGGTTATCGCCGTCGATATTGCCGAAATTGCCCTGGCCGTCGATCAGCGGGTAGCGCTGGGAGAAATCCTGGGCGAGCCGCACCAGCGCGTCATAGACCGCCTGGTCGCCATGCGGGTGGAACTTGCCGATCACGTCGCCGACGACGCGCGCGCATTTCTTGCAGGCGGCGCCCGGATCGAGCCGGAGCAGGCGCATGGCGTAGACCAGCCGGCGATGCACGGGCTTGAGCCCGTCGCGCGCGTCCGGCAGCGCGCGGTCCATGATGGTTGACAGCGCATAGGCGAGGTAGCGCTCTTCCAGCGCCGTGCGCAGCGCGACGTCGTGGACTTCCGACGGGTCGGGAGGAATCAGTATGTCGCTCATGGCGCATGGTTAAAGCATTTTCGGCGCGCCATACAGGG
>CAYGZV010000062.1:0-14958 GCA_964354425.1 uncultured Rhodoplanes sp. | reverse complement strand
TGGTGGCCGCCCTCGACGATCCGTTCCGCGGCGCCAACGGGCTTGGCCCGGACTATCTCCTCTATGCGCACGAACGAATGCGCCCGCTGTGAGCGGCTGATGCACGTCAATGTGCTCGCCTGCGGGATTTTCGGCCAGGTGCGCGGCCAGCTGAGTCAGCGCCGTGTCGCGTTGAGCCACCGAAATTCGCGCGAGACGCGTCGCCACGAGCAATGCGTTTCTCCCCGCTCGGCGTGCGCCAAGAGCTCGGCCAGCCTGGTGTCTGTCTCAACAGGCACGGTTTCCATCTCGTGGCTCCATCGATCTCGCGCCGCAACTTAGCATCGCCCGCCGAAAAGCGGCAAAACGCCATCACAGGCCGCGAACGCCTGAAAATGGCGGGGCCCGGCGGATTTCCCCGCCGGGCCCCTCATCGATCAGCCGGCCTGTAAGCCGGGTTCTGTAGGGCGCGGAGTTTTTAGGCCCCGCGCGCGACGGCCATTCCTCTGGGACGCCGGTTGCCCGGCGCCTCGAGCAACCCACCCGGACGGCTGGATCCGGACATCGATCTGGGAAGGTGAGTTCCCGCGCCGCCCCTATTCGGTCTTGCTCCCGGTGGGGTTTACCGTGCCGTTTCCGTCGCCGGAAACGCGGTGCGCTCTTACCGCACCGTTTCACCCTTGCCGAACCGTTGACCTCCGCTTGCGCAAGACGTCGCGGGCCAGGCGGTTTGTTTTCTGTGGCACTGTCCCTGGGGTCGCCCCCGCCGGACTTTATCCGGCACCGCATGTCCATGGAGCCCGGACTTTCCTCCCCGGCAGCCTTTCGGCCGACGCCGGGACGGCCGTCCGGCCGACTGACCCTAGAAGGAATGGGGTTTGGCCCGCGCGCCGTCAAGCCGCCTAACGCCCGCAGGCGAGTTGCTTACTCGAACACCATAGGCTCGATGACGCATCAGGCCTGGGCGGCGCGATCGAGCAGCCCGTCGCGCGCGGCGATCAGCGCGGCCAGGGTGCGCAGCGTCGAGGGGTCCGCGCGTCCGTCGATCCGCTCGGGACGGAAATGGCGCTGGAAGGCGATGACGACCTGGGCGGTGGCGACGTCATATACGCCGCTTGGCGCGATTCCGTAGCCATAAGCGGCAAGCGCCTGCTGCAAGGCCGTGACCTCCTCGCCTACGTCGCCGGGTCCGAGGGCGGGGCCGGGCACGATCGGCGCGGGCGGCGCCCACAGACCGATCCCCGCCTCGGCCAGGCGGCGCCACGGAAACTTCTCTCCCGGATCATCCTTGCGGCTCGGCGCGACATCGGAATGAGCGAGCACGTGGTCAGGGCGTATGGCTCGCCGCACGACGATGTCCTGCGCGAGCGCGATCACCGCCGCGATCTGCGCCTCGGGGAAGTCACGGTAGCCGAATTCATGCCCGGGGTTGACGATTTCGATGCCGATCGAGCGCGAATTGAGATCGTTTCCGCGCTCCCAGAACGATGCGCCGGCGTGCCAGGCGCGATCGGCTTCCGCCACGAGTTGCAGCACCGCTCCGTCCTCGCAGATGAAATAGTGGCACGACACGCGCGATTCGCGACTCAACAGCCGCTCGAGCGCCGTCTCCATGCTCGCCATGCCGGTATAGTGCAGCAAGAGGATATCCGGCGCCGCGACGCCGATCCGCTCGTTGCGATTGGGCGACGTCACGACATGGGAGACGAAGCGGGAGTCGGGCTTGAAGCTGGACATTGCATGCATCAGGCCACCGTTCTGCGAAAACGCTTAATGCGGGGTTAATCGGAACGGCTCGTCTCTCCTCACCATCCGGATTTGCGTGACGCGGCGGAGCCTACCGGTTCACGACCCCGTCAGCAAAACGGCCCGGGGGGACCCGGGCCGTTCATACACGATGATCGCTGGCGGCGGCGCGGAGATGTCGTCAGCGCGGCGCGCCCGCGCCGCGATCCATATTCGGATTGGCGCTCGGGCTGGGGCTGGAGCTCGGGCTCATCGTCGACCCCGAACTGCCGGCCGGCCAAGCGCCTGTCGTGGTCCGGTTGTCGAGCGTCCTGAACTCGGCGTGCTGCTGCAACTGGTCCTTGGTCATCGACAGGCGCAGCTGGTCCGAGCTCGTATTGTTTGCGCCGCTGCCGGCCGGCACGACCTCGAAGACGGTCATCGGCAGCGCGACATCCTTGGTTCCGATGCCGAGGAATCCGCCCACGCCGACCACGAGAGCGTCGACCTTGCCGCTCTTGTCGATGAGGACGTCGCTGACATCGCCGATCTTCTCGCTGTTGGCGCCGATCACATCGGTGCCCATCAGCTTCGATCCGAGCCATTGGCTCGGCGCCTGTTGGGTGATCACCTGCGCGTTCGCATCGCCGCGGTTGGGTGCGCCGGACGTTTGGGCGAGAGCGGCTGACAGCATCAGACCGCTCACGGCCGCGGCGGCCATGAGAGTGCGGGTCATTTCGAGCCTCCTAAGGATGATGTGCGGGGCGCGCAAGCGCGTCCCATGCACTGGCTCAACCGGACTCGGTTCGCTCGGTTCCACGCGGCATCCCGCCCGGCGTTTGCTCGTCCGAGGATTCGAGCGCTGCGACCGGCTGCCGAACCACGGTCACCGTGCACGGCGCGCGCGCAACGACCTGGGCGGAGACGCTGCCGAGGTAACGCCGTAGGGGCGAACTCCCGCGCGCGCCCATCACAATATGATCGACATTGTTGTTCAGCGCGTAATCGATGATCGCGGCCGCGGGATCGGGCGATTCGAACACATGATAGGTGATGCGGTCCTCGGCGACCGGAAGCGACCGCGCCCAGTGTTTCAATTCGACGAGGCGCTGCAGATGCGGATGGCGTCCCTGCGCATCCTGCATCGGATCGAGCGCGATGCGCGAGGTCTTCAACACGTTGACGCACGCAAACCGCGCGGCCGTTTCCGCCGCCAGCACGCGACGCAGCGCGACGGCGAGCGCCTCGCGCAAATCTTCGGCCTCGGGCGACAGATCGATCGCGCCCATGATGATCGGCGAGCGATCGAGCAAGCCCGCCGCATCGCGCGTGCGCATGCGCGGCGCGTTTCGGTTGGCGAGCCATCGCATGAAGACGGTCGCCGCGCCGTCCCGGTTGCGGCGTTCGGCGCGCGCGGTGAGCACCACGTCGTCGGGGTGTTGCAGCGCAAAGCGCAGCTGCGCGGCGGTTTCGTAGCGGGCCTCGGGTCTGATCTCGAGGCAGCGCAGGATGATCTCCTGCAGCCAGGGCGGCGTGTCCGGCTTCCACCAGCGGGGAGGCGGCGGGTCGCGCCACAGCCGCCGACGCCACTCCGATTCTCGCTCAGGCTGCCCAAACGGGTATTCGCCGGTCGCCAACAGGTAGAGAATGGCGCCGAGCGCAAAGATGTCGCTGCGCGGATCGCCGCGGTTGCGCCGCACCTGTTCCGGCGCGACATAGGCGCCGGTCCCGACCGGGCTGTCGAACTCCTCGCCGATCAGATCGGGAAGCTGCAGGTGGCGCGACAGTCCAAAATCGATCAGCACCACGCCTTCATTGTCGCGCCGGATGACATTGCTCGGCTTCAGGTCGAGATGGAGGACATGCTGCTGATGAATGTCGCGCAGCGCATCGGCTATTCTCGCGCCGATCCGCGCGACCTCGTCCGCCGGCAGCGGCGCCTGGTCGATCAGGGTCGCGAGCGACTGCCCGGCGACGTGCTCCATCACGATGTAGGGCCGCTCGAAGTCGCCGGCCGCGACGAAGCGGGGCACATGCGGCCCGGTGAGGCGGGCGAGGATCATCTGCTCCTGCTCGAACCCGACGATCGTCAGCGGATCCTCGCCCCTGCGCAAGAGCGGGATTTTCATGATCAGCGGGGCGCTGATTCCGGCATGCGAGACCCGCCAGAAATCGGCCATTCCGCCCGACTCGAGCTGCTCGTCGACGCGGAAGCCGTCGACAACATCGCCGACTTGAAGAGGGCGGCCGTTCAGCAAAACGCGATGTCCCCGCTCAATAGCCCTGATACAGGCGGTAGCTCAGCCCGATCGGAAGGCCCGCGTTGCGGATTTTTTTGGCAGCGGTGTCGACGTCATAGGGCACGCGGATATAAGTGAGCACCTCTTGGGAATCGTCGAGCAGCGCGTAGCAGGCGGCCGGATTGTGATCGCGCGGCTGCCCGACCGAGCCGATCACCGCAAGCCAGCGGCGGCGCGCGGTGAGCGGGATTTCCACCCGGTCGATCGGGTCGAAGCCGGCGAATTTCCCCGTAACCGACATGTGAAACAGGCTCGGCACATGCGTATGCCCGCAGAAGGTCGCATGCGCCTGGGTCGCCACCAGCGCGCGCGAGGCGGAATAGAGATCGGTGATATAGCTCCAGTCGGCGGGGGCGACCGGGTTCGCGTGCACGTAGAGATAGCCGCCCCGCTGGGCGGTCAAAGGCAGCCGGCCGAGGAACTCGCCCTGCTTGGGCGTGAGCTTCGTCTTCGTCCACGCGATCGCGATCGCGGCGTCCTCGTTCATGTCGGCCGGCTTGCCGATCGCCGCGGCGTCGTGATTCCCGAGGACGGCGACCGCGCCCTGCTCGACATGCGTCAATACCGTATCGACCACCCATCCGGGGTCGGCCCCGTAGCCCACATAGTCGCCCAGAAAGACATATTGGTCGACGCCGCTGCGGCGGGCATGTTCGAGGCAGGCCTCGAAGGCCTCGCGATTGGCGTGGATGTCGCTGATGAGCGCTATTCGCATGGCTTCGTCTGATCGCGAGGGTCTAGAAACGTTTCTTTAAGTTTAACAGCCGCTAATCGCAAATCGTCTCGCGCGAGCGAGCGCAGCGGCGATTCCGCATGCATTGACGCCCATGTGAGCCCATGATATCCCAAATCACCCCATTGGGAGCATGCCAGCCTGGCTTAGGCCGGATCTTAGACCCTGAGGATCCCTTGTCCGGGACCTGCGTCCACATCCGGCCGGAGTGGAGTCTGGATGATTATGGACCGGTTCGTCGCGAACTGCACGTCGCGGCTCGACGTGAAGGGTCGGGTGTCGATTCCGGCGGCGTTTCGGACGGTGCTCTCCCGCGACGGATTCGAAGGGTTGTGCTGCTATCCGAGCCTCGACCAGCCCGCGATCGATGCCGGAGGCCATGCGCTGCTGGCGGAGATCGAGGGACTGATCGCGCGGTTCGCGCCGTATTCGGAACAGCGGGAGGAACTGCTGGTCGCGCTCTATGGACGGAGCGAGACGCTGAAGATCGACAGCGAGGGCCGGGTGGTCTTGACGGACATGCTGAAGAGCCATGCCGGGATCGGCGACGCGGCGACCTTTGTCGGTCTCGGCCAACGTTTCCAAATCTGGGAACCGGAACGCTTCCGCGCGCATCTAGAAAAGGCCACGGCTGCTGTGCGCGAACTGACCAAGCGTCTCGGTTCGGAGCGCGGGGCGCCGGGCGACGGAGCACGGGAATGATGACGGGCCGCGACACCCCTGCGGGTGTCGCTGGCGGACTGGCCCGACACATTCCCGTGCTCGCCCGGCAAGCGGTTGAATTCCTCGCCATCCGCAAGCACGGCGTCTATGTCGACGCGACCTTCGGGGGCGGCGGCTATGCGCGTGCGATCCTTGCCGCGGACGACGACGCGCAGGTTCTCGGCCTCGATCGCGACCGCACGGCGATCGCGCTCGGCGCCGATCTGGTCGACGCGGCGGGCGGCCGCCTCGCCCTCGTGCAAAGTCCCTTTTCCGAGCTCGAAGCCACGGCCGGCGGCCCCGGCCGGGCGGACGGCGTCGTTTTCGATCTCGGGGTCTCCTCGCTGCAGCTCGACAGCGCGGAACGCGGCTTCTCGTTCCGGCTCGACGGCCCGCTCGACATGCGCATGGGCGACGCGGGGCCGAGCGCCGCCGACATCGTCGCCGCGGCCTCCGGGCGCGACCTCGCCCAGATCATCGCGACGCTCGGCGAGGAACGCCATGCGCGCGCCGTCGCCCGCGCGATCCTGCACGCCCGCGCCGCACAGCCGATCCGCACCACCGGCGTGCTCGCCGGAATTGTTGCGCGCGTGGTGCGCACGCGCCCGGGCGACATTCATCCGGCGACCCGGACGTTCCAGGCGCTGCGCATGTTCGTGAACGACGAATTGGGCGAACTCGCCCAGGGGCTCGTCGCCGCCGAACGCGTGCTCAAGCCGGGCGGGCGGCTCGTCGTCATCGCCTTCCACTCGCTGGAAGATCGCATGGTCAAGACGTTCCTCGTCGATCGCGCCGGGACGACCGGCGTGTCGCGTCACATGCCGGAAGCGCCGCACACGCCCGCGACCTTCCGCGTGCTGACCAAGCGCCCGGTGACCCCGGAAGACGACGAGATCGCCGCCAACCCGCGCGCCCGCTCGGCCAAGCTGCGCGCCGCCGAACGGACCGATGCGCCGGCGCGTCCGCTCGACCGGCCGGCGATTCCGCGGCTGCCGACGCTCGCCGAGTCGATGCGGGGGAGCTGAGATGCGCCTGGTCAACCTGATCGTCGCCGCCGCGCTCGTGCTGGCCGCCGCCTATGTCTACAAGATCAAAGTGGCCGCCACCGTCGAGGCGGAGCGGGTCGCGAAGCTGCGCATGGAGATTCTGCGCGAGCGCGACGTGATCGCCGCCCTGCGCGCCGAGACGGCTAGGCTGGAAAATCCCGAGCGGATTCAGCGCCTCGCGGATCGCTATCTGCCGCTCAAGCTGCTCGATCCTGCGCAGATCGATACGATCGATGCCATTCCGCTGCGGACGACCGATGTCGTCGCGCCGGAGATCACGACCGCCGCCCCCGCCCAGCTGAAGGCCGCGCCGGCCGAGGTCGTGACCGGCGGCGTGCGGCCGCCGGCGCGGGCGAGGTGAGCGATGAGCGCGCTCGATCCGAACGCCGGCCCTGCGAAGACGGCCACGCCGCGCGCGCCCTTCATGCGCCGCCTCACCCAGGCGCTGCTCTACGACAAGAACGTCGATCGCACGCGCAAGACCAAAGCGCGCATCGGGCTCGCCGTGCTCTGCTTCGCGGTCCTGTACGCGGTGATTGCGGCGCGGCTCGTCCTGTTTGCGGTCGCCCCCGACAGCCACGTCGCGCGGCGGGGCGGTTCGGGCGATGCGGTTGCGACCGCGCGCCCGGAAATTCTCGACCGCAACGGGGAAGTGCTTGCAACCGATGTGAGAACCCCGTCGCTATTCGCCGAGCCGCGGCGCATCATCGACGTCGACGAAGCCGTCGAACTCCTCACCGCGGTCATGCCCGACCTCGACACCTCGGAGCTGCGCGAGCGGCTCGGCTCCAAGCGCGGCTTTGCCTGGCTCAAGCGCGAGATCAAGCCGAAGCAGCAGCAGGAAGTGCACCGGCTCGGCATCCCGGGCATCGGCTTCCTCAACGAGAACAAGCGCATCTATCCGAACGGCCGCGAGGTCTCCCACCTGATCGGCCACGTGAATATCGACAATCAGGGAATCGCCGGACTCGAGAAATGGCTCGACAATCGCGGTCTGGCCGATCTGCACCGCGCCGGCTTCGCCTCCGACCGGCAGCAGGAGCCGCTCGCGCTCGCGGTCGACCTGCGCGTGCAGCACGCGCTGCGCGACGAGCTCGCCGCCGCCGCGGAGAAGTTCAAGGCCAAGGCATCGGCCGGCGTGGTTCTCGACGTGCGCTCCGGCGAGATCATCGCCATGGTCTCGCACCCGGACTACGACCCGAACAATCCCAAGGAGGCGCTCGACCCCAACCGCATGAACCGGCTCACCACCGGCGTGTTCGAAATGGGCTCGACCTTCAAGGCGCTCACCGTGGGGATGGCGCTTGATTCCGGCAAGGTCACGCTCAATTCGTCCTTCGATGCGCGCGCGGCGCTGCGCTACGGCAAGTTCGCCATCAACGACTACCATGCGCAGCGGCGCGTTCTGACCGTTCCCGAGGTGTTCACCTACTCCTCCAATATCGGCGCGGCCAAGATGGCGCTCGCGGTGGGCGTCGAAGGACACAAGGCGTTCCTGCGCAAGATCGGGCAGCTCGACCGGCTGCGTACCGAATTGCCGGAGAGCGCCGAGCCACTGGTTCCGAAACGCTGGGGCGAACTCAACACCGTGACCATCGCGTTCGGGCACGGCCTGTCGGTCGCGCCGCTGCAGGCCCTGATGGGCTTCGGGGCGCTGATGAATGGCGGCTATCTGATCCCGCCGACCTTTCTGAAGCGGAGCGAGGAAGAGGCGCGCGCCGTCGCCAAGCGCGTGGTCAAGCGCGAGACCAGCATCGCGATGCGCTATCTGATGCGGCTGAACGCCGAGAAAGGCAGCGGATCGAAGGCCGACGTGAAGGGCTACTATGTCGGCGGCAAGACCGGCACGGCGGAGAAGGTGGTCGGCGGCCGCTACAGCAAGACCAAGCTCCTCTGCGATTTCATCGCCGTCATGCCGGCCGATGAGCCGCGCTATCTCGTGCTGGTCATGCTCGACGAGCCGCAGCCGCTTCCGGAGACGCACGGCTACGCCACGTCAGGCTGGAACGCCGCCCCGACGACCGCCAAGGTGATCGAGCGCATCGCGCCGATGCTCGGCCTGAAGCCGCGCTTCGAGCTCCCGCCCGCCGACCAGCTCATCCTCGCGACGATGAAGGAGCGCCGCTAAAGCGTGGACAGGCCTCGAAACGCGCGCCCGGGCCGTCCCGGCATGGCCCGGTCGCCGCTTTTCAGCCGCGATTGGCTTCACACTGTCCGCCGAAATGCTCTAAACCGGTGACGCCGAGGCGCGTCCCCGGCGCCAGCACGGGGCCAGCATGCAGTTGCACGACCTTCTCGAGGCCGACGCGCGGTGCGAAGGGCGTCATGCGTCGCGTCCGATAACGGGCGTTTGCGCCGACAGCCGCGCGGTCGAGCCCGGCTTCCTGTTCGCGGCGGTGCCGGGCGGCAAAGTCGACGGACTGAGCTACGTCCCCGCCGCGCTCGCGGCCGGCGCGATCGCAATTCTCGCCGAGCGCGCTCCCTCCTCGCCACTGCCCGATAATATCGCGCTCGTGCTGGTTCCCGATGTGCGCCGCGCGCTCGCGCTTGCGGCGGCGAAGTTCTTCGCGCGTCAGCCCGCAGTCATCGCCGCCGTCACCGGCACCAGCGGAAAGACCTCGGTCGCCGCCTTCACCCGGCAGATCTGGGCGGCGCTCGGCCTCTCCGCCGCGAGCATCGGAACGGTCGGGCTCGTGACGCCGACCGAGGAGCAGTACGGCTCGCTCACCACGCCCGATCCGGTCGAACTGCACGCGACGCTCGCGCGTCTCGCCGATGCGGGCATCACCCATCTCGCGCTCGAAGCGTCCTCGCATGGACTAGACCAGCGCCGGCTCGACGGCGTGCGCGTCGCGGTCGCGAGCTTCACCAACATCACCCGCGATCATCTCGATTACCATGTCACCTTCGACGCCTATCTCCGGGCCAAGCTCATTCTGTTCGAGCGCCTGCTCGACGCCGACGGCGCCGCGGTGATCGACGTCGATCACGCCCACGCGGAAACCTTCGTCGCCGCCGCCGCGAAGCGGACCAGCCGCGTGCTGACGGTGGGCCGCCGCGGCCGCGAGATAAGGCTCGTCGATTGCGCGATCGACGGATTCTCGCAGACGCTCGACATCGAGTATGCCGGCGCGGCCTATCGCGTGCGGCTGCCGCTGGTCGGCGCGTTCCAGGTGGAGAATGCGCTGGTCGCCGCCGGCCAGGCGATCGCGACGGGGTGCGAGCCGGCCGCGGTGTTCAACGAACTGGAAGGCCTCACCGGCGCGAAGGGGCGGCTGGAACTCGTCGGCCACCGCTGCGGCGCTCCGATCTTCGTCGACTACGCGCACAAGCCCGATGCGCTCGCCAAGGCGATCGAGGCGCTGCGGCCCTATGCGCAGGGCCGTCTCACCGTCGTGTTCGGCTGCGGCGGCGATCGCGATCAGGGCAAGCGCCCGCTGATGGGCGCGATCGCTGTGGACAAGGCCGACCGGGTGATCGTCACCGACGACAATCCGCGCAGCGAGGAACCGGCTGCGATCCGCGCGATGATTCTCGCATCGGCGCCCGGCGCGATCGAAATCGGCGATCGGCGCAAGGCGATCCAAAGCGCGATCTACGACCTGCGCGCGGGCGACGTCCTGCTGGTCGCCGGAAAGGGCCACGAGACGGGTCAGACGATTGCCGGCCGGACCCTGCCCTTCAGCGATCACGAAGCGATCGCGGCCGCGCTGCGGGAGAAGAGCGCATGACGGCGCCGCTGTGGAGCGTGGACCGCATGGCGGACGCCATGCAGGCCGAGCGGTCGGGCGCGCTGCCTGCGGCCGTAACGGGCATCTCCATCGACAGCCGCACGCTCGCGCCGGGCGAGGCGTTCTTCGCCATCGCCGGCGAACGCCATGACGCGCACGACTTCGTCGCCGCGGCGCTGGACAGAGGCGCGGGCCTCGCGGTCGTCGCCGCCGAAAAGCGCACAGCCTTTCCCGCCGATGCGCCATTGCTCGTCGCTCCCGACGTGCTCACAGGCCTGCGCGATCTTGCGCGCGCCGCGCGCGCCCGCTCGGCCGCGAAGATCGTCGCCGTCACCGGCTCGGTCGGCAAGACCTCCACCAAGGAGGCGCTGCGGCTCGCGCTCGGCGCCGACGGCGAGACGCATGCCTCCGCCG
The DNA here is from genome assembly GCA_964354425.1 of uncultured Rhodoplanes sp. GTDB lineage: Bacteria > Pseudomonadota > Alphaproteobacteria > Rhizobiales > Xanthobacteraceae > Rhodoplanes. The sequence goes on along the minus strand of CAYGZV010000062.1, from coordinate 4,328 downwards.
CCTCCTTCAACAACCATTGGGGCGTGCCGCTGTCGCTCGCCCGCATGCCCGAGACGGCGCGCTACGGCGTGTTCGAGATCGGCATGAATCACGCAGGCGAGATCACGCCGCTGACGCGACTGGTGCGGCCGCAGGTGGCGGTGGTGACCGCAATTGCGCCGGTGCATCTCGAATTCTTCGACGGCGTCGCCGGAATCGCCGACGCCAAGGCCGAAATCTTCCTCGGCGTCGAGCCGGACGGCGTCGCCGTGATCAACCGGGACAATCCTTATTTCGCGCAGCTGAAACGGCGCGCGACCAAGGCGGGCGTCGCCCGCATCGTCGGGTTCGGCGAGCACGCGCGCGCGCAGGCGCGCCTGATCAAATGCGTGCTGCTAGCCGACTCATCGACCGTAGAAGCCGACATTCTGGGCGAGCGGGTCGCCTATCGGATCGGCGCGCCGGGCCGCCACCTAGTGCTCAATTCGCTCGCTGTCCTCGCCGTCACGCGCCTGCTCGGCGGCGATCTCGCGCTCGGCGCGCTCGCGCTCGCCCAGCAGACGCCCGCTCCCGGACGCGGCGTGCGCATGCCGATCGAGGTGCAGGGCGGAACCGTGCTCGTGATCGACGAGAGCTACAACGCCAACCCGACCTCGATGCGCGCGGCGCTCGCGCTGCTCGGCGACGCGCCGGTCGGCCGGCGCGGGCGGCGCATCGCCGTGCTCGGCGACATGCTCGAACTCGGTCCCGCGGGCGTCGATCTGCATCGCGAGCTCGCCGAGCCGATCGCCGCGCACGCGGTCGACCTCGTGTTCTGCGCGGGCCCGCTGATGGCCGCGCTGTGGGAGGCGCTTCCGGCAAACCGCCGCGGAGGATATGCGGCGGCCGCCGAGGACCTCGAAGCGGAGGTGGCCTCAGCCTTGCGCGCGGGCGACGTCGTCATGGTGAAGGGTTCGCTCGGTTCACGCATGGGCCCCATCGTCAAGTCGCTGGTGCGACGCTATTCCCCACAACGCGCCCATGACGGCATTCCGGCGCAAGGCTGAGGACGGGCAGACCGATGTTGTATTGGCTCGCTGAACTCTCCGATATCGTGGGCGTGTTCAACGTCTTCCGCTACATCACCTTCCGCGCCGCCGGCGCGATCGTGACCGCAGCGCTGTTCGTGTTCCTGTTCGGGCCGATCATCATCGCCAAGCTGCGCATGAAACAGGGCAAGGGCCAGCCGATCCGCGCCGACGGCCCGCAATCCCATCTCGTGACCAAGAAGGGCACGCCCACAATGGGCGGCTTGATGATCCTCAGCAGCCTCGTGATGTCGACGGTGCTGTGGGCCAATCCGGCCAACCCCTATGTCTGGGTCGTGCTCGGCGTTACGCTCGGCTTCGGGCTGATCGGGTTCTACGACGATTATTTGAAGGTGACGAAGCAGTCGCATGCCGGCTTTCCCGGCAAGATGCGGCTCGCGCTCGAATGCCTGATCGCCGCCGTCGCCTGCCTCGCGCTCGCCAATCTCGGCCGCCCGCCCTTTGCGACGGGGCTCGCGCTTCCTTTCATCAAGGGCCTGGTCATCGATCTCGGCTGGTTCTTCATCGTGTTCGGCGCGTTCATCATCGTCGGCGCCGGCAACGCCGTGAACCTGACCGACGGGCTCGACGGGCTTGCGATCGTGCCGGTAATGATCGCGGCGGCGAGCTTCGCGGCGATTTCCTGGGTGGTCGGCAATTTCGTCTTCGCCGAGTATCTGCAGCTCAATTACGTCGCCGGCGCGGGCGAACTGACGGTGCTGTGCGCGGCGATCCTCGGGGCCGGGCTGGGGTTTCTCTGGTTCAACGCCCCGCCCGCCTCGATCTTCATGGGCGACACGGGCTCGCTCGCGCTGGGCGGGCTCCTCGGCACGATCGCGGTCGTCACCAAGCACGAGATCGTGCTCGGCATCATCGGCGGCTTGTTCGTGCTGGAGGCGATTTCGGTGATCGTGCAGGTCGCCTCGTTCAAGCTCACCGGCAAGCGCGTGTTCCGGATGGCGCCGCTGCACCACCATTTCGAGCAGCTCGGCTGGACCGAGCCGCAGATCGTGATCCGCTTCTGGATCATTTCGGTCGTCCTTGCGCTCGCCGGGCTTTCGACGCTGAAATTGAGGTGACCGATGGACCCGGCTGCAACGCGCCGCCATTCCGGAGGCCGAGCGAAGCGAGGCTGTCCGGAATCCATCACAGACTGCGAGTATTGATACCGGGCCCGCGTGCGCCACGCGCCCCGGAATGACCGGGAAGAGGCTGTGCAATGATCCCCGTCACCACCTTCGCCGGAAAGAAGGTCGCGATCTTCGGCCTCGGCGTGTCCGGACTTGCGACCGCGAGCGCGCTGTTTGCCGGCGGCGCCGACGTGATCGGCTGGGACGACAGCGAAGAGCGGATCGAATATGCGACGAGCGCCGGCATTCCCACCGCCGATCTGCGCCATATCGACTGGTCGCGCATCAAAGCGCTCGTGCTTGCGCCGGGCGTTCCCCTCACCCATCCCGCGCCGCATTGGACGGTCGGGCTCGCGCGCGCAGCCGGCGTCGAGGTGATCGGCGATATCGAGCTGTTCTGCCGCGAGCGGCGCAGTCATGCGCCGGACGCGCCTTTCATCGCCGTCACCGGCACCAACGGAAAATCGACCACAACGGCGCTCACCGCGCATCTCCTCGCGGCGGCGGGCTACGAGGTCGCGCTCGGCGGCAATATCGGCACGGCCATTCTTTCGCTCGAACCGCCGCGTCCCGGCCGCGTGCATGTGATCGAGGTCTCCTCGTTCCAGATCGAGCTTGCGCCGAGCCTCGATCCCTCTATCGGCATTCTGCTCAATGTCAGCGAGGACCATCTCGACCGGCACGGCACCATGGCGAACTATGCCGGCCTGAAGGAACGGCTCGTCGCCGGCGTCCAGGAGGATGGGATCGCGATCCTCGGCGTCGACGACGGCTGGTGCCAGGCCGCCGCCGACCGGATTGCGCGATCGGGGCGGCGCGTGGTGCGCGTATCCGTCCGCCGGCCGCTGGTCGACGGGGTCTATGTCGAGGCGGACCGCATTCTCCTCGCCGAAGGCGGCGCGAGCCAGGAGATCGCGCTCATCGGCGGCATCTCCACGCTGCGCGGTTTGCACAATGCCCAGAACGCCGCTTGCGCGAGCGCAGCCGCACTCGCGTTCGGCGCCGCGCCGAAGGCGATCCAGGACGCGCTGCGCAGCTATCCCGGGCTCGCCCACCGCATCGAGGAAGTCGGACGCCGGGGCCGTGTCGTGTTCGTCAACGACTCCAAGGCCACCAATGCGGACGCCGCCGCCCGCGCGCTCGCCTGCTTCTCCGATATCTATTGGATCGTCGGCGGGCGGCCCAAGACGGACGGGATCGCCGCGCTCGACGGCTACTTTCCGCGCGTCCGCAAGGCCTATCTGATCGGCGAGGCGGCGCCGCATTTCGCGAAGACGCTCGACGGCGGCGTGCCCTATGAAATCGCCGAGACGCTCGACCGCGCGGTCGCCGATGCGGCCGCCGACGCCGCGGCCTCGCCGGCGGCCGAGCCGATCGTTCTCCTCTCGCCCGCCTGCGCCTCGTTCGACCAGTTCAAGAACTTCGAGGATCGCGGCGAATTGTTTCGCAAGCTGGTGCAAAGCCTGCCGCCTGTTCAGAGCTGACGCATGACGCGGGCGCGGGCGGCCGTAGATTCGGGCACAAGCAGCGCTCGAACAAGCCTGGGACCTCCCCCTGGAAGGGGGAGGTCGGCGCAACGCAAGTCGGCTGTAGCCGACTTGCGCAGGTTAACAGCGCAGATCTCGGGCGAGCCCGAGTTCGGGTGCGCCGGGAGGGGGTCGGAAGCGGCTATCGACCCCTCCCCGGATCGCTTTCAGCGATCCGACCCTCCCCTTTCAAGGGAGGGTGAACGCCGAGACGAGAGCCCTTCAAATCCGACAGGGAACTGGGATTTCTGGATCGATCGCGGCGGCACATTCACCGACGTGATCGGCCGCCGTCCCGACGGGACGCTGGTCGCCCACAAGCTCCTCTCGGAGAACCCGGAGGCCTATCGCGACGCCGCCGTCCAGGGCATCCGCGATCTCCTGAGGCTTGCCCCGGACGCGCGCATTCCGGTCGAGCGCATCGGCGCGCTCAAAATGGGCACCACGGTCGCGACCAATGCGCTCCTGGAACGGCGCGGCGAGCGCACGCTGCTGGTCGTCACCAGGGGCTTCCGCGACGCGCTCGCCATCGGCTATCAGGCGCGCCCGAAAATCTTCGCCCGCCAGATCATCAAGCCCGACATGCTGTACGAGCGCGTCGTCGAAGTCGACGAGCGCGTGCGCGC
>CAYGZV010000061.1:0-15011 GCA_964354425.1 uncultured Rhodoplanes sp. | reverse complement strand
TCGCGGCATCGATTGCGGGCCGGCCGGAATGCGCGTTCACTCGCTCACGATCCCTCATCGATCGACGTGATGAATATTGTGATATCGCCCATCTGGCCCGTTCGCGCCGCCTTATTGATGGTCTCCACGACCTGCTCGACCTGATCTTGCGGGAGCGCGATGTCGAGCCACTACAGCTCGCTCGAGCAGCAATTGCGCGACACCAGCGGATCGCAACCCTTCTCGCTGTAAAGCAAGGGTTCCGGAGCTTAGGCCCCAAAACCCTGCAGTCTCAAAGCAGAAGCATTCAGTCGACAGCAGTAGCTGTCCGCGTGGTCGATCCTACTGTCAGATCGCCCTTTGGTGGCGTTAGGCCTTCAGTTCCTCCGGCACCTTGCCGCCGTTTTCGGCGAGCTTCCGCATGACCTGCTTGTGCAGCCACACATTCATTGACGCCGAGTCGTTCACGTCGCCGGAGTACTGTAGCTCCTGGGCAAGTTCCTTGCGCGCCGATAGGCTGCTGTCGAGATCGAGCAGTTTCATCAGATCGACGATCGACTTTTGCCACTCGAGCTTCTCTTTCTTTTCCGAGGCGAGCTTCGTGAGGATGCCCGCGACGTCGACTTCGGTAACCGAGCCGGCCGGCGCAGAAGCCGGGGTGGCCGATGACGGTTTCGCGCCAGCCGCAGGCGCGGCCGGAGCGGCGCCCGCCGCGTTCGCCTTCCCAAAAATGGATGACATGATCTTGCCGAAGATGCTCATAGTCTGCTCCTCACTGCGGTGATTGTGGTTGATGTCGCTCGAACTCATTCGAGCGTCGATACGCAACTAGCGTCAGCTACTTGTTTATGACTCAAAGTTGCGGGGCGTTGAACGTGTCGCAGCTCGCGATCTGCCCTGACTTGAGCCCGGTGGTGAACCAGCGCACGCGCTGCTGCGATGACCCGTGGGTGAAGGCGTCGGGCACCACATAGCCCTGTGTGCGCCGCTGCAGCCGATCATCGCCGATGGCGGATGCCGTCTGTAGCCCCGCCTCCACGTCGCCGGGATCAAGGAATTTCCATTTCTGCTGCGAGTGGTTGGCCCACACGCCGGCAAAGCAATCTGCCTGCAACTCGGCCATCACCTGCAGACGGTTGGCGTCCTCCCGGTCCATGCCCTGCTGCATCTGCTGCAAGCGCGGCAGTATGCCGAGCAGGTTCTGCACGTGATGACCAATCTCGTGCGCGATCACATAGGCCTGCGAGAACTGGCAGGCCCTCCCGGTGTCGCACGCCCCGAACCGCCGCTGCATATCCTCGAAGAAGGAGGTGTCCAGGTAGACTTTGCGGTCAAGCGGGCAATAGAACGGCCCCATCGCGGATTGCGCCAACCCGCAGGCCGACGATGTCGCCCCCGAGAACATCACCAGCGTGGGAGCCTGGTAACGGGCATTTGATTGCGCAAACAGCTCCGACCACTGGACTTCCGCACTGCCGAGCACCGCGGACACAAACTCCTTCATCTGGTCGGGTTGTCCGCCCGTCTTGTCCGTGGTCTCGGAATAAGCCGGCGGTTGCGATGGCCACATGCGGGACAGGATTTCCGCACCGCCAACGAGATAAAGCGGATTGATGCCGAACGCCCAACCGATCAGGCCAAGAATTATGAGCGTTCCGACGCCGATCCCGCCGGCACGCATCCGAACGGCGCGGCGATCCTCGATCTTTTGGCTACGCGGCAATTCATCAATACGCATGATCCTGCCCCAATGGCCTACGCGCGGGAGGTCAGCCCCGCGTGCATCACGGCCACTCTCACACTATTCGGCGAGTTCCGCCAGGGTGGGGAGTCGACCTTTTGGCGTCAATTTATCGACGATGCCGGGTAGAACCTCCGACAGCTGCCTGAGGAGCTCTTGCTCCGACATGCCAGACCGCTCGGCAAGCGTCTTGATGATGTTCGGCCCGAGGGTATTTTCGAGCTGACCCGGGGAAACGGGCTCGTTCGGTCCGGTGCCAATCCACGAGTCGATGATCTTTCCTTGTCCACCTTGCCGGAAACGCTCGAGCAGACCACCCAAACCTTCGAGCAGGCCGCCGCCGCCTTCGTCCGCCTGTCGTCCGCCTGGGGGCTCGCGGCCACCAGGCTTCGGAGGCCCAGCTTGTCTGTCGCCGCCTCCGAACAACGCCCCCGAAGCAACCAATGCAAGGAGAGCGAGTATTAGCGGCTTCGAAATCCTGCCGCCAGGAACCGCGTTATCGAGTAAACCCATCGTTTGCTCCTATTGCGTTCGCCGGACGCAGTGTGGTCATGCGGAACTCATCCCTGCGGCTGGGCGGTATCGGCACGGTCGTTGCGATTGCGCCGCTCGGCCATGAACATGTCGAACTCGGCCTTGTCCTTTGCCTGCCGCAAGCGCTGGAGAAATTCCTTGAACTCACGCTGCTCCTCCTCAAGACGGCGAAGCGTCTCGGCGCGGTATTCGTCGAAGGCGCGGTTGCCGCTCGAGGGCGGGCCGCCCCACCAGCCGCCGCCAGAGCTCTCCATCCGGTCGCGCATGCGGTCGATCTTGCTCTGCATGAGCTCCATCTTTTCCTGCCAACGCGCAACGCTGCGATGATTCCAATATCGTGGGGGGTGCCCCCAGCGTGCCGCCTCCGCGAAGGTGAAGCCCGCCGGCCCCTTTTGCGCGATCAGTTCCAGCGCCGCCCGGATCAGCGCTTCCTTCAGATTGCCGTGGTGATAGCCGCGCGGGCCGCCCGGGCCAGACTTGGACCAGCTCATGTGAAAGGTGTTTACATGAGGCCGGCCGCCGCGTCGAGCAACCCTATGCCGGGGTGCGATGCCCCCAGGGTTTGGCGCTGTCAGCGAGAGAGCAACAACCAGAGCAGCAGCCAGCGCGAGGTCAACAGAATGCTGTCGTGATCGCGGGAGCCACCGCTAGTGCAAACCAATCCACCCCAATAGCCAGCCGATGGTCCCTTAGCGCAAGTTCAACTCCGGGATCATCGCAATACAAGGCCGCCGAACGCCGAACGAAATAAACCGGAGCATTGAACCGGGATTCCCCGGATGAACCCCGAGCTGGCGTGGATAGTAGCGATTTTCGGGATTGGCCGGAAGCCCGGATGCGAGGTGTCGATGGCTCTCGGCATTGCGGGGCTCGGCGCCACGCTCGGCCGAGGCTCTGGCCAGCGTCAGCGCCTCGCTCTCATCGGCGAAGAGAAGCACGAAATCGCCCGGCCTCGGCTTGCGCCTTTCGCAGCGCGAGCCGCAGGCCCACGCGGTCGACGGCATCAGTGTCCTGGCGGCCCTTCAGGGTGTGCCGCGGCCGGCGCCAGCGGAACTTTTTTTGCGCAGCACCTTGGACGGTCGGCAACAGGCGCTTCGAGCAGTGGCGTCACAACTCTCAGCGCCGATCGGTGATGGGATTCCGTCAGTTCTTGCTGCGCGGGTGCGCGGAGCCTCGTCACCATGGCCTATAACATCAAGAGGATGTTCGCCCTTGGCCTCGGATCAGCCTGTGGGTCCGCCGGTCAGCACGGCGAATAGCGTCTGAACATCGCAGTACGGGCAAATCCGTGGGTAAGCGCCATGAGAGCATTAATACAAAGCGCCTAATTATTAATAAGCTTATCGTATAGAACAATTTTTCGTTAAAAAAACATCGTGAAATAAGTGGTAACGCGTAGATAGCCGTGGCAGGATCACGCCTCTCTAAAGGCATTTTTGAGGCGGGGAGACAGTGAGTGTTCGAGCTACGCGCTGGGGCGTTTGCCGCTTTGCTCGCGCTGATGGCCACGAGCCCGGGGCGCGCGGCGGAATGCCCGGGCAAACCGGGCGCTCTGGGGACCAGCCGCACGCTGGTGGTCGAGCCGACCGAACATATCCGCCTCGGCATGATGCAATATCCCGAGACGTTGCCGCTCGACGAGCATGAGGTCGTGCTGACCTTCGACGACGGGCCGCTTCCTCCCTACACCACCCGCGCTCTCGACCTCCTTGCGTCCGAATGCGTCAAGGCGACCTTCTTCCTCGTCGGCCGGATGGCAAAAGCCTATCCTGACACGGTGCGCCAGATTCATGCGGCCGGACACTCCATCGGCACGCATAGCAACTCGCACCCGTTTACGTTCGATCGCATGACGCCGGAACGGGCGGATACGGAGGTGGAAGGCGGGATCGCGGCGGTTGCCGCCGCGCTGGGGGATCGCGATGCGGTTGCCCCCTTCTTCCGCATTCCCGGGCTGATGCGCAGCGATACCGTCGAGCGCTATCTCGCCGGCCGATCGCTGATGACGTGGAGCGCCGACTTCCCAGCCGACGATTGGCTGCGCATTTCGGCCAAAGAAATCGCGGCGCGCGCCCTGCAACGGATTGAAGCCAGGGGTCGCGGCATGCTGCTGCTGCACGACATCAAGCCGGCGACTGTGCTGGCGCTGCCGATGATCCTCAGCGAACTGAAGAGCCGCGGCTACCGCATTGTGCACGTCGAGCCCGCGACGCCGGAGCGCGCCAAGACAGCGACGCTCCCTTCGCAATGGTTGGTTCCAAGGAAAGCCATGCACCAACAAGCGCGAAAACAAGCCCGGAATGACGGTTTGAGGATGTAGGGTCCATGCGTGGCAGTGACATCAGAGAAATCGACTGCCGGTGCTCTGGGGGCGACGTCCGTGGAGTCGCGGTCGTCGACGTCGAAGCAGGCTTCGAACCGGTTACGGGAGCGTTCGCCGGAGGAGATGATATAAGCCGCCGACGAGCGGATTAAAAAAACTCATGATGATCTGCCGGGGGTGCTAGGCCCGCCCCGGATGAATTTGAAACTTCACCGTTTTGCAACCCCCGGATCACCTCATGGAACCGTTGCTTGTCAAAATCTTCGCGGTTGCCCTTGCGTTCAGCCAGGTCACGACCGCGCCCGATGCGATAACGACCCAGTTCGACCGTGCGCGCGACCGGGAGCAGGTCGCAAAGCTTCTGCATGCAGGCTGCACGCACGTGCGAAAGATGTTTGATATCGAAGGCATCCATCTCGACGATCTGATTACGACCGCACTTGACGACCCGCAGGCCATCGCTGGCGAAAGCCAGTTGTTTCGCGGGATTAATTTTGCCGATCTGCAGGGTGCCTATCGACAGTTTTGCCAGGACGAGAGGGGCGCCGCCAAGGCCGTCGACCTCGGCGATGTGATCGATTTCTATAACAGGGCAGCCGCCGATCTGCCCGATCACACCAAGCTGAAGGGTCTGAAGCTCCCCGCGGCGAGCTTGGTGCTCGATAGCGCGGGTCAGCCCTTTGCGGACCTGTTCGAGGAGAACAAGCGCCGCGCCTGGGTTCCTCTCGCCGACATCCCCACGCACGTTCAGTCGACGTTCATTGCAGCCGAGGACCAGCGTTTCTATCAGCATAAGGGGATCGATGAGCGTGGCCTGATCCGTGCGTTCGTCGGCAATCTCGCCCAAGCGGGTCGGCCGCAAGGCGGCTCGACGATCACCCAGCAACTCGTGAAGAACCTCCTGGTGGGCGACGACCTCAGCTACGAGCGGAAGATCCGTGAAATGCTCGTGGCCGCGCGGGTCGAGCGCACACTGAGCAAGGCGGAGATTCTCGAGCTCTATCTCAACTCGGTCTACCTGGGGCGCGGCGCCTGGGGCATCGAAACGGGGGCACGCGCCTATTTCGACAAACCGACGAGTAAGCTGACGCTGCAGGAAGGCGCACTCCTTGCCACGCTGATCAAGGGGCCGAACTACTTCAATCCCGATCGCCATCCCGGGCGGGCGCGGGAACGGCTCGCTTATGTTTTCAATCGCTTGCAGGAGCATGGCCTGGCGCCAGCCGCGCAGCCGAGTTCCGGACTGCCGGAGTTGCCGACCCTGATCGACCAACGGCCGCGGCGCGACATTGGTTTTTACTTCTCCGATCAAGTTGTTCGGGAGGCCAAATCCGTGGCGGGCCTCGAGCCGAGCGCCGCCAGCACCTACACGGTGCGTTCGACAATAAACCAGAAACTGCAACGGGCGGTGGAAGATGCCCTGCAGGAGGGGCTTTCGCGCTATGAACGCAATGCCGGGCGCGTTCGATTCAAGGACGCTGAAGCCAATTTGGCGAAGGCGATCCAGCGTGCCGAAGCGGATAAGAACTCATCGGACAAACGGCCGGCCTGGCAGCGTGCGCTCGTCACGGCTCGGTTGCCGCTATACGACGTGCATTGGACGCCCGCTGTGGTGATCGAGACTCCGGCTGGCAGGCGGGGGGGAGCCGTCCGCGTCGGTTTGGGCGATGGCCGCATCGTGCCGCTCTCAGTGGACGGCACGACTGAGCGCAAGCTTGAGCCTTATGACGTGGTACTGGTGCGCGTCGATGGAAAGAAAGCTGGGCGCGCCTCTCTACGCGTGCGTCCGGAGGTGCAGGGAGCGGCGGTCGTTCTGGAAAACAAGACCGGGCGCATCCTCGCGATGACTGGCGGTTTCTCTTATCCCTTGAGCCAGCTCAACCGCGTGACCCAGGCCACGCGCCAGCCGGGGTCCACCATCAAGCCGCTGAGCTATCTGGCCGCCCTTGGCAGGGGTGTGCAGCCTAATACGCTGGTGTTGGATGAGCCCATCACCCTGCCACCCATTGGCAAAAAACGCGCCAGCGAGGAGGACTACTGGACGCCGAAGAACTATGACGGCGGCGCGGGCGGGGTTCTAACCCTGCGCAGCGCGCTGGAAAACTCGCGCAATCTGGCAACCGTTCATCTGCTCACGGGCGGCATCGAAAAGAAACCTGAGGACAGTCTCAACCGTCTTTGTGATCTGGCTATGGAAGCGCAGATTTACCGGGACTGCGTGCGCTTCTACCCGTTCGTGCTCGGCGCTCAGCCGGTGCGGCCGATCGATCTTGCGGCGTTTTATGCGGCGATTGCGACTGAAGGCCTGCGGCCGGCCCCCTATGTCGTGGAGTCCATCGCGCGCGACGGCCAAGTTATCCATCGCCACCGGCAAACGGCAACGCCAGTCGAGTCTGTCGACCAAGCCGCATTCTATCAGCTCAAAACCATGTTGCAGGGGGTATTGGCCCGCGGGACGGCCAATGCAATCGGAGGTCTTGCCCCCTATGTCGCCGGCAAGACCGGCACCTCGGACGATTCGAATGACGTCTGGTTCGTAGGATTGACCAACGACGTGACCGTTGCGATCTGGATCGGCTACGACAACGCCGACGGCAAGCGCCGCACGCTCGGGGATGGCGCGACGGGCGGTTCCATCGCCGTTCCGATCTTCGAACCGATCATTCAGGCGGTGTGGGCCAATGGGATGCCGAGAACTGTGCTTGCTCCACCATCGCCAGAAGCCAAACGCCGGCTCGCATGCGCATCGATGGATCGCCGCAGCGCTTTTTCTGAATGTTTGCGCACCAACGCCAGGGGCAGGGTGCTTGATACTGAGAACGTGCTGTTGTCGGGCAAAAGCGTCGAGACGGATGGTCGACTGAAGAACTTTGCGCGAGTCCAAGCGCCCTCCACGTATGTCAAGAAGGAGGGCGAAGCAGACCCGTCCGAAAAGCTCGCGGAGACCCAAGGCAGCGCCGTGCATGCTAAACTGGAAAACGAGGCAGACAAAGCGGAGACGGCGGATTCCAAAGAGGATCGCGAAGTCAGCCGATCCAGGGGGTATAGGCGCACCACAGCCAAGCCCGATGATGCCAGCCAGGATCGTGACGTCAGTCGATCCAGGAAGTATGTGCGCGCCAAAGCCAAGCCCGACAGCGGCAAGCAGGCGAATTCCGCGCGCGCCCGCCGCACCTACGCTTCTGCTCGCAGCCCTTCTTCGGGGAGTGATCCCTGGCGATCACAATGGAACTGGCAGGGCCAATATGGGCGATCGCAATGGAGCTGGCAGAGCCAATATGGGCAGAACTCCTACTGGGGGCGCTGGCGGTAGTGTGCCGACTAAGGTCTGTCCTGGAAAGGGCTTGGTGCTTTCGAGGGAAAAGTTCGGGGGCTTGGCATCGAAAAACGGCAACGTGTCTCGTGGAGATCGACCGACATGCAGCGTGAGATTTGAAGTAAGTAAGCCGTTGAGAGGTATGCAGCTTACGCAGGCAAAACGGAGCAAGGATGGCCCAGAAAACCAACTTTACGGCGGACGAGTGGAAGACGATTTTGGCCAGTCCGATGCTGGCGGGCATGGCGGTGACGCTGGCGGAGCCCAGTGGCCTTTGGGGCATGATGAAAGAGGGCATGGCGACCGGCCAGGCGTTATTGGATGTCAAGCGAGATGCCGGCGCGAGCGAGCTTGCAAAGGCGCTGGTATCAGAGATTGAAACATCGGACGGACGGAGCGCCGCCCGTGACGAGGTGAACGCCGAGTTCAAGGGAAAGTCTCCCGCCGAGATGCGGCAGCAGATCATCGCGACCCTGACGCGGGTAGGGCAGATTCTCGACGCAAAAGCTCCGCACGACGCTGCGGGCTTTAAGGCTTGGCTGAAGCACATCGCTGAGAAGGTCGCGGAAGCATCTACTGAGGGAGGATTCCTCGGCTTTGGCGGAATTACCGTCACCGACGCGGAGAAGGCTTCCATCGCGGATGTCGTCAAGGCGCTCGGAGTAGGATGACAGTTCCAAATTGCTCGGTGACCAAGATTGCCGTCGACCCAGAGAGACTGAGTTAGTGCCTATTTCGCATGGGAAGTTCGACGCTTCATCTTCGGAGAAGGAATGCTCACATGGCGATATTCGACTCGTTGATCGCCGAGATCGGCAGCAAGTTCGGTCTTGGCGCGAAATCCAGCGCATTGGTTGCGGAGGTGATCCGCTTCATGACAAGCGAGCCCGGTGGCGTCGCCGGGTTCCTGGACCGGTTCAAGAATGCGGGCCTCGCGAGCTTGGTCAGTTCCTGGCTGGGCAACCAGAACCCCGAGCCGATGTCGACCCACCAGGTCGAGCAAGGCCTTGGGACCAGCATCATCAACATGATTGCGGGTAAGCTCGGCCTCGGCGGCAGCCTCGTCACCCCGGCTCTCGGCTATGTCATTCCGAAGCTGATCGGCATGCTGACGCCGGACAGGACGGTTCCCTCCACAATACCGCCGGCGTGGAAAAGCTTCCTAAACACTTCAACCGTGCAGTCGCGGCCTGTGTACGGGGAACCCGCCCGCAAGGCGGCGGGGGCCAACTGGCTATGGCTGCTGCTTCCATTGCTCGCTTTGCTCGGCCTCGCCTGGTGGCTGCTGTCCGGCAAGGAGCAGCCGGTGGCCACCAAGGCGCCTGCGCCGGTGGTCCAGACGGCCCCGAGGGTCAATCCGAGACTGGGCCTGAACTATCACGACAGCGGCTATGTCACCTACTCCGGTGTCGTGAAGGATGAGGCCGGCCGCACGTCCATCATCGACACCATCAAGGGCGTGTTTGGCGCCGGCAACGTCAAAGGCGACATCACGGTTGATCCCAATGCCGCGGCGGCGCCGTGGCTCGCCAACCTGAAGGCAGCCCTTGAGAATTTCAAAATTCCTGGTCTGAGCGCGATGTTCGATGGGTCCGCAGCCAACATTGGCGGCCTGATCGCCGATTCTGACCGCGATAAGATCATCGGCTCGTTGAAGGGATTGTTCGGAAGCGGCCTGTCGCTTGGAACGCTGACCGAAGACGTCAACGCGAAGGCCTTAGCGGCGCTCAACGCCCTCAAGCCCGGTTTTGGCTCCAACGACGTGATCAGCGCCCTCAATCTGACGGTGATCAACTTCCCAACCGGACAAGCGGACATCCCTGGCTTCAATCGGGCCGTTCTCAGCCGCGCAGCTGCGGTTCTCAAGCAGCTTCCGGCGGGCGCGGTGATCGAAGTTCGCGGCCACACCGACAACGTCGGCGATGAGGCCTCGAACATGCTGCTATCGCAGCAGCGGGCGGAGGCGGTTCGCGCCGTGTTGATCGAAGCCGGCGTGCCCCAAGGGATGCTGACGGCCAGGGGCTATGGCAGCACCAGGCCGAAGGCGAGCAACGACACGGCGGAGGGCCGGTATCAGAACCGGCGCATCGAATACGCCGTGCAGTAGGTTCGTCTCATCAGGTAAGAGAACCGGAGCGCGGATCTGCCCATTGATCAGTGCGCTCCGGAAGAGGCACATGTAGCCTAGGGAGACGCGAATGTCCTTTCTTGTTTGGATCATCCTCGGCCTGATCGCCGGATACATTGCGAGCCAGATCGTGGGCAGGAACAGCCGAAGCCCGTGGCTCAATATGGGACTTGGAATCGTCGGCGCGATCGTCGGCGGGTTGATTTTTAGCTTACTGGGCGGTGTCGGCATCACGGGCATTAACTTCTACAGCCTGATTGTTGCAGTGGTCGGCTCGGTTGTTGTGCTGTGGGTCTACAATGCCGTCAGCGAGCGGCGAGCGATGTGAGGCGCGTCGGCGCTGTTTCGTTTTAAAGCACTAGGAGCAAACGATGGCACTTCTCGACCAATTACTGCGCTCTGCGCTTTCGCAGGCCAAGGTTTCGAATCCGCTGATGCTCGTTCTTCTCGCCTTGCTGGGTTCGGGGGCATTGTTCGGAGGCGGCGACAGAGAAGCGGTGCCTACGAAGACTGGCGGTCCGCGCCCGCCTACGGACGAGGGTGGCGGTCTGCTCGAAGGCTTGGGCGGTCTGCTCGACCGCTTTAAGCAAAGCGGACAAGAAAAGACCATCGATTCGTGGATCGGCACCGGGCCGAACGAGCCGGTTTTGCCGGGTCAGCTGGGAAACGCGCTCGGGCCGAACGTCATCAAGACGCTTGCCGAGCGGTCCGGCATTTCCGAGGAGGAACTGCTCAGGCAGCTGGCGCAGTTTCTGCCAGTTGTCGTCGATAAATTGACGCCGAATGGTCGGCTCCCCACCCTGGCAGAGCTTGTTCAATAAGCGCCGAAGGCGCTGCATGCGCCCGGGGCTTACCAGCCCCGGCGCGTCGCGCGACCGCGCAGTGAGAAGCAGACCGTGAGCATATTTGGCAAGATCATGTCGTCCATCTTCGGAAAGGCTAGCGCTGCGGGCGCCGCTCCGGCCGCGCCTGCGTCTGGCGCGAAGCCTTCGTCCGCTGGCACGGCTTCTGCACCAGCCGGCTCAGTTGCGGAAGTCGATGTCGCGGGCATCCTCACCAAGCTTGCCGCGGAGAAGAAAGAGAAGCTCGACTGGCGAAAGTCGATCGTCGATCTGATGCAACTGCTTGATCTCGACAGCAGCCTGTCGGCGCGCAAGGAACTCGCCCAGGAGCTGCACTACTCCGGGGACATGAGCGACTCGGCGTCGATGAATGTGTGGCTTCACCAGCAGGTCATGCGGAAACTCGCGGAGAAGGGCGGCAAGGTTCCCGAGGAACTGAAGACCGGCTTGAAAGAGATCGATGCGATAAAGACCACATCCGGCGAAGAGAAGACGAAGAGCATCTTTGGGAAGATCATGTCGGCCATTTTCCGACACGCGAGCGCTGCGGGCGCCGCGCCTGCGTCGGGCGCGAAGTCCTCATCCGCGGCTTCTGCACCGGCGGGTTCAATTACGGAAGTCGACGTCGCTGGGATTCTCACCAAGCTTGCCGCGGAAAAGAGGAAGAAAAAGAAGGTGAAGCTCAACTGGCAACATTCGATCATCGATTTGATGAAAGTGCTCGATCTCGACAGCATCATGTCGGTGCGCAAGGAGCTCGCCCAGGAGCTGAACTACTCCGGCGACATGAAGGACACTGCGTCGATGAATGTATGGCTGCACAAGCAGGTCATGCGGAAGCTCGCGGAGAACGGCGGCAAGGTGCCCGAGGAACTGAAGACCTGAGCCTGAGCAACGTGCGACCGCGGAGCCCGGGCGATCGGCCGAGCGTTGGTGTCAACCGCAGCGAATGGCAAGGGTCGCGATCTAGGCCCAAGAAGGTTTGCACGCCAGCGCCGCCAAGCCACACTCCGATGTCGTCGGGCGACGCGTGCCCGAGATATGACTATATATGACAAGGGGTAGCTTAGAATAGAATGCGGTTCGTATCATGCGAGATTCCGCCCCTTCACCTCTGATCAGCAACGTCATTTCCGAAGCAATGTCCTCCGAAAAGGCGGGAATGCGCCTTAAGTCGGTGCGGTCTCAGCTATCGGACATGGTTGCACGCAACCAATTTAATACGGCGCGTGCCGTAGACGCATTTTCGACGGCCATTCATTGGATCGTTTGGGAAACTGTCAAAGACCGCCCCAATGGACGCGCGCTTTACCGCAACTTCAAGCGATCGCGCCTCGCATCGAAAATGGCAGAAGAGCTTGCCGCAGAGTTCAAACAGGAGGTTGGCGCGCATGATCAGCGTCGGCCAAGAAGGCTGCTGAGATTTGTGCTGGGACCATAGTCTCATTCACCGTCAATCCAAGCGCTCGAGGTCTGGACGATTCGGCGCTTCCCGAGATCGCCGCGCGCGATCAGGGCGATCAGAGGGCGGAGCGCATCTTAGGGCCACGCAGGGCCACGCAGGGCCACGTTTAAGAGAGTGGGCAGCTTTCGAATGCGGTTACGACGTTTTCTCTGTGAGGCTGGAGCGCTGATCCGCGCCTTGTCGGCGTTATTGGTGGCGGCATCGCTGATAGCATCGGGGCAGATCGGACACGCTGCTGAAAGGGCTCCGTCAGCGGGCGATACGGTGGCGCCCCCGAGCAACCAAACCGCACCGGGCGCGTCAAACCAACCGAGTAAAGAGGAGCAGGCGCGGCTCGCCACGCCTGGGTCCGTTCCGAGCGCATCGGCAGAGGCCAAAGTCACCGGCGCAATGGATTCAATCTGCCTCATCCTGGAGTCGGCCGCCGCGTCTCACGGGCTGCCCCTCGAATTCTTTGCGCGCGTGATCTGGCAGGAAAGCCGGTTTAAGCCCGACGCTGTGGGTCCTGTGACGCGCAGCGGTCACCGCGCGCAAGGGATCGCGCAATTCATGCCCTACACGGCAGAACGGCGGGGCCTGCTCGACCCCTTCAACCCTGTGGCGGCGTTGCCCAAATCAGCAGAGTTTCTGGCCGAGCTGCGCAGCGAGTTCGGCAATCTCGGCCTTGCCGCCGCGGCCTATAACGCCGGTCCAGGTCGCGTGCGCGACTTCCTGGCGGGCCGCGGAGGCATGCCGGCCGAGACCCGAAACTATGTCCGTGCGATCACCGGCCGCACGGTCGATGACTGGGCGGCGCTAGGCCGCGAAGGCGGCAAAGACGGCATCGCCAAGCCGACGTCCTGCCGGCAGCTCGCAGCTCTCCTGAAACAGCAGCCGACTTTATTCATCGGCTCGCTTGAACAGCGCGTGCAAAAAGCCGCGCTCCGGCCGTGGGGCGTGCAGCTCAGCGCTGGCTTCTCGCGCGCGCAGGTGCTCGATGCGTATGCGCGCGTCGAGCGGAAATTCCGCGCCGTCCTGGTGAGCGCCGATCCTGTGATCATCCGGACGCAGATCCGCAGCCGCGGAACCAGCAGCTTTTATCAGATGCGCGTCGGAACCGACACCCGCGCCGGCGCAGAAAAGCTTTGTGCAGACCTCATCGCCAAGGGCGGCGCCTGCATGGTGCTGCGCAACTCGCGCGGGACGCCTACCCCTTTGTAAGCGCGAGCTGGTCACCTTGGCCGGGTCAATCGGGCAAAGCGGGGCGCCGTCTGTCAGATGAAACTCGGCGTTTACAGCTATTCGCGGCTCAGGATCGTCGCCATCGCCTTGATCCGGTTGCGGGCATAATTGGGCAGCCCGGCACTGATCGAGTTCCCGGTATTGAACGAGCTGTTGCCCGACAAGACCTGAGCCGGTATCACATTGCGCAGCACGGGAACGCTTCCGAACTCCTTGCGCTTTTCGAACAGATCGGACTCGACCGCGAGCGCCATGAAGGCGGTCACCACCGTGTGGCTCGGATCATCCGGCTTCTCCTGTAGTATCGCTAGCAGTTTGCCGAACTGCATCACCTGATTGACCTGAACAATGTTCTGCTCCAGCGCCCCCGTGATCGGGCTGTCGATCCCCGTCAACTGAGCCAACTCAGCTTGGTCCACAGCAGCCGGCGGTATGATCCGTAGCTCGCTTTCGAACTCGATGAAACTGGCGATCTGCTTGCCGCTCTCGCGCAGCTTGTTCAGCAGCAAGATGGCCGTCGGCAGCTTGCCCTCAAGCTGGTAGCGCGACTTGATGCAGATCACGGTCACGGCATCTTCGCACCAGCGCCGGTTTGGATGCTTGCTTGCTGGCCTGCCGTCCTTGTTGGGCGTGACATCGTCGGCGCTGATCAACTGATGTTTGATCGCCGGGTCCATCCGTTCCAGAAACGCGAGGTTCACATAACGCGCGAGATCGATCGCGGTTGGTGCGCGGGCGAGCTCGAAGCGCGCCTCGGCGACATACATGTGTAGCCGGCGCTTGATCGTTTTGGTTGTGCCGCCGACCGTGGCGCTGATGGTCGGCTCGTCATAGCTCGGATAGAGGCTCAACAGCCGTCTTTGCAGCGGATTGGCCTTGGCCCACTCGACAAAGCGGATCAGCCCACTCTTGGCGTCGGTGATCGGGTCGTTGCGATGGTCGCTGAAAGCGATCGTGTCAGGCTTGAGCTTTGCGGGAGGAACATCGGCGATAGAGGCTACCTCCTCGATCCGGAATTCCTGGGCGATTGGGGCAGTTGCGGCTAAGCAAGCGGCCGCCGAGAGGGCAAACGACATCAGAGCTCGAAGTGGCCTGTAATGCATGGGCTGTTTTCTACTCAGAGTAGGCTGCGATGCTGGCGGCTGTATTGATCATCGGCTGTTGGCTAATTTTAATGAACCCCGTGTTTGGTCGGTCGAGATCCTGGATCACGCCGGCTTACTCCTGGCGAGCACGAACAGTGCACAGCAGACGGGTCTCCGATTGACTCAGACCTTCTATTGTCCGACCGCATCAGACACGCACTGCGTCGTATAACTCGCCTTCACACTGCCAGTCAGCTCCTGTTCCTTCGCTGCCGCCTCGCACGATTTTCGTGCGTCGCTCTCACAGCGCTTCATGAAGTTCCTTAGCGCGGCTCCGGCGAGCTTTTTCTCGGACACCTGTGATTTACAGGTCGGGG
>CAYGZV010000060.1:0-15058 GCA_964354425.1 uncultured Rhodoplanes sp. | reverse complement strand
CCGATCGATCGCCACCATGGACGCCAAGGCGCCATTGCCGCGCCTTGCCGCGCAACAGCCGACATGGGCGAAGGCGGCCGCGCTCGCGCGAGAGTGGGAGCTCAACCAGCTCGCCGACCGCCTTGAAGGACTCGCCTGACGCGCCCGCGCCCTGACACAGTATAGGGGCGCGGCAAAGGGCGCGGCTCTTGCCGGTTGCGGACCGAATTTCGCTTTTGATCCGCATCCGCTCATTCCCGCGAAAGCAGGATTCCGTTTTTCTCGAGCAACTCCGCCTGCGCGGGAGGAGTCACCGCCTGCGCGGGGACATGCGGAATCCCATGACCGACTTCAGCGGATCTTCGCTGGATCATGCTCAGCGCGCCCGAGTGCATGGCGAGACGACGGTGTGTGACCAAATCATCACGACGAGCAGCTCAAATGCATCGTGTTCCAACAATGCTTTGCGGCCGTGCAGCGGCGAAATGTAAAGTCTAATCCTAATTCCCAGGGGAATCGCATGCGAACGCTCAACATCGCCGGCATTTCACTGGCTGTGTTCGCGGCCATGACGCCGGCCGGCGCGGCCGATCGCTTGATCGCCGCTCCGGCGCCGCTCCCGATCTGGAGCTGGACCGGCTTCTATGTCGGATCGCATATCGGCCAGGCCTGGGCGCGCAAGAACTGGCAAAGCGCGGACGGCTTTTTCGGACCGGCTGGGCCGTTCGGAGCAGCCTTCGCGCCGTTTGCGGCGTCCGGCACGTCGAGCGGCGTCTTCGGCGGCCTTCAGGCCGGATACAATGTCCAGAACGGTCCCATCGTGTGGGGCTTGGAGATCGAGGGAAGCACCTCCGATCTCGACGGAGATACCCGCTGCGCCTTCGCCCTGTTCCTCTGCAACAGCCGCATCGATTACATGGGGACGCTGACCGGCCGGGTCGGCTTCGCCTTCGACCACGCGCTCCTCTACGCCAAAGGCGGCGGCGCCTACGCGCATGACGCCTACCTCATGCCGCCGTCCACGGCCGCGCGGGTGTTCAACGCCGACGACAACCGTTTCGGCTGGACCGTCGGCGTCGGAGTCGAATACGCCTTCAGTCCCGCCTGGTCGACCAAGCTCGAGTTCGACTACATCGACCTGGGCAGTCGCTCCACCGCTTTCACCGATCAAGCGCCGTTCTTCGACCGCTCGAACATTGCGATCGAGCAGACGCTGTACCGGATGAAGGCGGGGATCAACTACAAGGCCGACTGGGGCATGCTCGGCTTTTCCCCGGCTTCGACGCATGCACTCGCTACGCCCGCAGCGATCTTCGCGCCGGTTACGAACGGATCGGGGCCCGCAATCCCGGAATGGACCATCGAAGCCGGCGCGCGCTACTGGTACAGCAATGGCCGATTTCAGAAGGATCTGTTCGATCCCGATGTCACCAGCCAGCTCGACTCGCGGCTCAGCTACAACGACATGAACGGCCATGCCGGCGAGGTTTTCGGCCGCTTCGACCACCGCAGCGGCTTGCTCGTCAAGGCCAATCTCGGTCTCGGCGATCTCGTCAACGGCTCGCTTCGCGACGAGGACTTCCCCGCTTTCGTCTTCTATTCGAATACCGACTCGGAGATGAAGGACGGGCGCATGCGCTTTGGCGGCGCCGATCTCGGCTGGAACTTCCTCAGCACGCCCGGCGGCAAAGTTGGCGCCTATGTCGGCTATCGTTACTTCTTTGAACGCGGCAACGGCTTCGGCTGCCGCCAGACCGCGGCCGATCTCGTCTGCGCGCCGCCGATTCCGTCGAACTTCCTCGCGCTGAGCGAGACCGAGACGTGGCGGGGCGCGGCGGTCGGTCTCAACACGCAGATACAGATCACCGATCGCATCCGCATCGAAGCGGACGGCGCGCTCCTGCCCTATGTCAGCCGGTATGGCTTCGACAATCACTGGTTCCGGGACAACATCAACCCGCTGGTGGAGACCGGACATGGCTGGGGCGCCCAGTTCGAGGCGGTGCTTTCCTACGCGCTGACCCCGCAGTGGAGTGTCGGCGTCGGCGGCCGGTACTGGTACTTCACGACCACCGAGGCGCGCGTGCAGTTCCCCGGCGATCTGCAATCCCCGATCACGTTCCACACGGAACGTTACGGCGGATTCCTGCAGGCCTCCTACAAGATCGATAGCGGGTTCGGCGCGACCCCGGGCGCAGTCGCGCCGGCCGGATTCTTCAAAGCTCCGCCCCTGCTTGCCTGGAACTGGACCGGCCTTTATCTGGGCGGCCATGTCGGCGGCGCCTGGGGGCGCAAGGAATGGTCGCCGACCTCGGGCTTCTTCACCAACCCCGATTTTGCGCCCTTTATCGGCTGGGGCGATGTCGACGGGTTCATCGGCGGCGGACAGGGCGGCGTCAACTACCAGATCGCGAATTGGGTCGTGGGCGTCGAGGGCGAGGTCAGCTGGTCCGACCTGGACGGCTACGCTCCCTGCGCGCGCTTCTTCACCTGCCACACCCGCGCCGACCGGCTGGGCACGGTCGCGGGCCGGTTCGGCTACGCCCGCAACAATCTGTTGTTCTACTCCAAGGCCGGCGCTGCATGGGTCCACGACCGACACGACGTGGTTTTCGTCGAGGCCCCCAATGTGTTCACCGCCGACGTCTCGCGTGCGGGCTGGATGGTCGGCTCCGGCGTTGAATACGGCTTCACGCCCAACTGGTCGGGAAAGATCGAGTACAATTATCTCGACTTCGGGACGAAGTCGGTCGCCTTCGCCGATCAGTTCGGCAATGCGTCGAGCTTCGACATGAAGCAGACGGTGCAAACGGTCAAACTCGGCGTGAACTACCGCTACAATTGGACGGCGCCCGCTGCGGTCGCCCCAATACTGGCGCCTGCGGCTCCGGCGGGCCATCTCGCGCTCACTCCGCCGCTTGCGCCCTTCACCTGGACCGGCCTCTATCTCGGCCTCCATGCCGGGGCGGCGCATCACGACAAGGACTGGAGCAATCCGTTCGGCCCGCAGGTGTTCGGCGATACGATCGCCGGCGGCGGCTGGCTCGGCGGCGGACAGCTCGGCTTCAACTATCAGGCGGGCGCGCTGGTGCTGGGCGTGGAAGCCGACGCCAGCGCGGCCCGGATCGACGGGGCGAACACGTGCCTGGTCGGGATGCCCCCGATCGGCGGCGTGAATTGCGCCGCAACGGTCGAAGCGCTCGGCACGATCGCCGGACGCATCGGCTATGCGTTCGATCGCACGCTTGTCTATGCCAAGGGCGGCGGCGCCTGGGTCGAGGATCGGTTCGCGCTGAACCTGGTCGGCGTTGGCGCGGGCCTTTACGAGGTCGATTCCATGCGGTGGGGCTGGACGATCGGCGGCGGCGTCGAACATGCCCTGCTGCCGAACGTGACGGTCAAGCTTGAATACAACTATCTCGGTCTCGGGAGCGATAGCGTCGCGTTCAGTCTTCCGCCGGCGTTCGCGGTCGCCAGCAACCTGTCCATCGAGCAGGATGCTCATGTCGCCAAGCTGGGCGTGAATTATCTGTTCGCCTGGGGCGCGCCGGTCGTCGCACGATACTGATGCCACGGCCGAAGGTTCCGCCGCCGATTCGAACGATTCGTCACAGCCAAAACGCGAAAAAGGCGGCGCTTGCGGCGCCGCCCCTTCTCTTTGCTCTCTCACCCTGCCTCCCCCTTGCGGCGGGAGGGAGAGTGAGTCAATGCGCGGTGAGCGGCGAGGGCTCCTCTTCCACCGGAGTGTCCACCTTCTCCTTCGCCGCCGCCTCGTCCCATTCGATGAGCTCGGGCTTGCGGGTGAGCGCCCGGTCGAGCACTTCGTCCATGCGGGTGACCGGAACGATCTCGAGACCACTCTTGACGTTGTCGGATATCTCGACGAGGTCCTTCGCGTTCTCCTCGGGGATCAGCACGGTCTTGATGCCGCCGCGCAGCGCGGCGAGCAGCTTCTCCTTCAGTCCGCCGATCGGAAGCACGCGGCCGCGCAGCGTGATCTCGCCGGTCATTGCGACATCCCGATGCACCGCAATTCCGGTCATCACCGAAATGATCGCGGTGACCATGGCGACGCCCGCCGACGGACCGTCCTTGGGCGTCGCGCCCTCCGGCACGTGCACATGGATGTCGCGCTTGTCGAACAAGGGCGGCTCGATGCCGAACGCGACCGCGCGCGAGCGCACATAGGAGGCTGCGGCTGAGATCGACTCCTTCATCACATCGCGCAGATTGCCGGTCACCGTCATCTTGCCCTTGCCGGGCATCATCACGCCTTCGACGGTGAGCAGCTCGCCCCCGGCGTCGGTCCAGGCAAGCCCGGTGACGACGCCGACCTGATCCTCCGTCTCGATCTCGCCGTATCGGTGCTTCGGGACGCCGAGGTAGCCGCCGATATTCTCCGCCGTGACGTGCACGGTCGGCGTCTTCGCCGTCATCAGCTCCTTGACCGCCTTGCGCGCGAGCGTCGCAGTCTCACGTTCGAGATTGCGCACGCCGGCCTCGCGCGTGTAGCGGCGGATCATCAGCAGCAGCGCGTCGTCGTCGATCGACCACTCCTTGGGCTCAAGCCCGTGCTTGCCGAGCGTGTTCGGGATCAGGTGCCGCCGCGCGATCTGCAGCTTTTCATCCTCGGTGTAGCCGGCGATGCGGATGATCTCCATGCGGTCCATCAGCGGCGGCGGGATATTGAGCGTGTTTGCCGTCGTGATGAACATCACGTTGGAGAGATCGTAATCGACCTCGAGATAGTGGTCGTTGAAAGTGTGGTTCTGCTCCGGATCGAGCACCTCCAGCAGGGCCGAGGACGGATCGCCGCGGAAATCGGCGCCCATCTTGTCGACCTCGTCGAGCAGAAACAGCGGGTTCGAGCTCTTGGCCTTGCGCATCGACTGGATGATCTTGCCGGGCATCGAGCCGATATAAGTGCGCCGGTGGCCGCGGATCTCCGCCTCGTCGCGCACGCCGCCGAGCGAGACGCGCACGAATTCGCGACCCGTCGCGCGCGCGATCGACTTGCCGAGCGAGGTCTTGCCCACGCCGGGCGGTCCGACCAGGCACAGGATCGGTCCGGTGAGCTTGTTGGCGCGGCTCTGCACCGCGAGATACTCGACGATGCGCTCCTTGACCTTCTCCAGCCCGTAGTGATCGTTGTCGAGGATGTTCTGCGCGAGCGCGAGGTCCTTCTTGACCTTCGTCTTCTTGTTCCACGGGATCGACAAGAGCCAGTCGAGATAGTTGCGCACGACCGTCGCCTCGGCGGACATCGGCGACATCTGGCGCAGCTTCTTGAGCTCGTGCTGCGCCTTTTCGCGCGCCTCCTTCGACAGTTTCGTCTTCTTGATCTTGTCCTCGACCTCCTGCAGCTCGTCGCGGCCGTCCTCGTCGCCGAGCTCCTTCTGGATCGCCTTCATCTGTTCGTTGAGGTAGTACTCGCGCTGCGTCTTCTCCATCTGCCGCTTGACGCGGGTGCGGATGCGCTTCTCCACCTGCAGAACGGAAATCTCGCTTTCCATCAGGCCGAGCACTTTCTCCAGGCGCTCGGTGACGGTGGTCGTCTCGAGGATCGCCTGCTTGTCCGGAATCTTGACCGCCAGGTGCGACGCGACCGTGTCGGCGACCTTGGCGTAATCCTCGATCTGCTGGACGACGCCGACGACCTCGGGCGAGATCTTCTTGTTGAGTTTCACATAGCCTTCGAACTCGGTCACGACCGAGCGGGCGAGCGCCTCCGCCTCGACCTTCTCGCCCATCGTGTCGGCAAGCGTGACGGCTTCGGCTTCGTAATATTCGGACCGCTCGGTGTATTTGACGGCGCGCGCGCGCTCGGCGCCCTCCACCAGCACCTTCACCGTGCCGTCGGGCAGCTTGAGCAACTGCAGCACGCTTGCGAGCGTGCCCACCTCGAAAATCGAATCGGTCGCGGGATCGTCGTCGGAAGCGTTCTTCTGCGTGGCGAGCAGGATAAACGTGTCGGACCGCATGACCTCTTCGAGCGCGCGGATCGATTTCTCGCGGCCGACGAAGAGCGGGACGATCATGTGCGGAAACACCACGATGTCGCGCAGAGGCAGCACCGGGTAAGCCCGCATCTCGCCCGGCTGGGGCAGTGCTCGTGGCCTCGAAGTCGTTGTCATGGTCCGATCCTTATTGCGTGTGCCCCTCCCCACGATCCGCGGAATGCGCCGTCGCAGCGGAGTGCAAGGGACCGGGTAGGGAGCGCGGAACCCGACGAGACTCCGGAGAGCTTCGGTCACGCGCCGCGGCGAGGGACGAGACCCTGCCCGGGAAGACTGGTTCGGAACGCCTCACTCGACACTTTGAACGTTCGTAGACGTATACGTGGCGAGCCATCCGGAACGTGTCAAGAACGGCAAATTCCCCCGGCAAAAAATCAGCTTTGATGCCGGCGATTCCAAGGCGAACCCCCGGTTGAACGACGCGCGCGTCAGGCGCTCGCGCCGGCATCGCCTGCACGGTCGGCATAGATGTAGAGCGGCCGCGCAGTGCCCTCGACGACTTCCCGCGAAATCACCACCTCTTCGACGCCTTCGAGGCTCGGCAGGTCGAACATCGTGTCGAGCAGGATGCTTTCCATGATCGACCGCAGCCCGCGCGCCCCGGTCTTGCGCTCGATCGCCTTGCGCGCGATCGCCCCGAGCGCCTCCTCGGCGAGCGTCAGATCGATGCTCTCCATCTCGAACAGGCGCTGGTACTGCTTGATGAGCGCGTTTTTCGGCTCGAGCAGGATGCGCTTGAGGGCGGGCTCGTCCAGGTCCTCGAGCGTGGCGACAACCGGCAGACGGCCGACGAATTCGGGGATCAACCCGTATTTGAGCAGATCCTCGGGCTCGACCTCGCGGAAAATCTCCCCGGTCTTGCGGTCCTCCGGGGCCATTACCTTGGCGGAGAAGCCGATCGACGTCGAACGGCCGCGCGACGAGATGATCTTTTCCAGGCCGGAGAAAGCGCCGCCGCACACGAACAGGATATTGGTCGTGTCGACCTGCAGGAACTCCTGCTGCGGGTGCTTGCGGCCGCCCTGCGGCGGCACGGAAGCGATCGTGCCTTCCATGATCTTCAGGAGCGCCTGCTGCACGCCCTCGCCCGACACGTCGCGGGTGATCGACGGATTGTCGGACTTGCGACTGATCTTGTCGATCTCGTCGATATAGACGATGCCCCGCTGCGCCCGCTCGACATTGTAGTCGGCCGACTGCAGCAGCTTGAGGATGATGTTCTCGACGTCCTCGCCGACATAGCCCGCTTCGGTGAGCGTGGTCGCATCCGCCATCGTGAACGGCACGTCGAGTATGCGGGCGAGCGTCTGGGCGAGCAGCGTCTTCCCCGAGCCGGTCGGGCCGATCAGCAGGATGTTCGATTTGGCGAGTTCGACATCGTTGTGCTTGGTCTGATGATTGAGCCGCTTGTAGTGATTGTGCACGGCGACCGAGAGGACCTTCTTGGCGTGGTCCTGGCCGATCACGTAGTCGTCGAGCACCTTGCGGATTTCCCGCGGCGTCGGAATCCCGTCGCGCGACTTCACCAGCGAGGACTTGTTCTCCTCGCGGATGATGTCCATGCACAGTTCGACGCACTCGTCGCAGATGAACACCGTCGGTCCGGCAATGAGCTTGCGCACCTCGTGCTGGCTCTTGCCGCAGAAGGAGCAGTACAGGGTGTTTTTAGAGTCGCTCCCACCAACCTTGCTCATACTTCAATCTCCACAGGTCCGCGGCGCCGACAGAGCATTGCCTGGCGCATGCGATTGAACCAACAGGACCCGTCGCGCATCGACCGTAGCAAAACTGTTATATCCCGCCAGTGGTTTCACCCATCTCTCGCGCGAGACGCCTAACGAAGCACGCTGGCGCGAGGTTAATCAAGAATTCTCTAATGATGATTTTCCAAGCCACCATTCCCTACCTAGTCATCCCAGTGACCGTTCGCCATGCAAGCCGCATTCCATCCGGGAAGACCTAGACTTACGCGCAATCATGGCAAAAACGAAGCTGCAGACCCGCAAAGACGCTCCGGCGCACGCGGCGGACCGCCCCGTTGCCGGGGCGCGACCGGGGTCGGCCGCCCGCCCCCTACGGCTTGTCGACCTCTTCAGCCCGGCGCTCGATGACCTTGTCGACGAGCCCGAACTCCTTGGCCGACTCGGCCGTGAAGAACATGTCGCGCTCGAGCGCGTCCTCGATCTTCTTGATCGGCTGGCCGGTATGCTTGACGTAGATCTCGTTCAGCCGCTTACGGATGTTCAGGATTTCCTGAGCATGGATCATGATGTCGCTGGCCTGGCCCTGGAAGCCGCCGGACGGCTGATGGACCATGATCCGGGCGTTCGGGAGCGCAAAGCGCATGTCCTTCGCCCCGCCGGCGAGCAGCAGCGAGCCCATCGAGGCGGCCTGGCCGACGCACAAGGTCGACACCGCCGGCCGGATGAACTGCATCGTGTCGTAGATCGCGAGCCCTGACGTGACCACCCCGCCCGGCGAGTTGATGTACATGGCGATCTCTTTTTTCGGGTTCTCCGCCTCGAGGAACATGAGCTGGGCGACCACCAGGGTCGCCATATTGTCCTCGACCATCCCGGTAATGAAGATGATGCGCTCCTTGAGGAGGCGGGAGTAAATGTCATAGGCCCGTTCGCCCCGGTTGGTCTGCTCGACCACCATGGGCACGAGGTAGTTCATGTGAGTATCAATGGGGTCGCGCATTTGTCTCGCCTTGTCAGGGGTTGGGAGCGTAGGGCTTCGATCCGCCATGCGCCTCCAGGACCGCGACGCATTTCACGATGCATGTGGCACAGATATAGGCTGATGCGCCGCCGACAAGACGCCCGACCTCGGCGGCCGGTCGCCGGCAGAACGAGCAGCGCAGCCGCCGCGGGCGGCGCATCGCGGGCGGCACGGCCCGGAGCCAGGTCCCGATCCTCGTCATGAGGCCTCGCCTCCCCGCGCCGCCGCCGCCTGACCTCGATCCGGCGCGCCGCACTTACGCCTTCGGGCTCGTGGCCTCTTCCTCCGCGAACAGCGCCTCGCGCGTGACCGGCTTGTCCGTCACTTTGGCGAGTTCGAGAACGAAGTCCACCACCTTGTCCTCGAAGATCGGCGCCCGCACCGCCGCGAGCGCGGTCGGGGTCTTGCGATAATAATCCCAGATCTCCTGCTCGCGGCCGGGGAACTGGCGGGCGCGCTCGTAGATCGAGCGCGCAATCTCGTCGTCGGTGACCTTGATGCTGTTCTTCTCGCCGATCTCGGCGAGGACGAGCCCAAGGCGGACACGCCGGTCGGCGATTCCGCGGTACTCTTCCTCCGCCTTTTCCTCGGTCGTGTCTTCATCGGCGAAGGTGCGGTTTTGAGCCTTGAGATCGGCGAGGATCGACTGCCAGATGTTCTTGAATTCCTCCTCCACCAGCGTGGGGGGAGCCGCAAACCGGTGCAGCGTATCGAGCTGATCGAGGAGCGCGCGCTTGAGCTTGAGCCGGCTCTGCGCCGCGACCTCCTGCTTCAACCGCTCCTCGACCGCCCCTTCGAGGCGATCGAGCGATTCGAGACCGACCGATGCCGCGAGCTCCGGCCCTGCCAAGGCGGCGCCTGGGGTTTCGATCGCCTTCACCTCGACTGCAAACAAGGCCGTATTGCCGGCCAGCTTCTCGGACGCATAGTTCTCGGGAAAGGTCACCGTCACCGCGCGCGATTCGCCGACCGCGGCGCCGACGAGCTGCTCCTCGAAGCTCGGAATGAAGTGCCCTGACCCGATCACGATCGGGATGTCTTCGCCCGAGCCGCCCTCGAATGCCTCGCCCGCCACCGTGCCGGTGAAGGATACCGTAATGCGGTCGCCGGTTGCGGCCTTTCCGCCTTCAGCTTTCGCCTCGAACGGGCGGGTCTGCAGAGAGATGCGCTCGATCGCGGCCGCGATCTCCTCCTTGCTCACCTCCACCGTCTGGCGTTCGAGCGTGATCGACTTGAAGTCGGCCAGTTCGATCGCCGGCACCACTTCGAGGGAGACCGTGAAGGAGAGATCGGCGGTGCCCGCCACGACGCCTTCGAGCTCCTCCTTGCTCTCCGGCATTTTGACCTGCGGCTCGAGCGCGAGCTTTAGGCCGTGCTCGGAAACGATCTTGGCGTTCGTCTCCCGCACGAGCTCCTCGATCGCTTCCGCCATGACCGAGCGTCCATAGAGACGCCGCAGGTGGGCGATCGGGACCTTGCCGGGCCGGAACCCGTTCAAGCGGATATTGTCCTTGAGCTGCGCCAGGCGGTCGGTCAGGCGCGATTCGAGGTCGGCGGCGGGAACGAACACCTGGAATTCGCGCTTGAGGCCCTCGACGATGGTCTGCGTCACCTGCATGTCGGTCTCGTCTGCTGTTTTCAGCATGCTGCTGGCGCGCGCGGCGCACATAGGTTGATACGATACGGCCCGCTTTCCGCGGCTGGTGCGGGCGGAGGGATTTGAACCCCCACGACTTGCGTCACTGGAACCTAAATCCAGCGCGTCTACCAATTCCGCCACGCCCGCCGCGGGCAGCGTTTGGAGAGGACGCGAACCAGCGAGCGCGCGGCTTATATCACGCGGGTGCGGGGCGTTACATCATAAATTCGCGCTCGAACTGATTGCGTTCTTTGGGGAACGGCGGGGGGGTCGCGGACTAGCCCAAAGCGCTGGCGACAATGGGCCGCCGAACGTTCGGAAACCGAACGGATGGGGGGGTCGGGGGATTGCCTCAGTTCGTCCCGCCATTGGGAGAAGCGATCAGAGTCCTGATGGTCTCCGCGATCGCAGAGGGGCGGTACGGCTTTTTCAGGAACACGCTGCCGGGCACCTGCGCCGCCCGCTCGACCGTGTATCCCGTCGCGTAGATGACCGGCAGCTTCGGCTTTGCCTCGCGCACCGTCGCCGCAAGCCGCCATCCATCCATCTCTCCCGGCAGCCGGATATCGGTGAACAGCACGTCGACCGTCTGTCCGCTCTCGATGATCGACAGCGCGGCCTCCGCGGTGTCGGCCTCGAGAACGGCAAAGCCCTGGTCGGTCAGTTCCTGGGAAATCATGTCGAGCACGAGGGGCTCGTCCTCGACGATGAGGACGGTCACGCCGCCATTTGAGGAGGTCGAGTTAATAGGATTCATTGGTATGCCGCCGCTTTCGACAGGAATCGGTGCGGGAGCGTGCGCATCTGCTGCGCCGCCCCCGCGATCTGAACGCGCGGCAGATAGAGCCGCACGGTCGTGCCCTTGCAGGGCGTGCTCTCGAGCACGGCCGCGCCGTGCGACTGGACCGCAAAGCCGTAAGCCTGGCTCAGCCCGAGCCCCGTTCCCTCGCCGATCGGCTTGGTCGTGAAGAACGGCTCGAAGGCGCGACTCGCCACCTCCTCGCTCATGCCGAGGCCGGAGTCGGCGACCGCGATTTCGATCTGGTCCCAGACGAACGGCGCAAGCTCCGCCGTCGCTTTGGCGCCGGCCGCGACATTCCGCGTCGTGATCACCAGGTTACCCCCATCCGGCATTGCATCGCGTGCATTGACGGCAAGATTGAGAACCGCGCTCTCCAGCGCATCCGGGTCCACGCGGGCCGGCCACAGGTCGAACGTCAGAGTCGTGATTACCCGGATATTGCCCCCGAGGGTCCGGCGCAAGGTGTCAGCCACGTGCTCGATCACATCATTGACGTTCACGACGCTCGGCGCAAGCGCCTGGCGGCGGCCGAAGGCGAGCAGGCGATGCGTCAGCACTCCGGCGCGCTCGGCCCCGAGCGCTGCGCCGCGGATCGCTCGCAGCAACTGCTTGGAGCCTTCGGCCGGGAGCAGCCGCCGCGCGCGTTCGAGATTCCCAATCACCGCGGTCATCAGATTGTTGAAGTCGTGGGCGATGCCCGCCGTCAATTGCCCGATCGCGTCCATCTTCTGCGACTGGTGCAGCATTTCCTGCGTCTTGCGGCGCTCGCGCCGCTCGCATTCGAACGCGGTCAGAGCGGCGTCGCGTCGCTCGATCTGCAAGCGCAGCGCTTCGTTGACCCGACGAAGCGCTTCCGGAGACGGCAGCGACAGCGCCCTCGGCAACAAGGGCCACAGCGCGATCGCCATCCCGACCGAGGCCAGCGCCGCAATCGCCTTCACCGCGGCGCTGAGGCCGTGATGCGGCTGCCACATCGTCCAGACCTCGAAGCCATGCGAGGCGCCGCAGGCGACCAGGAAGATTGCGAAGCCCCAGAAGACCCCGCCGAAGATCATGTCCGAGCGCTTCCACACGAAAGCTGCGAGCACGATCGAAATGGAGAGAAACGAGAGCGCGATCAGCGCGTCGAACCCGGCATGCGACCATTGCAGGTCGGGCCGCGATAGCATGCAAGCGCCCAAAGGGACGGCGCCCTGAGGGTCAACCAGTGTCGGAAGTAAGCCCATCCGCCGCCTCCCGGACAGAAAGACGCTCCTGCATGCCTACGCGACTCGAAGATTAGAAATCGAGGTCCCCTGTCCTCATGGCTAGGGAATTCAACGCCCAATTATGGCAACGTTGAGCCAAGCTTGCGGCCCGTCCTTGGTTTAAATACGCCCGCGGACCACCGCCCCGGGGCGCCAAGACCCTTCTAGGCCATGGCATTTAGTTCGACAACTCAGCGGGTTGTTTCAGGATATGATAAAAAAGGATTACGGTTGCGGACCGACCATGATGCCGGGAAAGTTTTCTGTTCAGTTTGCGACTCCCACACAAGCATCGCGTGCGTTCGCGGCAAAAAGGCCGCCGATCGGCCCGAAAGTTCACGCGACGCCGCGCCTTTTGCGGCGAACCGCTTCGCGTCTCGACGAAAACGTCGCTTGTTGAGAAATTAGATCCTCACGGCGTGCGACCCGCCTCTGCGCGCGCCTCCAACAAACGACGATAAACCCGCGGCAGCGTCTCCGACAGATCCTCGGCGATCAATCCGGGACCGAACGCATTCGCGGCCTCGGCGTGCAGCCAGACCGCGGCGCTCGCGCCCGAAAACCCCGCCATGCCTTGCGCCCACAAACCGACGATAAAACCCGTCAGCACGTCGCCCGCGCCGGCGGTCGCGAGATAAGGCGGCGCATTGGCGTTGATCGCGGCGCGGCCGTGCGGATCGGCGATCACGGTGTCGGCCCCCTTCAACAGAACGACCGCGCCCGACCGGCGCGCCGCAGCGCGCGCACGTTCGAGCTTCGATGCGGCCTGAGCGCCCTCCTCCATCCGGCCGAACAGCCGTGCGAACTCGCCCTCGTGCGGAGTAAGGATGGTTGGCTGCGTTCCGCGCGTCTTGATCGCCGCGAACAGCCGCCCGGCATCGCCGGCAAAGCTCGTCAGCGCGTCGGCGTCGAGCGCCACGGCGCGCTCGCCCGCGAGCGCGGCGAGGACGAGATCGCAGGTCGCCGGGCCGACGCCGAGCCCGGGCCCCAGTCCCACCGCGTTGAACCGGCGGTCTTCGAGAAATCGCGCAAGCGCCTCCGCGCCATCGACCGGCCGCACCATCACCGCGAGATTGCTCGCTTCGTTCACCGCGAGCGCATCGCGCGGCGAGGCGATGGTGACGAGGCCTGCGCCCGCCCGCAGCGCCGCGCGGGCGGCGAGCCGCGCCGCGCCCGTGGTCGAGGCATGCCCCGACACGATGACCGCGTGCCCGCGGCTGTATTTGTGCCCGGCCATCGCAGGCGCGGGGAATTGCCGTTCCCACAGCGCCGGCGTGTTGAGGAAGGCCTGCGGCCGCACCTTCTGGAGCGTGTCCGCGCGGATTGCGATATCGGCGACGCGCACCTCTCCGCAATGCAGCCGGCCCGGCAGCAGATAGTGGCCCGGCTTCGCGCGAAAGAAGGTGACGCTCTCGACCGCCTGGACCGCCGTTCCCATCACCGCGCCGGTGGTCCCGTTGACCCCGCTCGCGAGATCGACCGCAACGATCGGGCGGTCGGCCGCATTCATCGCTTCGATCATCGCCCGCGGCACACCCTCGACCGGCCGGTCGAGCCCCGCCCCGAACAGCGCGTCGACAATCGTCGCAGGATGTCCGATCCGCTCGGGCGAAGCGGGCGCGACCGGCCCGGTCCAGCGCCGCGCCGCCTCCGCCGCATCGCCCTTGAGCTTGCCGGCCTCGCCGACCAGCAGAACCTCGACGGCGAAGCCATGCTCGGCGAGGAGGCGCGCCGCCACGAACCCGTCGCCCCCATTGTTGCCGGGCCCGGCGACGACGACGACCTTGCCGTGCGGCGGCGTGCGCGCGGCGGCCGCGTCGGCGACCGCCCTCCCCGCATTCTCCATCAGCACGATGCCGGGCGTGCCGCCCGCGATGGTGATGCGGTCGCATTCGGCCATCTCGGCGGTGGTCAGAAGTTCGATCATGGCGGCGGGGTCGTGTTCAAGATCACACGGTTCGGCAATACGGACTCCCATAGCAGGGTCGGCCCATATTTGCGATCGGATCGACCGATCGCGCCCGGGAACCGACGAGCGCCTGTAGCAGAGCGGCAACAGCGGCGAACGTTCCTCCATTCCGGGGCCTTCCGAACCCGCCGCTTCGTTGCGACGACTTCGCCTTGTGAGTTACGCTTCGCCCCGTCGTCCGCCTTCGTTACCGAAGCGATCGCGGCCTTGCTGGCTTGTTGGAGGCGGGAATGCGGCGGAATGCGCGGCGCCTGGGAGTTGCCGCGCGCACAGGCCCGGGTGCAGCATCTGACCTTATCGAACCAGTGATGCGAGCCCACGCGCCGGGGCGTTCGAACGCCGCCGCGCCCCTGTTCGCCACGACCGCGCTCTCGACCGGAGCGCTGTGCGGGCTGGCGCTCGCCGCCGGCCTCGCGCTCGGAACGCCGGCCCATGCCGGCTGCAATTCCGGGGACAATCCCAACAGCAATCTCCTGTCGAGCGCGAACTGCCAGGCGACCGCCCCCGGCCTCGCCGCCACTGCCGTCGGCGGCGCGGCGAACGCGAACGGCGGCTTCGCGACCGCGACCGGCGCCCAAGCGACAGCGAACGGCGCGAGCGCGACCGCGACCGGCGCCCAAGCGACAGCGAACGGCGCGAGCGCGACCGCGACGGGCCAGGGCAGCGTTGCGAACGGCGCGA
>CAYGZV010000059.1:4702-15392 GCA_964354425.1 uncultured Rhodoplanes sp. | reverse complement strand
GCGAGCGGCGCGATCAGCGCGGGGGAATCGTTGGCGGTGCGGTTGACGGCGAGCGACACCTCATGGGCTTCCAGCAGGGCGTCCGGCGCGGGCGCGATC
The DNA here is from genome assembly GCA_964354425.1 of uncultured Rhodoplanes sp. Lineage (GTDB taxonomy): Bacteria > Pseudomonadota > Alphaproteobacteria > Rhizobiales > Xanthobacteraceae > Rhodoplanes. The sequence goes on along the minus strand of CAYGZV010000059.1, from coordinate 15,293 downwards.
AGGGCTGCGGCGGTCGTCGCATCGACCCGGTCGCAGTCGAGCCACAGGTCGAACGCCTCCGGCGGGACGATCACCGGCATGCGGTCATGGATCGGCGCGAGCAGGCGGTTGGCCCGCGTGGTGACGATGCACACCGTGTCCATCTCCTCGCCGTTCGGGCCGGTCCAGGTATCCCACAGGCCGGCAAAGGCGAGCGGCCCGCCGCCCTTCTTGCGAACGTAATAGGGACGCCGGCGTCCGCCCGCGTCCTTCCAGTCGTAAAAACCGTCGGCCGGAACGAGGCAGCGCCGCCGCTTCATCGCGGAGCGGAACGCCGGCTTGTCGTTGACCGATTCGCCACGCGCGTTCACGAGCAGCGAGAACACGTGCAGGTCCTTCACCCAGGAGGGAATGAGCCCCCAGCGCATCAGCGCGAAGCGCGGCTCGCCATTGACGCGGCGGACCACCGCAACAGGCTGGGTCGGCGCGATATTGTAGCGGGGCGGGAAGCGCTCCTCCTCACGATAGCGGAAGAGCGCCCGCATGGCCTCCGGCGAGGAGGTGATGGCGTAGCGGCCGCACATCGAACAACCCTCAAGTCCTCAGTAACGTTAACGCGCGTTCGGCGCAGCGCGTGCTTGTTCAATCCTCGACGCACTCCACCCGGCGCACCTACCTGTCCGCGTCCGACCGGCGGGCGCGTCATCGTGATTGCCCAAGCCGGTCGCGGATCGCATGATGCCCGCTATGTATGCGCGCGCGACGCCGCCATGAACGGCCGTTCCTATCCGCTGCGTCCGATTCTCGCCGTCAGCGCCGCCGTGTTCCGCGGCGGCAGGGTGCTGGTGGTGCGCCGCGCGCGACCGCCGGCCCATGGCCTGTTTACGCTGCCGGGCGGCGGGGTGGAAGCGGGCGAGACGCTGATGGAGGCGGTCGTCCGCGAGGTGGCGGAAGAGACCGGCCTCGCCATCGCCCCGGTCGCGCTTGCCGGCCACCGCGAGGTGATCGAGCGCGACCGGGACGGCCGCGTCGAGCGGCACTTCGTCATCCTCGCCTTTGCGGCGCATTGGCGCGCCGGCGAGCCTGCCCTCAATGCGGAGCTTGACGACTATCGATGGCTCGACCCCGATGCGCTCGGGACGCTGAAGACCACCGAAGGCCTGCAGCAGATCATCGCGGTGGCTCGCGCCAGGCTCGGCCCGCACGCGAATTCAGCCTGACGCGCGCCTCGGCCGGCCGCCTTGCGGCCGACGCCTTTGCGCCCCATAGAGGACGCGATCGATCAAGAAAGCTTCGGCATGAAACGCGCCGCCCTCTCCGCCTGTCTCTGCCTCGCGCTGCTCGGCGGCCTCGGCGGTCCGGCCGCCGGTCAGGCGACCCCGTTCGACAGCGATCTGCGGCGGCTCGCCGAAATCCTCGGCGCGCTGCACTACCTGCGCGCCTTGTGCGGCGCCAATGAAGGCCAGAAATGGCGCAATGAAATGCAGGCGCTGGTCGACGCCGAAGCGCCGAGCGGGGCGCGCCGCTCGCAGATGATCCTCGCCTTCAATCGCGGCTTCAACGGCTTCCAACAGAGCTATCGCACCTGCACGCCGCCGGCCGAGGTCGCCATCCGGCGCTATCTCGAGGAAGGCGCCAAAATCTCCCGCGAGGTCACCGCCCGCTACGCGAATTGAAGCGGCGCACGACGTTCGCGCGTTAACCCTTTGTTGAGGATTGTCTGGTCGGCCGGACTAGTCATGCTAAGACTTCGCTCGCAGGCGGGGGTTTTCAGCATGTCGATGACGGCGCAGGGCGCTCGCAAGACGCGGTCGGATCAGGATCAGAAGAAGCGTGCGCTCGGCCACGTCAAGGAGGCCTGGATGGAGGCCTGGCTCGACGGCATCGACTCCGAGTGCATGGCGCAGGTCTCGCTGTTCGTCACGCTGACCGAACTCGTGGCCACCTATGGCGAGGATGCGACCGCGCGGTTCGCCGCGAGCCTGCCGAAGCGCATTTCCTCCGGCGAATTCTCGCTGCGCAAGTCGAAGCAATAGGCCCCGGCGGAGCGCGTTCGGCCCTTGAGGCATGACGCTGCGTGACCTACCTTGTCGTGGGTCCATTTCCGGCATGCTCCGCTGCAACGTCTCGACGGGCGGGATCGCGCCGGACGAAGGCGAATGCGAGCCAACATGCAAGCGGCGCTCCTGCCCGATCGCGGCATCATCAAGATTTCCGGCGCGGACGCACGCCGGTTCCTGCACGGGTTGCTCACCGCCGACATCGAGAGGATGACCGAGGCGACGCCGCGCTATGCCGCGCTCCTCACCCCGCAAGGAAAGATCGTGGCGGATCTCCTCGTCGCGCAGTCGGCCGATGCGGCGGGCGCGTGCTTCCTGCTCGACTGCGAGCGGCCGCTCGCGGCGATGCTCGTCGCCAAGCTCGGTTTCTACAAGCTGCGGGCCAAGGTGGCGGTCGAAGACGTCTCCGACACAATGGCCGTACTCGCGCTGTGGGACGAGGCGCCCGCGTCCGCCGCGCGCGAGCCGGGCTCGCCGTGGTTTGCCGACCCGCGGCTCGCAGCCCTCGGCTGGCGCGCCATCGTGCCGCCCGCGACCGCCGCCGACACGGTTCGCACGCAGGGCGCAGCGCTCGGCGACGCCGCGGCCTACGAGGCGCATCGCATCGCATTGGGCGTGCCGCGCGGCGGCGTCGATTTCGCCTATGGCGACGCGTTCCCGCACGAGGCGGACATGGATCAGCTCAACGGCGTCGACTTCGCGAAAGGGTGCTATGTCGGCCAGGAGGTGGTCTCGCGCATGCAGCACCGCGCGACGGTGCGCAGCCGCGTCGTGCCCGTGCTGATCGAGGGCGTCGCCCCCGAACCCGGGACGCCGGTCGTCGCCGGCGAGAAGACCCTCGGCGCCATGGGCTCTGCCGCGGGCGGGCGCGGCCTTGCCCTGCTGCGGCTCGATCGCGTCGCGGACGCGACGGCGGCCGGGCTCGCGCTGGTCGCCGGGAGCGCAAGATTGCGCCCGGTGGAACCGACATGGGCCGGCTCGGCCCGGCCGGGTCCCACGAGCGCCGCGAAGGCGGCCGGATGACGGGTCCCGCTCTCCACCCCGATGGCCTCGCCCGCTGCCCCTGGCCGAAACAGGACCCGCTTTATCTCGCTTATCACGACGAGGAATGGGGCGTCCCCGAATACGACGACCGCGCTTTGTTCGAGAAGCTCGTGCTCGACGGCTTCCAGGCCGGCCTGTCCTGGATCACCATCCTGCGCAAGCGCGAGCGCTTCCGCCGCGCCTTCGACGGCTTCGCGCCGGAGGCGATCGCCCGCTACGACGCGCGCAAGATCGAAGCGCTGATGCAGGACGAGGGAATCGTGCGCAACCGCGCCAAGATCGAAGCGGCGGTGTCGTCCGCCCGCGCCTGGCTCGACGTGATGGAGGCGGGGCCGGGCTTCGGCGCGCTGCTGTGGGGCTTTGTCGACGGACACCCGCAGGTCAACCGCTTCCGCTCAACGGCGGAGGTCCCGGCGCAAACCGAGCTGTCCCGCGCCATGGCGAAGGACCTGGCGGCGCGCGGCTTCAAGTTCTGCGGACCGACCGTGGTCTACGCCTTCATGCAGGCGGTCGGCATGGTCAACGACCACCTGGTCGATTGCCACCGCCACGCCGCCTGCGTATCGCTCGCCGGCGCAGCTTCGCCCGGCGCGCGAGACAAACCCATTCCGTCGGCCGATCGACAAACCTCGCCTCCCCTTGCAAGGGGAAGGTAAGGAGGATTGATCTTCAGCATGCCGAGCGATCCGATGTCGCAAGCCAAGATCGCGCCGCCCACGGAGGCCCATGCCGCCCCGCGCGCGTGGCAGCGCATGCTGTCGGGCCGGCGGCTCGACCTGCTCGACCCCTCCCCGCTCGATATCGAGATCGAGGACATCGCGCACGGACTCGCGCGGGTCGCCCGCTGGAACGGGCAGACGATCGGCGCGCACATCTTCTCGGTGGCCCAGCACACGCTGCTGGTCGAGGAGATTGCGCGCCGGCGCGTCGGCGCGCTCGACCGGCGGCTCGGCCTCGCGCTGCTCCTGCACGACGCCCCGGAATACGTGATCGGCGACATGATCTCGCCGTTCAAGGCGGTGATCGGCGAGGCCTACAAGGCGGTGGAGAAGCGGCTGCTCACCGCGATCCACCTGCGCTTCGGCCTGCCGCCCGAACTGCCGGACGAGGTGGTGCGCATCGTCAAGGCGGCCGACCGCGCCTCCGCCTTCCTGGAAGCGACGCGGCTCGCCGGCTTTTCCGCCGACGAGGCGCGGCGGTTTTTCGGGCCGCGCCCGGCCCTGCCCCAGCCGGTCGAGCGCGACTACCTCACGCCATGGCCGGCAGAGGACGCCGAGCGGCGCTATGTCGACCGCTTCGGGCGGCTGGCGGCGGCTTGAAGCCGTCACATAGCGGCGCTAACAGGAAGCCGGATCGCAGGAGATTGCAGCATGATTCACGTCTGCTCGCTCGCGCGCCTGCACGAAACGGTCACCGGGACCGGCGCGAGCCATATCGTCACGCTCATCAACAGGACCTATCCCGTCTCAACTCCCGAGGGAGTTCAGACGGACAATCACCTCTGGCTGGATATGGACGACATATGCTCGCCCCTCGACGGCTATATCCTGCCGCAGGCGCATCACGTCGAACGGCTTCTCAGCTTCGTGCGCGGCTGGAACCGCTCCCAGCCGCTCGTCGTGCATTGCCATGCCGGCATCAGCCGATCGAGCGCGGCGGCCTTCGTCTCGGCCTGTGCGCTCGCTCCCAACCGGGACGAACGCATGATCGCGCTCGCGGTGCGCAAGGCGTCGCCGACGGCGCTGCCGAACAAGCGGATCGTCTCGCTCGCGGACCAACTGCTCGGCCGGAACGGACGCATGAGCGCCGCGGTCGCGGCGATGTCGCCTTACACGCCCTGCGAATTCGAAGCGCTGCCGTTCCGCATCGATCTCGACTGACCGGCCGATAGCGAAACCTGGCGCGTTAAACTATTCGAATGTGACCACGGCCGACTGAACCGGAGGGGCCGCTTCGGCAGGGGACGCCGGCGGGAGCTGTTCCGGCGCGGACACCGGCGCGGTCTTGCTGGGAACAAGCGCAGACTGCGGATTCGCCGGACCGGCGGGCGGCGCCGCTCGGGTCGCGCTGCCCGACGTGGTCGGCCGCGATCTGAGGGGCGGGGTCGCCTCCGCCCCAGTCAATCCCATGCGCGGATTGCGCCGCACGAAATCGCAATAGGCGAAGCCGAAGCCCGACAGCGAACCGCGAAAACTCGTGCTGCTCGTCTGCACGACATCGAAACATGGCTCGAACATCGCGCCGCGCAGCGATGCGCAGATCGCCGTCGAGGTGACGCGGATCGTCCCGACCGGCATCGCAACGAAGCGCGCGGCTTTTCCCGGCGCTTCGAGCGTCCCGACCACCGCCCCGTCGGCGAAGATGCGGCCGACCCCGCGGGTGCCGTCGAAACAGTTATAGGAGAACAGCTTTCCCGCGACAAAGCGCTTGGCTTCGTCGGGCCTGAGCGGTCCCGCCTGGGCGGGGACGGTCGCCGCCATTGCAAGCACGACCGGCAAAAGAATCAGGCGGCGCATGCGCATGGCGGTCCCCGCAAACGGCGACTGGTTCACCGGGCCTTAACCATGACCCGGAAGGAAGCATGCGCTCAGTTTGTCGCCAAATTCTGAACGCGTTTACCCGATCTTGACCACGATGCGCCCTCGCACCGCGCCTTCGGCAATGCGCCGCGCGCCCGCGATGGCGTCCCCCAGACCGATTTCCTCGGTCATAGTGGACAATTTGCGTGAATCGAGATCGGATGCCAAGCGCCTCCACGCATCTCTTCGCGAGTGTTGCGGACACATCACAGAATCGATGCCGAGAAGGGAAACCCCGCGCAGAATGAAGGGGGCGACGCTGGTCGGCAGGTCCATGCCGCCGGCCAGCCCGCACGCGGCGACCGCGCCCCCGTATCGCGTCATCGACAGAACATTGGCGAGCGTCACCGAACCGACCGCGTCAACGCCCGCTCCCCAGCGTTCCTTGCCGAGCGGCCGGACCGGCCCGGTCAGCTCCTGCCGCGCGATCACCTCCGCCGCGCCCAGCTGCTTGAGATAGTCGGCCTCCTGCGGCCGGCCGGTCGAGGCGATCACATGATGCCCGAGCTTGGCGAGGAGCGCGACCGCGACCGACCCGACGCCGCCGGCCGCCCCGGTCACCACCACGGGGCCGCGGTCGGGGGTCACGCCATGCCGCTCGAGCGCGAGCACGGCCAGCATCGCGGTATAGCCCGCCGTGCCGATCGCCATGGCGGTCCGCGTCGTCATCGTGGGCGGCAGGGGAACCAGCCAGTCGCCCTTGCAGCGCATTTTTTCGGCATAGCCGCCGAGATGGGTCTCCCCGCAGCCCCAGCCGTTGAGGATGACCTTGTCTCCGGCCTTCCATTCCGGATGACTGGAGGTTTCGACCGTGCCGGCCGCGTCGATGCCGGCGATCATCGGAAAGCGCCGCACGACCGGCGCCTTGCCCGTGATCGCAAGCCCATCCTTGTAATTGACGGTCGACCACTCGACGCGGAAGGTGACGTCGCCTTCCATCAGTTCGCTCTCATCGAAATCGGAAAACGCCGCGGTCTGCCCGCCGTCGCTATTGCGGATGACGATCGCCTTGAAACTGCCCACGCGAATTCCCCTCTGTGCGGGGCCGGCGGCCCCTTCGGAGACGCCAAAGTTAATCGCCGCGCCAGCGGGCGCACAAGGGCGTTCGGCCATGGGGTTGGTCAGGCGCGCGCCGCCGCGAGCCGCGTCACCGGCTTCTCGACAATGGGCAGATTGATCAGCGCCGAGAGCACGCCGAACAGGATCGACAGCCACCAGACGACGTCATAGGAGCCGGTCCGCTCGAAAGCGACGCCGCCGATCCACACGCCGAGAAAGCCGCCCACCTGGTGGCTGAAGAATGCGACGCCCGACAGCATCGCGAGCCATTTCGTTCCGAACATCACGACGACGAGGCCGTTGGTCGGCGGCACGGTGGACAGCCACATCAGGCCGATCACCGCGCCGAAGGCGAGCGCGCTCGCCGGCGTCACCGGAAAGGCGATGAAGGCGAGCACGGCAAGCGCGCGGATGAGGTAGATCACCGCGAGAATGTAGCGCTTCGGCATCCGGGTGCCGAGCCAGCCCGAGCCGAGCGAGCCGATGATGTTGAACAGGCCGATCACCGCAATGGTCCATCCTCCGACTTGCGCCGAGAGACCGCGGTCGACGAGATAGGCCGGCATGTGCACGGTGATGAATGCGAGCTGGAAGCCGCAGGTGAAGAAACCGAGCACCAGGTAAATGAACGAGCGGTGCGCAACCGCCTCGCCGAGCGCCGCGCGCGACGATCGCGGCTCTGCCCCAATGGCGAGCGGCGAGGCGGCGCCGCCCGCGCGCGGGGTGGCGAGAGCAAGCGAGAGCGGCAGCACCAGCAGCGTCAAGCCGGCGAAGATGAGCAGAGCGCTCTGCCAGCCATAGGCGTCCTGCAAGGAGACGGACAGGGGCGAGAACAGGAACTGGCCGAACGACCCCGCCGCGGTCCCGGCCCCGAAGGAAAGCGAGCGCCAGGATTCGGGGACGAGCTTGCCGAACGCCGAGAGCACGATGTTGAACGAGCAGCCGGAGAGCCCGAAACCGATCAGCACGCCGGCCGAGAGATGGAGCATGCCGGGCGACTGCGAATAGGCCATCAGCGCAAGCCCGATCGCGTAGAGGATCGCCCCCACGCACAGCACGCGCACGGTGCCGAAGCGATCGGCGATCGCCCCGGAGAAGGGCTGGGCTATCCCCCACACGAGGTTCTGGATCGCAAGCGCGAGGCCGAACACGTCGCGGCCCCAGCCGTTCGCCTGCGACAGGGGCGTGAGGAAGAAGCCGAGCGCCGAGCGCGGTCCGAAGGTGAGAACCGCAATCGCGCAGCCGGCGATGACAATGACGATGGGCGTGCGCCAGCCAAGCCGCGGGACGACGTTCATGGTGGCGATCTCCGTGCGTCCTCGTAGAGGCGATCGGCCCCCCTTAACATGTGAGCTGCGCAGGAGAGATCAACTCGTCGTGCCCCGCGCACGCGGCGGGGCGAGGAGACGAATCCGAAAGGCGCCCATCGAGCGCGAGGCGCGTTCCATCGCCTTGCGCGCGCTGCGCGCAATCGTCGGGGATCAAAGCTTTTCGGCGGGCGCTATGTTGAGTTCGGCGTCGCCCCAGACGGGCTGCGCGGCGCCGTCGCCCCAGCTGCGCGGGCGATAGAACGTATGCACGCCGATCTTGTCGAGCTTGTGCATGGTGCGCACCCAATACGGACGGACCCAATAGGCGTGGTAGTGGGTCGCCTTGCCGACATCTGGCAGCCAATGCTGGCCATCGAGCGTTTCGCGCGCGATCGACTTGGCGCGTTCCCACGCCGGCGGCTCGGTGATCTTGTCGGGAATGCCGTCGCAGGCGAAGGTGAACTGGCAGGCGAGACGGCGGTGGGCGTTCTGGTAGACGACGCCGCACACCGTGGTCGGGTAGTAGCCGGAGAACACGCGGTTCATCACGACCTGCGCGACCGCGATCTGGCCCCGCGCCTGCTCGCCGCGCGATTCGAAATAGATCGCATCGGCGAGGCACTTTTCGGCCTTGTGGCGTTCCTCGCCGACCAGGCCGAGCCGATCGGCCGGGCTGAGCAGCGAGCGCCCGTCGCCCGGGACCTCGCCCTTGTTGACGATCGTTTCCCCGCCGCCGGGATGCAGCGATGCAAGCCGCATCTGCGCCGCCGACGCCTCATCCTCGAGCGCGATGTCGTTCTGCGACCCGTTGACGATCGAGGTTTCCCCGGGCGCCCACGCCTCCAGCCCGCCGCCAAGCTCGGCCAGCGGCTCTGCGCCGAAATAGATGCGCGCGTGGCGGGTGGTCGGAGCCATGCTCTCGCCGAGAGTCGGCACGGCGGTGTCGGGCCGGTATGATTCGGTGTCGCTGATCCTATTGTCGACGGGCGGCTGCGCGCTTTCGGCCGGCGACGCGATCGCGATGTCCGCCCTCGGCGCCGCCGGACGCGGCAGTTCGATGTCGCCCGACGCGCTCGCCACCACATAGGTCGGCTCGGGGGCGGATTGCGGCGCGAGCGCCGCCTCGGCAATCTTCGCCGCGGGCGCTTCCGCATGAAGCGCGGGCGACGGCGCTCGTTTCGCAACCGGTTCCGCGCCGAGTTCCGCCGGCGTCTCCGCCGTTCGGACCCAGGCCATCGACGCAGGGGCGAACGCCTCATCGGTCGCAAGCGGCTGGGCGGCGTCATCCCAAGCGGAGGGCGCGCCCGCAGGCAGTTCGGCTGCCGCGAGCGGCGGGGTTGCGCGCTCAAACGTCTGACGTTCGGAGGACGGCGGCAGCGCGGCGATCTCGATCGGCCGCTCCTCCAGGAGGGGCTCCGGCCGCGCCGTTGAAGGGGCGATGCGCGCGTGCTCCGCATGATCGGCGGTCGCCGCAACGGCCACGGGTTCCGGCGCCGCCGCCGGCGCGGGAACCATGCTTGCGTTTCCTGCGAAGTCGGGACTGGCCGGCGCGGCCTTCGGCGCGGGAGCGGCCGGCGCATTCATGTGAGCGACCACCGGTTCCTTGCGCCGCGCGCCCTCGGCCAGACCGCGCGTGATGCGATCGCCTTTGCGGGTCCGGTTGACGGCGGCGAATTCCTCGCTCGGCGCGGATTGGCTCAGATCGAGCAACACCCGCAACGGTATCGATCCGGTGAGGTCCGCCCCGCCGACATCGAGACTGGCGAGATTGACGAGCCGTTCGCCGAACGGTTCGGGGATGCTCGCGCCGACCGGGCGGGGAAAGCTGAACGTGGCCGCGTGAATGGTTCCGAAGGGCGATTTGAGCACGTGTTCGCGCCAGCGCTCGCTGAGCGATGAGCGTTGCGCGATGGTCGAGGCAAGGTCCTGATAGCCGACCGACGCCGGCATCGCTACGAATGTCATGACGGCTAGGCCGAAGTGAGCGGTGAGCCCTTTCGGCCGTCTAGCAAGCAGCCGCCTGGCCAACAATTGCGTTCGTAGGCCCAAGCAAAAGCCTCCCGCGCGATGCGATACGCCTCGCCCCACACGCGCTGATTTTTACGAAGTTTGGTAAAGGTGAAGTTTGCGCCTCGGCCGATCGTCAACCATGTTGCTGAAACGTGGTTAACGCTGCGTAAAACGGAATGCGCTCCGCGGACGAACGCGTGCACAGCTTCAACCCCGCCGCGCGTACGCGACGCGTTTTGACGGCTCTCGGTCGTTGCTTGCTATGCGATTCCGCCAGACTTTGAAATCGCTACCAGGCGCACGACGGCAATGATGAAATCGGAACGAGCCGATCCATCGTTGCCATCGTGGCTTGGCGCCCCCACACCCCCGTGCTTCGGCGGCAAGTCGATGGTTTGTTGGTAAACAAAAAGTGAGGCGGCACTTGGGCAGCCGCCTCCGCACATTATGCGGATCACTACGGACGCAGCTCTGGATGATGGACGGAAACGGCCGCTTGCGGGGATCGCGTCATGCGCGTGAGCCCGACTTCTTCCCGCGCAAATGCCAC
>CAYGZV010000059.1:0-4602 GCA_964354425.1 uncultured Rhodoplanes sp. | reverse complement strand
CCCAGTCCGATGTTCGCCATTCGCGCCGCCAAGATCGCCTTCGTCGCCGGCTTTGCATTGCATGCGAGCCTCGTCGTGTTCGGCAATGTCACCGATTACGGCACCAATTTCGAATTCGTGCGGCATGTGCTGTCGATGGATACGGTCTTCCCGACCGCGACCATCGCCTATCGCGCCATCGTCAATCCTGTGCTGCATCACGCCGCCTATCTGATCATCATCGTCACCGAAGCTGTGGTGGCGGCGCTGTGCTGGCTCGGCGCCTATCGTCTCGTCCGCGCTGTCCGCAGCGAGGCGCGCGCCTTCAATCGCGCGAAGCCGGTTGCGGTCGCCGGGCTGACGCTCGGCATTCTGCTCTGGCAGATAGGCTTCATCACGATCGCCGGCGAGTGGTTCGGGATGTGGATGTCGCACCAGTGGAACGGCGTGCCGGACGCCTTCCGCATCGTGATGATCCTGTACGCCGGCCTGATCCTTCTCGCCATGCCGGACGGCGAGCGCTCAGAGCCGCACGAATGAGACCGACGATTTCGCACGATCGATTGACCTTCCACGCCGTGCCGTGAAACGGGGCGGCGCGGGCGGGCGGGCATGTGCGCTTTGTTCGTCTACGAATGAATGCTCGGCGTGCCGGAAACCCCACCTGACGCCGGGTTGTCGAGCGGCTGGCAAGAGCCAGCCGGCTCGACAAGGGCGCGGCGAGACCCGTCAGCGTCGAAGGCTCAATTGAATCCGCCCTTGGCCCGCTCGAACAGCAGTTCCTCGGGCGAGCGGACCGTCGGGCTCGGAATGACGGTCGAATTGTAGGCGTTGCTCCAATCGACCGAACGGTTCCGGTACATCGCCGCGTCGGCGCCGACGCTGCCGGCAACGAGAACGGTGGCGAGGCCGAAAGCAAACAGAGCGATCTTGGCGAAGGACATGGCGTGCTCCTGATGTTTGACGATGGGGCGATCTTTGCCTCACCTGCCGTAGGTACGGGGCGCCGCGTCCGAGGTTACGTTCGACGAGATCACAAGACTGTGCACGAAAGATGCGAATGCGTTTACCGATTCGTGAGCGCTGCTCGTGCGCACGGGCAATGATGGACTGCAGCGTTCGCGCGCTCAGCTCTTGAGCCGGTAGCCCGTCCTAAATATCCACCACACCGTCGCGAGGCACAGCGTCAGGAACATGAGCGTCATCGCCAGGCTCACGCCGACATTCACGTCGGCTATTTCGAAAAAGCTCCAGCGAAAGCCGCTCACCAGATAGACGATCGGGTTGAACAGCGTGACCGTCTGCCAGAGCGGCGGCAACACGCTGATCGAATAGAAGCTGCCGCCGAGAAACGTCAGCGGCGTAATGACCAGCAACGGGATCACCTGCAGCTTCTCGAAGCCGTCCGCCCAGACGCCGATGATGAAACCGAACAGGCTGAAAGTCACCGCGGTCAGCACGAGGAAGGCGAGCATCCAGACCGGATGCGCGATCCGCAGCGGCACGAACAGAGCGGCGGTCGCGAGAATCAGCAGCCCGAGAATGATCGACTTGGTCGCCGCCGCGCCGACATAACCGAGCACGAGTTCGAAGGGCGACACCGGCGCGGACAACAGCTCGTAGATCGTGCCGACGAATTTCGGGAAGTAGATGCCGAACGAGGCGTTGGCGACGCTCTGCGTCAACAGCATCATCATGATGAGTCCCGGCACGATGAAGGCGCCGTAGCTGACGCCCTCGATCTCGGTGATGCGGGAGCCGATCGCGGCGCCGAACACCACGAAATAGAGCGACGTCGAGATCACCGGAGAGGCGACGCTCTGCAGGAGCGTGCGCTGCATGCGCGCCATCTCGAACAGATAGATCGCCTGGACCGCCCGCCAATTCATTGCCGTCTCCCCACCAGATCGACGAAGATGTCCTCGAGCGAACTCTGCGTCGTGTGCAGGTCCTTGAAGCGAATGCCCGCGCCGGCGAGTTCCTTCAGGAGCGCGGTGATGCCGGTGCGCTCGCCTTGCGTATCATACGTGTAGATCAGCTCGGCGCCGCCGGCGGCGAGCCGCAGCGCATGCGCGGCGAGCTCGGCGGGAATGGCGTCCAGCGGCTTGTGCAGCTCCAGCGTCAGCTGCTTCTTGCCGAGCTTGTGCATCAGCGCCGCCTTGTCCTCGATCAGCACGATCTCGCCCTTGTTGATCACGCCGATCCGGTCGGCCATCTCCTCGGCCTCGTCGATGTAATGCGTGGTAAGGATGACCGTCACGCCCGCCGCGCGCAACGCGCGCACGCTGTCCCACATGTCCTTGCGCAGCTCGACATCGACGCCGGCGGTCGGCTCGTCGAGAAACAGGATTTTCGGCTCGTGCGAGAGCGCCTTGGCGATCATCACCCGGCGCTTCATGCCGCCCGACAGCGTCATGATCTTCGAGTCTTTCCGGCTCCAAAGCGACAGCTCGCGCAGCACCTTCTCGACATAAGCGGGATTTTTCGGCTTGCCGAACAGCCCCCGGCTGAAGCTCACCGTCGCCCACACCGTCTCGAAGGCGTCGGTGCTCAATTCCTGCGGCACGAGCCCGATCAGCGCGCGCGCCGCGCGGTAGTCGCTGACGATGTCGTGGCCGTCGACCGTGACCGTCCCTTCGGACGCATTGACGATGCCGCAAATGATGCTGATCAGCGTCGTCTTGCCGGCCCCGTTCGGACCGAGCAGGCCGAATATCTCGCCGCGGCGGATGTCGAGATCGATCCGCTTGAGCGCGTGCAAGCCGGATGCGTAGGTCTTGGAGAGGTTGCGGATGGAGATGATGGGCTGCATGGGAGGCAGATATGAAGGATGTTGGGCCGGAGAAGGGCGGCAGCGCGGGTGAATTCGAGGGCCGTGACGATTCGGAGCTGAGGTATAGGCTCAAGACCAATAAGCGGACAGAGCCTTGCCGACGATCGCGTATTTTCTTTGAATCGCGGTCGGATGTTCTTCAACGATCACGATCCGCCGCATGTCCATGTCCACTATCAGGGATATCGCGCGCGCGTCCGCATCTCCGACGGCGAGGTGATCGACGGCCGGCTTCCGCCGACGGTTGCGCGGCTGATGCGGGCGTGGACCGATCTGCGATGCGACGCTCTCGAACGAAACTGGCAGGCTGCGCGTTCTGACAAGCCGCTAGAGCGCATCGGAGGTCTCGACGATGATTGACGTGATCGGCGTGCGGGTCGTCGGGCCGCACCGGCTGGAGGTCGAGTTTTCCGACGGAACGCGCGGCGTTCGCGACTTTGCAGCGGTGAACGGAAAATCCGGGCCGATGGCCGACCCGCTGAAGGACGCCGGTTACTTCGCCCGCGTCTTCATTGAGGACGGCGCGCTCACCTGGCCGAACGGCTATGACTGGGACCCGATCGCACTCCATGACGAGATGAAGGCGGCGGGACTCCTGCGGCGCGTCGATGCGGCGGAGTAAGCCCCCCAATTGCACTCGTCATCGACCTGGCTGTGACGCGCAAAGCACGGACTTACCGGGCCAAGCCGAGCACGAGGAGCAGGGCGCGATCAAGGCGATCAAGCTGATCGGATTCGAGCCGTCCCACGACGTCGCGAACGCGGTCACGGCGAAGCGCGGTGATTTTGTCGGTCATGATCTGCGATTTCGCGCGCAGACCGTTGGCGGAACTGGGCTCGATGATCGGCCGAAGCCAGCCGGACGCATGCGTCGTGGACGACAGCGGACAGACGATGACGGACGTCGTGGCCGCGCCGAGTTCGTCCGCCTGCACCACGACCGCAGGGCGCGGCTTGCCCAGATCGCCCGCGGCGACGACGATGACGACATCGCCGCGTTTCACGGCCAGTCGTTCGTATCGCGCACGGCGTCGAGCCAGCCGTCGAGCGCCGTGTTATCGGGGTGACGCGGCAGCAGGGCCGCCTCCCGCCGAATGGCGGCGCGCACCCGCGCCTCGCGCAGGTCCGGCACCCAATGCTGCACCGGCCGCAGCCCTTGCGCGCGCAGGCGCTCACGCCGCGCCTGCATCCGCTCGCGGGCCGTCTTGGGGCGGCCTGTGACGCCGCCCTTCTTGCGTTCGGTGGCCATGAAGCGCCCGACCTGAAACCATCGCCTTGCTTGCCGTCACATGTTACGTGAGAAGGCCTGTGATGACAATTCGCCGAGGCAACACGCCTCCTCGCGGCTTAAGACCCGCCGGTCCATGCCCTCCTGCGCCGCAATCAATTTCTTCCGGAGCGGGCCGCGCCTTCATGCCCGCGCCGCATCTCGGGTCTTGGTGGTTGCGGGTGAGCCGTTCGACCGGATAATCTGACCGTGCGCCGATCAGCGCTCTCTCTCGGATCGTCAGCAAGCGATCGTCATATCGGGCCGAAACAACCGCGGAGGAACGCCATGGGGAGCTCTGTCAGGACTGCAGTCGTCGTTTTCAGCGCAATGTCCGCCGCGGCTCTTATCATTGTCGCCGCATCGTCGCGCGCCCATGCGGAGGGCTGGGTGGCGATCGCAGCGGACGGAAAGGGCTATTGGGGTTACGCATTCGGCAAGGAGACCGAACAGCAGGCGCGCGCCGAGGCGCTCCAGGGATGCGGCCGAGGCGACTGCAATGTCGAGGCGGCGGCGCGAACGC
>CAYGZV010000058.1:13019-15559 GCA_964354425.1 uncultured Rhodoplanes sp. | reverse complement strand
ATCGTGCGGACTATAGGCGGTTCCGGCATCCGGAAACATTGCGAAAGATCATCTTCCGAAGGGCCGGTTTGTCCCTGCGGCGCCGGCTGTCCCGGTCCGCGGGGATCCGCCGCTTGCGGCCGCTGCGCTGTCCGCGCGCCGACAAGAAAAGATGGTTGCGGCGGCGCGGGCTTGCGCTATCGTTATTTTGCATTGCGCAACGGACCGACCGGGATTTCGCGGAAGGGGGCAGACGATGGGAATCATTATTTGGCTGATCGTAGGCGGGCTCGCCGGGTGGCTCGCCGGCCTGATCGTACGCGGCTACGGCTTCGGCCTGCTCGGCAATATCATCGTCGGGATCGTCGGGGCGCTTATCGCCGGGTGGCTGCTGCCGCGGCTTGGCGTCATGATCGGGGGCGGGACCCTCGGCGAAATCATCAATGCGGTCATCGGCGCAATCATCCTCCTCCTGATTATCGGCTTGATCCGACGCTAGAAAAGGCTGAAGGGACGCATCATGCGCGACAAACCCTGGATCATTCGGACCTATGCGGGTCATTCGACGGCGAAGGAGTCGAACGCGCTCTACCGGAAGAACCTCGCCAAGGGCCAGACCGGGCTGTCGGTCGCCTTCGACCTGCCGACGCAGACCGGCTATGACAGCGACCATGTGCTCGCGCGCGGGGAGGTCGGCAAGGTCGGCGTCGCGATCAGCCATCTCGGCGACATGCGCGCCTTGTTCGAGGGCATTCCGCTCGACGCGATGAACACCTCGATGACCATCAACGCGACCGCAGCGTGGCTGCTCGCGCTGTATATCGCGGTCGCCGACGAACAAGGTGTTTCGCGCGACAAGCTCCAGGGCACGATCCAGAACGACATCATCAAGGAATATCTGTCGCGCGGCACCTATGTGTTTCCGCCCGGCCCCTCCATGCGGCTGATCAAGGACGTGATCCTGTTCACGACCAAGGAAGCGCCCAAGTGGAATCCGATGAATGTCTGCTCCTATCACCTGCAGGAGGCGGGCGCGACGCCGGTCCAGGAGCTCGCTTATGCGCTGGCGACCGGGGTCGCCGTGCTCGACGCGGTGAAGGCCTCGGGCGTGGTCGAGGGCAGTGCGTTCGCCGACTGCGCCGGCCGCATCTCGTTCTTCGTCAATGCCGGCATGCGCTTCATCACTGAAATCTGCAAGATGCGGGCCTTCGTCGAGCTGTGGGACGAGATCCTGGCGGAGCGCTACGCCATCACCGATCCCAAGCAGCGGCTGTTCCGCTATGGCGTGCAGGTGAACTCGCTCGGCCTGACCGAGCAGCAGCCGGAAAACAATGTCTACCGCATCTTCCTGCAGATGCTGGCGGTGACGCTGTCCCGCAAGGCGCGCGCCCGCGCCGTGCAGCTTCCCGCCTGGAACGAGGCGCTCGGCCTGCCCCGGCCCTGGGACCAGCAATGGTCGCTGCGGGCGCAGCAGATCCTCGCCTATGAAAGCGACCTGCTCGACTATGGCGACATTTTCGACGGCTCGCCCGTGATCGCCAAGAAGGTCGCGGAGCTGAAGACCGAGGCGCGCGACGAGCTGCGGCGCATCCTCGAAATGGGCGGCGCGGTCGAGGCGGTGGAGACCGGCTATCTCAAGGCGCAGCTCGTCGAGAGCAATTCGCGCCGGGTCGACGAGATCGAACTGGGCGAGCGCACCGTGGTCGGCGTCAACAAGTTCATCGAGACCGAGCCGTCGCCGCTGCCGACCGGGGAAGGCTCGATCCTCACCATCCCGCCCGAGGTGGAGGCGAGCCAGATCGCCAATCTGCGGGCTTGGCGCGCCGCGCGCGACGCGGCCGCGGTCGACCAGGCGCTCAACGAGCTGCGCCGCGCCGCGCGCGAGGGCAAGAACATCATGCCGCCGTCGATCGCCTGCGCCAAGGCGGGCGTCACCACTGGCGAATGGGGCTTCGCGCTGCGCGACGCGTTCGGCGAGTACCGCGCCCCGACCGGCGTGTCATCGGCCGCGCGCAACGACGCGCGCTGCGTCGACGAATTGCGCGACGAGGTCGACCGGGTGTCCCGCAAGCTCGGCCGCCGCCTTAAATTCCTGGTCGGCAAGCCGGGCCTCGACGGCCATTCCAACGGCGCCGAGCAGGTCGCGGTGCGCGCGCGCGACGCCGGGATGGACGTGGTCTATGAGGGCATCCGCTTCACCCCGGACGACATCGTCAAGGCCGCGCGCGACAAGAACGTGCATGTCGTGGGCCTGTCGATTCTCTCTGGCTCGCACATGCCGCTGGTGAAGGAAGTGGTGGCCAAGATGCGCGAGGCCGGCCTCGACGAGGTGCCGGTCGTGGTCGGCGGCATCATTCCGCCGGACGACGAAGCCGCGATGAAGGCCGCCGGCGTCGCCGCCGTCTACACGCCGAAGGATTTCGAACTGAACCGCATCATGACCGACATCGTCCGGATCGTGGAGGACAAGGTCCCGAGCCAGGCGGCGTGAGGCGCGCGCAGCCTCGCTTGTCCCACAGGATGATCCAATCACCTCCCCCTGAAAGGGGGAGGTCGGCGCA
>CAYGZV010000058.1:0-12919 GCA_964354425.1 uncultured Rhodoplanes sp. | reverse complement strand
GTATAGCGCGGGGCCAGCGGGATCGCCGGACTTGTCAGCGAGAGGTCAAGGCGACGCCGAGCGAATAGGCCTTCTGGCGCGTCGCGCTTTCGGTCCGCTTGAGCGTGCGGGCGATCTTCCCGATCGGGGTTTTCTGCTTGGCCAGAGCCTTCAATGCGCGCACGTCGTCGGTCGTCCAAGTGCGTGGTGCTTTGGTCTTCGCTCGCGCCATTGATGGCTCCAATCAATGAGGGACAAGGGAAAAGGCTCGATCGAGCCGGAGAATCGCAAGATTGCTGTGCGGTGTGGATATCCGGATTCCGGCGCGATTGCGAGTCCGACATCCGTTCTCTCGAATCTCGGGGCCGCAGCCTCCCCTCGAAGCTGCGGCGCTCGATCGTTCATTCGCATAACGAAGCGTTGCGACCGATGCAGGCAGCCGCGAGCGCGCCTCGCGAGGCGCTGCGCGCAGCTCAATTCGGGTCACCGCCCTCGTCGACCGCCGGACCGCGCGCGCGCGCGAGCGTCAGCAGGATTTCGCGGCCGAGACGAGTCGCCGGCGCCTTGCCGCGATTGCAGAGGATCACGATGCCGAGCCCCTTGTCGGGGATCATCCCGATATAGGTGGAGGTGTTGTTGAGCCCGCCATTCTTGTCGACGATCGTCACGCCGCCATCGCGCACGCGCTGCCAGACGAGTCCTTGCGTGAAGCGCGGACCGACCGTAAGCACCGGCTGCTGCGCGAACTTCATCGCCTGCGCGAGCGGACCCTGGTCCGGCGGCTCGCCGAGATTGGCGGCGAGGAACGTGGCCATGTCGCGCGCTGAGGAGTAGATCTGGCCGGCGCTGCGAAAGTCGAGAATGCCTTGCTGCTCGCCCGGTCGGCCGATCGGCCGGCCCGCCGGGCCATAGCCCTGCACGGCGCGCCCCTTCAGCGCGGCGGGAAGCGGCAGGGCGGTCGAGTTCATCGCCAGCGGCTTGAGGATGCGGCTCTCCATCAGCGCAGCGAACGGCATGCCGAAGCGGCGTTCGAGCGCGAGGCGCAGCAGCACCAATCCGCCGTTCGAATAGATGCTCTGTCGGCCCGGCTCGTGGCCGGGATCGGCGCGCCAGGCGTTCAGGTAGCGGATGAAATCCGGCAGGCTGTACTTGCCGCGATGCCAGGGCTCGTATTCGCCGGGTCCCCGCGTCAGACCGGAGCTGTGGCTTGCCAGCTGCCCGAGCGTAACGCGGCGGATGTCGCCGCCGCGCTGAAGTTCGGTGACGTATTTCGCGACCGGATCGTCGAGGCGCAGTTCGCCCCGCTCGACCGCCTGGGCAAGCAATGTCGCCGCAAAGAGCTTGCCGACCGACGCAAGATTGAAAATGGCGTCGGGCGAAACCCGCCGGCCGGTTTCGCGATCGGCAAAGCCGAAATCGAGGAACGTGGTGCGTCCCTGGTCGCGCACGACGACCGCCACACCCGCGCCGTCGGCGAGCCACGGCCGCAAATGTCCCTCGACCAGATCCTGCAACTCGGCATTCGTTTGCGCCGACGCGGCAAGTCCGGCTTGGGCGAGGAGGAGAAGCATCGTGGTCGCGACGGCGCCGGCGGCAAGGGCCAAAGCCGCGCGGCGGCTCTGGCTCTGGCCGGCCCGCGGCCGGCGGGGCAAAGCCGGAGCGAACACTCTTTGCGCGAAATCACACAGCATCGCTTGCGTCCTTCCAATCCGCGCCAACCGGCCCGGGCGGCAGCCTGCGCGGCCACGCGAGCGTCTGGCGCGACACCGCAACCCGCGAGCGCACAGCCCTTCGTCGCCCTCGGTCGCAGTGCTCCACCCATGCTGGAAACTGAACTTGACAAAATCGCGATCTGGCTGCAAATTTTCGTAACATGGAATCACAATTTCGAAATTCGAATTATTGAGCTCCGGAGCTATGTCACAGGCTGACGCAACTGCAAAGCAGAGGAGCCGCAGCCCGCATGGCGGCTGCGCAATCCTCAGTCGGTATGCCGTGGTTCTCGACACCGTAGGGCAAGCCTCGAGCGGCTTGCCGCTGACCGAGATCGGCCAACGCACGGGCCTCCCGCAGGCGACCGTGTATCGGCTCGTTCACGCGCTGGTTCATGTGGGCTTTCTCGCGCAGGGCGAGCGCCGCAAGCACTATGTCCTGGGACCCCGCTTGCTGCGCCTGCTGTGCGCCGGCATGCCCCGCCGCACGATCCGCCAGCTTGCGCAGCCGATCCTCGACCGGCTGGCCGCCGACTTCGGCGAGACCGCCTTCATCGCCAAGCTGGAGGGTGACGAGGTGGAAACCGTGGCGGTCGCTCCGCCGAAAGGCGAGCGGCAGGCTTTCGTCCATCCAGGGCGCAGCATGCCGTTCCATGCTGCGGCGTCCGCGAAGGCGATCCTCGCATTCGCCGACGACCAGCTGGTTGACGATGTGCTAGCCAAGCCGCATGCCCAATTCACGGCGCGGACGAAGATATCGGAACAGGAAATCACCACCGAACTGACGAAAATCCGCGAACAGGGATTCGCCATCTGCGATCAGGAACTCGATCCCGGCGTCCTCAGCTATGCCTGTCCGATCCGGATCGACGGCGCCGGCGTGGTCTACAGCCTGGGCCTCGTGGGCCTCGCGGATCGGCTCGGCGACTCGCCCTCGGTTCAGGTCGTGTCCTCGCTCAAGACCGCGGCCGAAACGCTGTCGAATGTGATCCGAGAGGATGCGGGGAGTTCGTCCGCGCGGGCCGCGGCGTTGCCTGCCGGCAATGGTGGCGGGCAACTCGCAGCCGGGTTATGACCTTTTCCCGTAGTCGCGGGCGTCCTCGATCGCGCGTCCGTCGCGCGGCAGGCTTCCGGCGGGGGAGACTTCCACCCGCGCCTTGAGCCGCGTGACAGCCTGGACGCTCGCCTCGACCGCGCGCGCGAGGTCGTCGCCCGCGCCCGCCGCTTCGATCCGCAGCGTCATCACATCGGTCCCGTGGTCGCGACTGACGACAAGCCGCGCGTGGCCGATGTCCGGATGGCGGCGGACCACCTCCGCGATCTGATGCGGATGCACGAACATTCCCTTGACCTTGGTGGTCTGATCGGCGCGGCCCAACCAGCCCCTGATGCGCCGATTGGTGCGTCCGCACGAACTTTCGCCCGGAAGGATCGCGGACAGATCGCCGGTCGCGAACCGAATGAGCGGATAATCGGGATTGAGGACGGTGACGAGCACCTCGCCGGCTTCGCCGTCCTCGACCGGCGTGCCGGTGCCCGGCTCGACGATCTCGATGATCACGCCCTCGTCGGCGATAAGCCCCTCGCGCGCGGCGCTCTCATAGGCGATCAATCCGATCTCCGCCGTTCCGTAGCTCTGCATCACGTCGATCGCGCGTTGGGCGTAGAAAGCGCGCGCATCGGGAAGAAACGCACCGCCGGTGACATGGGCGACCTGGAAACTGGAGAGATCGATGCGCTGCGCGTCCGCATGTTCGAGGATGGTGCGCAGGAAATCGGGCGTGCCGGCATAGGCGACCGGCCGCAACACCGCCGCGGCCTGAACCTGCATCTCAGTCTGCCCGGTGCCGGCCGGAAAAACGGCGGCGCCGAGCGCAAGCGCGCCCGTTTCCATCATCGCGCCGGCCGGCGTGAAGTGATAGGCGAAGCAGTTGTGCAGGAGATCTCCGGGCCGCAGGCCGGTCGCCCACAAAGCGCGCGCGTAGCGCCAGTAGTCCGGGCGGACCGCTTCCGGCTCGAATACCGGGCCGGGCGACGCGAACACGCGGGCAAGCCGCGCCATCGGGGTTGCCTCCAGCCCGCCGAACGGCGGCGTTTCCTGCTGCAGCCCCTTCATCGCCGTCTTGCGGGTGACGGGCAGACGCGCGAGCGCGCCCAGATCCTTGATGTCGCGCAGCGCGATATTGGCGAGCAGTTTCCCGTAATAGGCGCTCGTCTGTTTGGCGTGCGCGAGGAGCTTCGTCAGCGCCGCCACCAATGCGGAATCCCGCTCGTCGACGCTGCGCCGCTCCAGCCTGTCGAATTCCGCGTCGGCCGCCGCCCTCACAGCCACCGTTTGCGTCTCCTGAAGCTTTTGAGGTTCTTGAAGCTGCGGCGCTGATCGCCCGCGCCGCCGAGATAGAATTCCTTGACATCTTCGTTGTCGCGCAACTCGTCCGCGGCGCCGTCGAGCACTACCTTGCCCTGCTCCATGATGTAGCCGTAGCTCGCGACCGAGAGCGCCGCGCGCGCGTTCTGCTCCACCAGGAGGATGGTCACGCCGAGATCGCGATTGATGTCGCGAATGATGCCGAACACCTCTTTCACCAGCAGCGGCGAGAGGCCCATCGACGGCTCGTCCATCAGGATCAGCCGGGGCCGGGCCATCAGCGCGCGCCCGATCGCGAGCATCTGCTGCTCGCCCCCGGAGAGATAGCCGGCGAGACCGGTGCGCTCCCGCAGGCGCGGGAAATAGCCGAGCACCATGTCGATGTCGCGGGCAATCTCTTTGTCGCGACGGGTGAAGGCGCCGAGGCGCAGGTTTTCGAGCGAGGTGAGGTCGGAGATGATGCGCCGGCCTTCCATCACCTGCGAAATCCCGCGCCGGACGATCCCCACCGGATCGCCGCCGTCGATCCGTTCGCCGTCGAACAGGATCTCGCCGCGCGTCACCGCGCCGTTCTCGGTCTTGAGCAGCCCGGAAATGGCTTTCAGCGTGGTCGACTTGCCGGCGCCATTGGCGCCGAGCAGGGCCACCACCGCCCCGCGCGCGACTTGCAGGCTGAGCCCGCGCAGCACGAGGATCACCTCGTCGTACACGACCTCGATGTTGTGCACCGAGAGCAGCGGCGCGCCGCTTGCTCTCTCCTCCCCGGCATTCGAGGACGCATCAGGTGAATGGTCTAGCGTGCGGTTCATGTCATCGCCGCGTAACCCCTCCCCCTGCCCTCCCCGGGATGAGGAGAGCAGGAGCAGGCGGTGACGGCTGCTCCGTTCACTCGCGCGAGTGTCGCGCATGGTCCCGACCGCGCGAGTGAACTAGGCCACAGGGCAGCCGGTAACATATGATTACAGCGCGCGCGCCTGCGCGAGCGCGCCGGGAGAGGCGGCTCCCGCGCTCACCAGCCAAGCCATTCGGGCTTGCGCGGAAGATTCACGGTCGTCACCTTTTCGAGCTTGATCGCGCCGTTCTTGACGAGTTCGTTGAGCGGTGCGTCGGTCGCGCCCGTCACCTTGATGCGATAGAGATCGACATTCGTGGTCGGCCGGTGATCGGTTTCCGTCCAGGTCGAGGCGTTGCACACGCCCTCCATGCCGGCCGGGACCCAGTCCTTCGTCTGGTAGAAGCCCTTCTTCACGTTCGCGCCGTTGACCCCGCCGTTCTTCGCCGCCCAGTCGATCGCTTCCTTCACATAGAGCGCGGTGCACAGGCCGGCGATATAGTGAACCGGACGATAGACATTGCCGGAGGGGTCGGAGTTCTTCGATATCTCCATCACGTTCTTCATGCCAGGCGCATCGCCCCCGAACGGCACCGCGGTGCGCAGGGGAAACACGACCCCGTCCGCCGCGTCACCCGCCGCCTTCGCCGCGTTCTCGTCCATCCCCCAGACATTGCCGAGGAACTGCACGTCGGCGCCGATGTTCTTGCAGGCCTTGAGCACGGCGATGTTCGATCCCGCCGTGTTGCCGAGATAGGCATAGTTCGCGCCGGCATTCTTCAGCGTTAGGCATTGCGCGGTGTAGTCGCCCGGCGTGAACGCGAACTGCACCGGCGGCAGCACCTCGAAGCCGAGTTCCTTCGCGATCGCCTCGCCGGCTTCCTTCGGTGCGTTGGGATACGGGTGGTTCGCGCCCATATGGACGAATTTCGGCTTCTCGGTCTTGCCCTTCGCCTTCCAGTCCTGCGCCGCCCAGGTCAGCATGGCGCGCAGCGCATCGGAATAGCTCGGCGCATAGAAGAAATTATAGGGCGCGGGCTTCGTCTTGCCGCTCTGCCCGGTCGGATCGGTCAGCGCCGCGGCATACGACCCGGAAATATACGGGATCTGGTCCTGCGCGATGAAGCCCGCGAGCGCCTCGGTGTCCGCCGTGCCCCAGCCGAGAATGGCCGGGACCTTGTTGTCGGCGCCGGACCATTTCTTGTATTGCGCGACCGCGCGCGGCACCTGGTAGCCGTAGTCGACGGTGTCGAGGTCGACCGTCACGCCGCCCTTCTTGTTGGCCCAGGCGATGGCGTCGACGACGCCCTGGCCGAACGGCACGCCGACATCGGCGGTGGCGCCGGAGAAATCCGCGAGCTGTCCGACGGTGACCTTCTGGGCATTTGCCGCGCCGGCCAGGCCGGCAAGGAGCGCCGCCACCGAGGCGCCGCGCAGTATCGTGATCAATCGCATGAACGTGTTCCTCCGTGTTGTTTTCGAGGTCGCGAACCGTTCCGCCCGTCCTGACCTCAATGCGAGAACGGGTAGAGCTTCCAATAGGCCTTGATCTGCCGCCAGCGATGCGCGAGCCCGTCCGGCTCGAAGATGAGAAACAGCACGATCACGAGGCCGATGGCGATCTCGCGCAGGAACGCGATATTGTTGTTGAGCGCGAGCGCCCGGTCGATCGCGCCGCCGCGCAGAAGGGCGCTGATCCACTCCATCGCTTCCGGCAGCAGCACCATGAACGCCGTGCCCATCAACGTGCCCATCACCGAGCCGACCCCGCCGATGATGACCATCGCGAGAAACACGATCGACCGATCGATGCCGAATCCCTCGTTCGACACGACCTGCTGATAGTGCGCATAGAGCGCGCCGCCGACCCCGGCGAAGAACGCCGCCAGACCGAACGACAGCGTCCGGTACTTGGTGAGATTGATTCCCATCATTTCGGCCGAGAGATAGTGGTCGCGGATGGCGACGAGGGCCCGGCCGTCGCGCGTGCGGATCAGATTGGTGACCAGCAGATAGCTCGCCACGAGATAGGCGAGCACGACATAGTAGTACTGGCGGTCGCCGCGCAGCGTGTAGCCGAACAGCGTGAACGGGGCCGCGCTCGCCGGCACGATGCCGCCGGTGAACCAGTCGGCGCGCGAGAAGAAATCGAGCAGGATGTACTGCGCGGCGAGCGTTGCGATCGCGAGGTAGAGGCCTTTCAGGCGCGCGGCGGGCAATCCGAACACGAGGCCGACCAGCGCCGTGGCCGTTCCTGCGAGCGGGATCGCGAAGAAGGCCGGAATGCCGATCTTGGTGCTGAGATAGGCCGAGGTGAACGCGCCGAACCCGAAAAACGCGGCGTGGCCGATCGAAATCTGGCCGGTGAAGCCGACCAGGATGTTGAGGCCGATCGCGGCGATGCCGAAATAGCCGATCTGGATGAAGATGCTGAGCCAATACTGGCTGAGCATGAAGGGAACCAGGCACATGAAAGCGACGCCAGCGATCGCGCAGTTGCGGCTGGTGACGGTGGGGAAGATCGTGGTGTCGGCCGCGTAGGTGGTGCGGAAATCGCCGGCCGGAAGGAGGCTCGTCATGTGCAATCCTCACACCCGCTCGATGTCGCGCGTGCCGAACAGGCCGTAGGGCTTGATCATCAGGATGATGATCAGCACGTAGAATGGCGCGACCTCATAGAGATTGCCCCAGTGCAGGTACTGGCTGTCGACGAAGTGGGCGACGTTCTCCAGAAGGCCGATGATGATGCCGCCCAGAACCGCGCCGCCGATGCTGTCGAGCCCGCCGAGAATGGCCGCCGGAAACACCTTGATGCCGTAGGCGGACAGGCCGGCGGACACGCCGTTGACCACCGCGACCACCACCCCCGCCACCGCCGACACGACGGCGGAGATCGCCCAGGCCATCGCGAACACGTTCTCGACCGAAATGCCGAGCGACTGCGCCACCTGCTGATCGAACGCGGTCGCGCGCATGGCGAGCCCGTGCTTGGTGGCGCGGAAGAACCATGCCATGCCCGCCATCATCGCCAGCGAGACCACGAGGCTCAGCAGGTAGACGCTCTGAAACTGCAGTCCGAGGACCTTCACCGTCTGCACCGTGAACACCTGCGGAAACGGCTGCAGATTCGTCCCGAATATCCATTTCATCAGCGCCTGGAACACGGTGGACAGCCCGATCGTCACCATGATGACGGAAATGATCGGTTCGCCCACCAGAGGCCGTAGGACCACGACCTGCAGCGCCACGCCGAACGCGAACATGAAGACGAGCGTGATCGGCATGCCGAGATAGAACGGAAGCTGGTATTTGGTGAGCAGCCACCAGCACACCCAGGCGCCGATCAGCAGGAATTCGCCCTGCGCGAAGTTCACCACCTGCGTCGCCTTGTAGATCAGCACGAAGGACATCGCGACGACGCCATAGAGCGTGCCGACGATGAGGCCGTTCGCGAGGAGCTGGATCAGAAGCTCGGTGTTCATCGGCTTGTCCGAAGTCTACCTATTCCAAAAAATCGCGAGGGCGGTGAGGGGCGGGCGCGGCATCCGTGAACTGCCCCCTCCCGTCTTGCTTCGCTCGACTCCCTCCCCCGCGAGCGGGGGAGGGTCGGGAAGGGGCATTCGCTAGAACCAATCATCCTGATCTCGCCAGCTCATTCCGCGGCCATCGCGACCGCTGGCGCCGGCCCCGGTTCGAGGTCGACCACGGCCAGCTTCGTCCGGATGCGCTGGGTGGCGCCGTCCTGAAACCGGATGACCGTGTCGACATCGATCGCGCTCTTGCCGGCATAGATCGCCTCGATGATGTCGGCATATTTCTCGTTGATCACGCCGCGGCGAACCTTGCGCGTGCGGGTGAGTTCGCCGTCGTCGGCGTCGAGCTCCTTGTAGAGGAGGAGGAACTTGGCGATGCGCTGGGCGGGGGGCAGCGAGGCGTTCACCGTTTCCACCTCCTTGCGCACCAGCGCATAGACCTCGTCGCGGGAGGACAGGTCGGTATAGGTGGTGAACGACAGGCGGTTCTTCTCCGCCCATTTCGACACGATCGAGAAGCGGATGCAGAGCATCGCGGCGAGGAAATTGCGGCCGGCGCCGAGCACGATCGCCTCGGCGATATAGGGCGAGAACTTCAGCTTGTTCTCGATATATTGCGGCGAGAAGCGATAGCCGTGCGCCGTCACCGCGAGATCCTTCAGGCGGTCGATGACGACGAGATGGCCCCTGTCGTTGAAATAGCCGGCGTCGCCGGTTTGCATCCAGCCGTCGCGCAGATCGGCCGCGGTCCCCTCCTCGTTCTTGAAATAGCCGAGAAACATGTTGGGATGGCGCGCCACGATCTCGCCGACCCCGTTCGCGTCGGCTTCGAGAATCCGCACCTCGATCCCCTTGTCCATCGGCGTGCCTACCGTGTCGAAATCGATCTCGTCGGGGCGGTGGATCGTATAGGCGCCGAGCGTCTCGGTCTGGCCGTAGATCTGGTGCAGCGGAACGCCCATCGCGCGGAAGAAGCTGAACGTGTCCGGGCCGAGCGCGGCGCCGCCGGTCGCCGCCGAGCGCAGCCGCGTGAAGCCGAGCCGGTCGCGCAGCGCGCGGAAGGCCAGAATGTCCGCCAAGGCGGATCGTTTCCCGTGCGCGAGCGCCGAGAGGCCCGCCTTCATGCCGAGATCGTAGAGGCCACGCTTGAGCGCAGAGGCGTCCATGACGCGGGCGCGCACATCGGCGGCGATGGATTCCCATACGCGCGGGGCGAACAGCACGAAGGTCGGCGCGATCTCGCGGAAATCGTGCATCATCGTCTCGGGCTCTTCGACGAAATTGACCTTCATCCGGCACACCAGCGCTTTGCCGAGCGCGTACATCTGCTCCATGATCCAGGGCAGCGGCAGCACCGAGACATACTCGTCGTCCGGTCCCTTCGGATCGCTCGCGAGATAGACGGCCGAGTGCCGCAGGATGCGCCCGGCCGAGAGCATTGCGAGCTTGGGATGCGCGGTCGTGCCCGACGTCGTGCACAGGACGGCGATCGCGTCCGCGGTCGTGGCGTCGACCAGGCGGTCGTAGAGCTCGGGCTCGCGCGCGGCGCGTTCGCGTCCCTTCGTCGCCAGCGTTTCGGCCGCGATCAGGCGCGGATCGTCGTATTTCCGCATGCCGCGCGGATCGGCATAGACGATGTGGCGCAGATCAGGAACGCGGTCGCCGAGGCCGAGCAGCTTGTCGACCTGTTCCTCGTCCTCGGCGAAGATCAGCTTCGCTTCGCCGTAATTGAGGAGATAGGCCACCTCCTCCTCGAGCGCGTCGCGATAGACGCCGAGGCTCATCGCGCCGACGGCATGCGCGGCGATCTCGCCCGCGATCCAATCGGGGCGGTTGTCGCCGATCAGCGCGACCACGTCGCCGCGCCCGATGCCGAGCTCCGCCAGTCCGAGCGCGAAATCGCGCACGCGGCCGTGATAATCCGCCCAGGTGAAGCTCCGCCACAGGCCGAGATTCTTTTCCCGCAGCGCGACTTCGCCGGCGTGCTCCCTGGCGTTGAGGCGAAGGAGCTTGGGAAACGTATCGGCCTCGGCGACCCGCGCGGCGTAGTCCATCATGCATCCGCCTCCGCGCCGCTGCGCGCCTGCAGCTCGGCCGCCGCAGGCTCATCGTGCTCGCCGAGATAGGCCTGCCGCACATGCGCGTCGGCGAGCACGGCGGCCGGCTCGCCCTCGGCGATCTTGCAGCCGAAATCGAGCACCATCACGCGATGGGAAATGTCCATCACCACGCCCATGTCGTGCTCGATCATGATCACCGTCATCCCGTGCTCCTCATTGAGATCGACGATATAGCGCGCCATGTCCTCCTTCTCTTCGAGATTCATCCCGGCCATCGGCTCGTCGAGGAGAATGACCTGCGGCTCGAGCGCCATCGCGCGGGCGACCTCGACGCGCTTGCGCAAACCGTAGGGCAGCGTTCCGGTGACCGCCTTGCGCACGGCCTGCAGGTCGAGAAAATCGATGATCTCCTCGACCTTGCGGCGATGTTGCAGTTCCTCGCGGCGCGCTCCCGTGAACCAATAGAGCGAGCCGGTGATGAAATTGTTCTTCAGCAGATGGTGGCGGCCGATCATGATGTTGTCGAGCACGGTCATGTGGTGAAACAGCGCAAGATTCTGGAACGTGCGCCCGATCCCGAGGCTCGCGCGGGAGTTCGGCTTCAGGCGCGAGATGTCGCGCCCGCGATAAAGGATCCGGCCTTCGCTCGGCCGGTAGCGGCCGGAAATGCAGTTCACCATCGAGGTCTTGCCCGCGCCGTTCGGCCCGATGATCGAGAACAGCTCGCCCGGATTGACGGAGAAGGTGACATCGGTGAGCGCGCGCACGCCGCCGAACCGCAGCGAAATCCGCTCGGCCGCGAGCAGCGGCGCCGGGGTCGCGCTCATCGGGCGTCGTTCCTTTCCCATTGCGGCGGGAGACAGGCCGCGCCCGCGTTACGGCGCGCGTCTGCAGGTCGACAATGAAATTCCAGCACGTGAACTCGTCTCGCTTCCTACCCGCTCATCCCTGAGCCTGCGACGCGCGCCGCCGCTTTTTGTTTTCGCAATCCGCAGCCGATCCGGCCTGAATTTGTTCGATCATGCCCCAGTTTCTTGTCGGGAATCAACGCACTCCGTTTTTATTGAAGCATTGTGGGAATTGTCGCATTCTCGCCCGCCCGCAGTCGCGCCGCCCGCCCGACCTCAACAACGAAACAAAGCGTCTATAGCGCTCAAATGGAGGTGAGTATGGAAGAATATTCAGACATTACTTTACAGATTCATGAAGGGATCGGGCGAATTACCATCAACCGGCCGGACCGATACAATGCGTTTCGCGCCCGCACGTGCGACGAATTGATCGATGCGTTCAACAAGGCCGGATGGGACCGCTCGGTCGGGGTGATCGTGCTCACCGGGGCGGGCGACAAGGCCTTCTGCACGGGCGGCGACCAGGGGACGCATGAAGGCGGCTATGGCGGGCGCGGAACCATCGGGCTGCCGCTCGAGGAGCTGCACGGGCTGATGCGCGACGTGCCGAAGCCGGTAATCGCGCGCGTCAACGGCTTTGCGATCGGCGGCGGCAATGTGCTCGTGACCGTCGCCGACCTCGCGATCGCATCGGAGAACGCCGTGTTCGGTCAGGTCGGGCCGCGGGTCGGCTCCGTCGATCCCGGCTTCGGCACCGCCTATCTCGCGCGCGTGGTCGGAGAGAAAAAGGCGCGCGAAATCTGGTTTCTGTGCCGCCGCTACAGCGCGCAGGAGGCGCTGGCGATGGGCATGGTGAACTGCGTCGTCCCGCATGCCGAGCTCGACGCGGAAGTGGAGCGCTGGTGCCGGGAAATACTCGCGCTCAGCCCGACCGCCATCGCCATCGCCAAGCGCGCGTGCAATGCCGATACGGATTCCATTCGGGGGATCAGCGCGTTGGGAATGCAGGCGGTGCGCTTATTCTATGGAACGCCGGAAGCGAAAGAGGGCGCCGCCGCGTTCAAAGAAAAGCGCGCTCCGCAGTTCCGCAAATACTGAGCCGCCGAGCCGACCGGCGTCTGTTCCGAGCCTGGCGACGACAGCGGGCGGGCTGGCTGGCGTTCGGGACTGCGGCCGCCACGCCGTTCACACCGGAATGACGGCGGTCGCCTCCAGCTCGATCTTGCCGGGGCTGTCGAGCAGGTCCGAGACGAAGATCATGCTCATGCAAGGAAAGTGCTTGCCCATAAGCTTGCGCCAGATGCGCCCGAGCGCGGGCCGCGCGGCGAGATAGGCCTGCTTGTCGCAACAGAAGGCGGTGATGCGGCAGATATGCTCCGGCCGGCCGCCGGCTTCGTTCAGCACCGCGAGCACATTGGCGAGAGCCTGCTCGAATTGCGGCGCGAGGTCTTCGCTCTCGAACGCCTGCGCGGCGTTCCATCCGACCTGGCCCGCGATGAAGACGAGCCGGCCCGTCGCCTCGATCCCGTTGCTATAGCCGATCGGCGGCTTCCAGCCGGGCGGGCAGAGAATGCGAAGGGTCAT
>CAYGZV010000057.1:11615-15776 GCA_964354425.1 uncultured Rhodoplanes sp. | reverse complement strand
GCCAGGCTGTCCGGATTGTCGCTCACGACCCACCTTGCCGTCGCATAGGGAGCAGGCTCCAGTCGCACCGGGACGTCGTATTCCTGCTTGAGGCGCGAGACGAGCACGTCGAGCTGAAGCGAGCCGACCGCGCCGAGGATAGGCCAGGACCCGGACACGGGCCGGAATATCTGGGCGACGCCTTCCTCGGCCATGTCGTCGAGCGCCCGATGCAGGCGCTTGGCGCGCATCGCATCCTCAAGGCTGACGCGCCGCAGGATTTCCGGGGCGAAGTTCGGCAATCCCTCGAATTTGAGGATTTCTCCTTCGGTGAGCGTGTCGCCGACCCGCAATGTTCCATGGTTCGGGATGCCGATGATGTCGCCGGGGAAGGCCTCGTCGATGGTCTCGCGCTGCTGGGCGAAGAAGAAGATCGGCGCGCTGATCGTCATCGCGCGGCGCTCGCGCGCGTTGAACAGCTTCATCCCGCGGCGGAAGCGCCCCGAGCACAGGCGGACAAACGCCACCCGGTCGCGGTGGTTCGGGTCCATATTGGCCTGCACCTTGAACACGAAACCGGTGACGCCCTCTTCGTCCGGGGCGACGATGCGCCCGCTTGCCTTGCGCGGGAGCGCGCCGGGCGCCCAGCGGGTCAGGCAGTCGAGCAGTTCGGCGACACAGAAATCCTTCAGCGCGCTGCCGAAAATCACCGGCGAGAGATGGCCTTCGCGGAACAGGCGCGGGTCGAAAGGCGGCAGCGAGTCCATGCACAGCGCGAGGCTTTCGAGCGCGGGCGCCGCGATCCGATCCTCGATTCTCGGGTGGTGACGGAGCGCGTCGAAATCCGCCAGTTCCTCCACTTCGCCGAATCCGTCGGTCCGCGCCTGCCTGGGCAGCAGCAGGCGCGAACCCGTCACGTCCAGGCAGCCGCGGAAGTCGACGCCCATGCCGATCGGCCAGGTCAGCACCGTCACATCGAGGGCCAATCCCGACGAAATCTCGTCCAGCAGCGCCAGCGGGTCGCGGCCTTCGCGGTCGACCTTGTTGATGAAGGTTATGATCGGGATGTCGCGCAGGCGGCACACCTCGAACAGCTTGCGCGTCTGGCTCTCGATTCCCTTCGCCGCGTCGATCACCATGACGGCGGCGTCGACCGCGCTCAGCGTTCGATAGGTGTCCTCGCTGAAATCGGCATGGCCGGGCGTGTCGAGCAGATTGAACACCATCCCCTCGCGCTCGAAGGTCATGACCGAGCTGCTGACCGAGATGCCGCGCGCCCGTTCAATGTCGAGCCAATCCGAGCGCGTGCGCCGCCGCTCGCCGCGCGCCTTGACGTGCCCGGCCATCTGGATGGCTCCGCCGAACAGGAGGAGCTTTTCCGTCAGCGTGGTCTTGCCGGCGTCCGGATGGGAGATGATGGCGAAAGTCCGCCGCCGCGCGGCGGGCGACTCGTCCAGTCGAACGGGCGGGTGAGGGGACGCTGGAACCTGAAGCATGACACGATCCGTCGATTGAACATGAATACGGGTTAGCCGCCGGCCCTCTCGGTCGGGCGGCGCGCGCCGGCGCCTTGCGAGGTTCCGAAGGCCCGCCGCGATGCTCACCCGTCCGGGGTCGCCGCGCCAAGCGCCTCCGGGCCGACCGCCTGCACGCTGGACGTCGCGCATCGCCGCAAGCGCGAAGCGGCCTCTGACCGCGGTGCCAAGCCTGGACCAGCCGGTTGCAGGGAGGACGGCCCGGCTTAACTCGCCGGCTAGACCGAAAAGCTCGTGCCGCAGCCGCAGGAGGCCGATGCGACCGGATTGTTGATCTTGAAGGACGCCCCCATCAGGTCGTCGACAAAGTCGATTTCCGCCCCTGTCATGTATTGCACCGACACGGGGTCGATCAGCACGGTCGCCGCATCGCGCGCAAGCACCAAATCGTCGTTTGCCTGTTCGCGGTCGAGATTGAACTTGTACTGGAACCCGGAGCAGCCGCCGCCCTCGACCAGGATGCGCAACATCGTCCCCGCGGGCTCCCCCTTGAGGATTTCGCCGATCCGCCGCGCCGCCCGGTCGGTCAGAGTCACCTGCGTGCCCATGGTTCCCCGCGATTGCCTGTGGCGATGCTAACTAGTTATGTGTCCGCCAGGCTGGGGTCAATCGCTGCGAGGCGGAGATGGCGGTTCAGGCGAGCGCGGCGCGCAGGCCTTACGCGGCCGACCCGGAAGCAAGCCGCGGCCGGCTGCATCCCGAGGCGCCGAGCCCGACGCGCAGCGCGTTCCGTCGCGACTGCGATCGGATCATCCACTCCGCCGCGTTCCGCCGGCTCGCCCACAAGACGCAGGTGTTCGTGTTCCACGAGGGGGACCACTACCGCACCCGGCTCACCCATACGCTCGAAGTCATGCAGGTGGCGCGCTCGCTCGCCCGCGCGCTCGGCCTCGACGAGGATCTGGCGGAAGCCTGCGCGCTCGCGCATGATCTCGGCCATCCGCCGTTCGGCCATGCCGGCGAGCGCGCGCTCGACCGCCGCCTCGCCGGTTTCGGCGGCTTCGACCACAACGCGCAGACGCTCGCGGTCGTGACCCGCCTGGAGAAGCGCTACGCCGCCTTCGACGGCCTCAACCTGACCTGGGAGACGCTGGAGGGCCTCGTCAAGCACAACGGGCCGCTGCTCGATCGGCAGGGCCGGCCGACGGCTGCTTGCGGGGCCAAGGGCCTTCCAGCCGAAATCGCCGATTATTGCCGCCTGCACGATCTGAAGCTCGACAGCTTCCCCAGCCTGGAAGCGCAGGCGGGCGCCATCGCCGACGATATCGCCTACAATTCCCACGACATAGACGACGGTCTTCGAGCCGAATTGTTCGCCTTTGGGGAGCTTGCCGCGCTGCCGCTGGTCGGCGACCTCGTGGCCGAGGTGCTTGCCGCGCACCCCAATATCGAGCCGGCCCGGCGCAACAGCGAACTGATCCGGCGCATGATCACGCGGATGATCGAGGACGTGGTGGGCGAGACCAGGCGGCGGCTGACGGCGCTCGATCCCGCGTCCGCCGACGCCGTTCGCTCGGCGGACGCGCCGATGGTCGGCTTTTCGCCGCCGATGGCGGTGGCCGAAAAGGCCATCAAGGCCTTCCTGTTCGATCGCATGTACCGGCACGCGCGGGTGATGCGCATCATGGGCGACGCCGAGGGCGTGCTGCGCGATCTGTTTGCGCGCTACGCCGCCGATCCGGCCGCGCTGCCGGCCGAATGGCGTCATGCGCTTCCGGACGACGGTCACGCCCGCGCCCGCCGCATCGCCGACTTCATCGCCGGGATGACCGACCGCTATGCGCTCGGGGAACATAGACGGCTTTTTGACGCGACCCCGCTTCTGCGCTAGGCCGGCCGTTGCGGAAGGCCGGAGGCGCGCGCGTCGCATGAGTGGAATAGATAACGAATTCAGTGATATATTCGCGGCGGTTCGCGCGCGGATCGAGGTCGTGACCAAGGCCCTGATCGCGGACGGGCTGCTCCCGGCGGACATCGATCAGAGCCGGGTGCTGGTCGAGCCGCCGCGCGATTCCGCCCATGGCGATCTCGCGACCAACGCCGCCATGGCGCTCGCCAAGGAGGCCGGCCGCAAACCGCGCGAACTGGCGGAGGCGATCGCGGCGCGGCTGCGCAACGACGACTGGGTCCAGTCGGTCGATGTCGCCGGGCCGGGCTTCATCAATCTCACCCTCAAGCCGCAGGTGTGGATGCAGGCCTTGCGGGCGGCGATCAAGGCAGGCCCCGATTACGGCCGATCCGACGCCGGCCGGGCAAGGGCGGTGAACGTCGAATATGTCTCCGCCAACCCGACCGGGCCGATGCATGTGGGCCACTGCCGCGGCGCGGTGTTCGGCGACGCGCTCGCCAATCTTCTCGGCTTCGCCGGCTTTGCGGTGACGCGCGAGTATTACATCAACGACGCCGGCGCGCAGGTCGACGTGCTCGCCCGCTCCGCCTATCTGCGCTACCGCGAGGCGCTGGGCGAGGACATCGGCGCAATCCCGGACGGGCTCTATCCGGGCGATTATCTCGTGCCGGTCGGCGAGGCGCTCGCCCGCGCGTTCGGCCGAGACCTGCTCGCACAGCCGGAACAGGCCTGGCTCCCGATCGTCCGCGCCAAGGCGATCGCGATGATGATGGACGCGATCCGCATGGACCTCGCCGC
>CAYGZV010000057.1:10106-11515 GCA_964354425.1 uncultured Rhodoplanes sp. | reverse complement strand
CTGCCGCAGCCGAAGGGCGCGCCGGTCGAGGACTGGGAGGACCGCGAGCAGACTTTGTTCCGCTCGACCGCGTTCGGCGACGACATCGACCGCCCGCTGAAAAAATCGGACGGCGGCTACACCTATTTCGCCGCCGACATCGCCTATCACAAGTCCAAGCTCGACCGCGGCTTCCGCGACCTGATCGACGTGTGGGGGGCGGATCACGGCGGCTATGTCAAGCGCATGCAGGCGGCGGTGCAGGCGCTGAGCGGCGGCGAGGCGGCGCTCGACGTCAAGCTCGTCCAGCTCGTCAAGCTGCTGCGGGCGGGACAGCCGGTGAAAATGTCGAAGCGGGCCGGTGAGTTCGTGACGCTTCGTGAAGTTGTAGACGAGGTCGGGCGTGACGCCGTCCGCTTCATGATGCTGTTTCGCAAGAACGACGCCCCGCTCGACTTCGACCTTGCCAAAGTGATCGAGCAGTCGCGCGAAAACCCCGTGTTCTACGTGCAGTACGGGCACGCCCGCGCGCAGTCCATCTTCCGCAATGCGGTCGAGGCCGTGCCCGATCTGCCGGGCGCGCGCGATGCGCGGGCGGCGTTCCTCGCCGGGGTTCCGCTCGAACGTCTGTCCGACGCGGCGGAGATCGAACTGATGCGGCTGATCGCCCAGTTTCCGCGCCTGGTCGAGGCGGCCGCGGCCGCGCATGAACCGCACCGGATCGCCTTTTACCTTTTCGATCTGGCCAGCGCGTTTCACACGCAGTGGACACGGGGAGGCAAGGACTCGCCATATTTACGATTTATTATCCAAGATGATAGAGAAGTAACCCTGGCCCGCCTCGCTCTGGTGGAGGGCGTGGCCACGGTCCTCTCCGTGGGGCTCGGACTGCTCGGGGTCACCGCGCCGGACGAAATGCGGTGAGCCTGCGCACAGATAATTTTGCCGGACGCGAACGCCCGTCGTCGAGTTACGGTCGACGCGGACCCGCATGACGGGGGGCGCACCGGAAACGTTGAAGGACAGCCATGGCGGACGACCGATATCGTCGCACAGCCGCGAACCCGACCCCTCCGGCCGCAGGCGCCAAGCGCGCCGCGACCGCGGCGGCGCGACAGCCCGGACCCGATCCGCTGGTCGAACTCGCGCGGCTGATCGGACAAAACGAAATACCGGCCCAGGATCCGCACCAAGTCGTGCGGCGACGCGAAGGTCCCGGAGCCGCAGCGCAGCGGCCCGCGCAACGGCCGCCCTCGCCGTCGCAGCCGTCGCCTTCCGAGCAGCGGCAACCGACCCCGCCCGCGCAGCAGCCGCCCGAGCCCGTGCAGCGCCGCCCGGCGCCCACGCAGCAGTCGCCTTCCGTGCAGCGGCAACCGACCCCGCCCGCGCAGCAGCCGCCGGTCGAACCTGCCGTGCAGCGCCGCCAGGCC
>CAYGZV010000057.1:1824-10006 GCA_964354425.1 uncultured Rhodoplanes sp. | reverse complement strand
CGCAGCAGCCGCCGGTCGAACCTGCCGTGCAGCGCCGCCAGGCCATGCCCGCGCCGCCGGCGCCCGACGACCGCGACGCCGAGCGCGGCACGCAATTCGAGCGACATCCCGACCAGCGCTATGACGGTTACACCGCCCCGAAGCCGGCCGCCTCTCCCCAGGCTCGCGGCCAAGCCGGCGGAGCTCATGCGTGGAAGGGCGCGCCGCCCGACCTGAGCGACCCCTACAGCACGGATGCCGGCTGGCGGCCGCCGCCGCGGCCGAAGGAGCGCAGGGCGCAGCCCGACAATGCCGCCGCCTATCGTCCCGGCTATGGGGGAGAGGCAAAGGGCCCCGCGGAGCGGACGCCTCCGCGCGCTTTCGAGCCTGCGCCCCCGGTTGCAGGCGAAAGCCGGCGTCCCCAGGCCCCGGCGGCCGGTCATCAGGCGCGCTACGAGCCGGCCGGCTACGAGCCGCCCGGCGAAAAGGCGTATGCGCAGGCCGAAAACTCCGAAGACGCGCGTGCGGTCGCGGCCGAGCTTGGGCCGCAGCCCGACCGCTACGATGAATATGACGCCTACGGCTATAGCGGGGGCGATTACGAAGCGGGCGCCGAACCGCGCAGCCCCAAGCTGTGGATCGTCGCAGCGATCCTCGGCCTCGCGGTGATCGGCACGGCGGGGGCGTACAGCTACCGCGCGATGCTCGGCGGAGAAACGCAGGAGACCGCGACGCCGGTGATCCGCGCCGACCAGTCGCCGAAGAAGATCGCCTCCGTGGCGCAGCCGAACGGCGACAAGCAGATTCAGGAGCGCGTGGGCGATCGCAGCGCAGGCGAGCGGGTGGTCTCGCGCGAAGAGCAGCCTTTGGCGATCAAGGATCCGAACGCACGCGCGCTCGTCCCCGAGCCGCCGCCGGCGGCGAGCGTTCCGGTATCGACCGAGCTGGGCGGTGTTCAGTCGCCTGGCTCTCCCACCGGGACCACGGGCGAGCCCAAGAAGGTGAGGACGGTGACGATC
Source organism: uncultured Rhodoplanes sp. (assembly GCA_964354425.1). Taxonomy (GTDB): domain Bacteria; phylum Pseudomonadota; class Alphaproteobacteria; order Rhizobiales; family Xanthobacteraceae; genus Rhodoplanes. The sequence continues at coordinate 9,008 of CAYGZV010000057.1, read as the reverse complement.
CGCCCCGAAGGCGGGCCGCCCGAGCCGTCGCCCGCGCCGAATGCGCCGCCGCGGGCGACTGCGCCTGCAGCGCCGGCCCGCGCCGCGCGTCCGCCGGCGCCGGCTTCGCCCGGCGAGCCGCAACAGGCCGCCCCGGCGCGGTCGCAGACGGCGCTGGCCGCGCCGCCGCCGCGGCCGAGCGCAGGGAACTACGTCGTCCAGCTGTCGGCGCAGAAGAGCGAGGGTGACGCGCAGGCCTCCTTCCGCGCGATGCAGGCGAAATATCCGTCCGTATTGGGCGGCCGGCAGGCGATCATTCGCCGCAAGGAGCAAGCCGGAAAAGGCGTCTATTTCGGCGCGCAGGTCGGGCCGTTCGCCGCGCGCGAGGAGGCGGTCCAGCTCTGCGAGAGCCTCAAATCGGCGGGCGGAAGCTGCTTCGTCGAGCGGAACTGAGCCAGGCGCCAAGCCATTCATCGGACGCCGGCGGCGCCGGCATGCCCGTACGCGCGACGACGCTTTGCGTCAGCGCAGACCCGCATTGATCTTGTCGAGCGCTTCGGCGCCCGGACACAGATCCTGCTCGGAGAGGGAGTTGAGCGGGGCCGCGACCGTATCGAGATGGTCGTGCAGGTCTTCCGGCGCGCGGTCGAGATAGAGCAGCCCGGTGACGATCTGGCCGCGCGCGGCGTGAATCTGCAGGAAGTTCATCGCCGCAAGCCGGTCATGCACGTCGTAATCGGCGTCGAGCTTGCGCAGCGCGATGATCGACCCATCGTGCTGCTCGACGAGTTCAACCGCGCCCGGCGCGTAGCTCACCGTGATCGGATCGCGCGACGACACGAAGTCGAGCCGGTTCACCGCCTCGTTATGCGCGCGCACATAGTCGAAGCTCTTGGTGGAGCCGGGATGATTGTTGAAGGCGACGCATGGGCTGATCACGTCGATGAACGCCGCGCCTTCGTGCTCGATCGCCGCCTTGACGAGCGGCACGAGCTGCTCCTTGTCGCCGGAAAACGAGCGCGCGACGAAGGTCGCGCCGAGCTGCAGCGCGACCGCGACGAGATCGATCGGGCTGTCGCTATTGATGTTGCCGCGCTTCGATTTCGACCCGCGGTCGGCGGTCGCGGAGAACTGCCCTTTGGTGAGCCCGTACACGCCGTTATTCTCGACGATATAGACCATGCGCACGGCGCGGCGGATCGCATGGGCGAACTGGCCGAAGCCGATCGAGGCGGAATCTCCGTCGCCGGAGACGCCGAGATAGATCAGCTCGCGATTGGCGAGATTCGCGCCGGTCAGCACCGAAGGCATGCGCCCGTGCACCGAGTTGAAGCCGTGCGAATTGCCGAGGAAATAGGTCGGCGTCTTCGACGAGCAGCCAATGCCGGAGAGCTTGGCGACGCGGTGCGGCTCGATCGCGAGCTCGAAGCACGCCTCGATGATCGCCGACGAGATCGAGTCGTGGCCGCAGCCCGCGCACAAAGTCGAGATCGAGCCTTCGTAGTCGCGCCGTGTGTAGCCGAGCGCGTTTTTCGGCAGGGCAGGGTGGTGGAACTTCGGCTTGGCGAGATAGGTCATGCCGTCCTCTCATGTCGGCCGGCGTCGCGACCCGTGCGACGACGATCCCTCATTGCGTCCCTCCCACCCGAACTAGGCGGCCGCTCGTGCGAGCTTGCGCGGTTTCAGCAGCCCGCGGAGATACCGCGTCAGCGGCCGCTCGAACACGAAGTAGATCACCGTTCCGAGCGCGATCGCGCCGGCCAGAGCGAGACCGAGATAGAGCCATGGCGCGCTCGCGAAATCGAGCGGCGTCGCGCGCGACAGGAACCGGACGGCGCGAATGGGAGCGGAATGCAGCAGGTAGATCGCGTATGAGGCGTCGCCGATGGTGGCGAGCGAACGCCAGACCGGGCCCGCGAGGGAGAAGTCGCCGAACGTTGCGCCCGCGACCACGAGCGTTGCGGAAAAGCCGGCCAACAGCACGTGCGGCGGGGCGTCGACCGCGGAGTAGCGGAAGAGGTAGAGCGACGCGCAGCCGGCGACGATGAGCGCGACGGCGAGCGGCTTCGCGAGCCGCAGGCCCTCCCGGTAGACGAGGCCGATGAGCATCCCGTAGATGAACTGCAGGATGAGCGGACTTGTCCAGAAGGCGAGCACGGTCGATGTCGGGGCCAGCAGCTTGCCGAGGAGGACGGCGGCAACGAGCGCTCCCGACGCCAAGGCGACGGCCAGCCGCCGCGGCGCGAACACCGCGAGGGCAAACACCGAATAGAACAGCATCTCGTAATTGAGCGTCCACCCATGGCCGACGATCGGCATGGCCGCGCCGTCGGCATTGAGCATGGGGATGAACAGGAAGGACGCCGCGATGAAATCGAGCCCGTAGCTCCGGTCGAATCCGGGAAAGGCCAGGGACAGCGCGGCATAGGCCGCCGTCACCAGCCAGTAGAACGGGACGATGCGAACCAGCCGGTGGAGCATGAAGGTCTTCGGTCCGTCGGGCCGTGCGAACATCGGCTCCGAGGTGTAGACCATGATGAAGCCGGAAATGACGAAAAACAGGTCGACGGCGAACCAGCCGACGAAGTGCAGATCGGGCAGCGCGTCCGGCGCGCCGGCCATCTTGGACAGCCAGGACTGCGCATGCGCGAGCACAACCGCGCTCGCCGCGACCGCGCGCAGGATTTGCACCGAAACAATCGTTCGCATCAGCAATCCAGCACATGGCAAAGCTCGCCGAATGCCGGGCGCCTGCCGCGCGGCAAGTCAGGCTCGTGACGCTTAAGCTTGGCGATTGTCGGGGAATCAATCCAGCGAGCGCGCACCGGAGTGCGCCGTTCTTCCACCTCATCCTGAGGAGGCCGCGTAGCGGCCGTCTCGAAGGATGGCGGGAATAATCGTCCTTCGAGCCGCGCCCTGCGGGCGCTCCTCAGGACGAGAGCTACAGGATATACCCGCTCTGATCGCTTTGCTTCCATCACGCCCCCAGTTTACGGAACGGCATGATCTTGCGTGCGTCGAGCCGGTCGGCGATGGCGCTCGCGATGAAACGCGCGGTGATCGGCATGCCGTCATAGTGCAGCACCGGAACAAGCCGCGCCGGCTCGATGCCGCCCTCCGTCACCAGCAGCGTGCGCAACTGCGCGTCGCGGTTCTGCTCGACCACGAAAACGATGTCGTGCTCGGCGACGAAATCGATCACGTCCTGATGGAACGGGAAGGCGCGCACGCGGAGCCGGTCGAGCCGGTGGCCGCTCGCCTCGAGCAGGGCGATCGCCTCGTCCATCGCCGGCGTGGTCGAGCCGTAATAGACCACCCCGTGCCGCGTCGGGGTCCCGCAGTCGCGGCGGACCGGACGCGGCACGAAGCCCTTCGCCGTGTCGAACTTCTTGAGCAGGCGCTCCATGTTCTCGACATAGGGGCCGCCCTCCTCGGTGTAGCGCGCGCTGCGGTCGCGCGAGGTGCCGCGGGTCATGAACGAACCCTTGGTCGGGTGCGTGCCCGGATAGGAGCGGAAGGGAATGCCGTCGCCGTCGACATCGTCATAGCGGAAAAAGCTCTTGCCCGCCTCGATGTCGGCCGCCGTGATCACCTTTCCGCGGTCGTATCGGCGCGCCTCGTCCCAGGCAAGCGGCTTGCACAGATGGCGGTTCATGCCGAGATCGAGATCGAGCATGACGAAGATCGGCGTCTGCAGCCGGTCGGCGAGGTCGAAGGCCTGCGCGCTCAGCTCGAAGGTCTCGCTCGGGTCGGCGGGGAACAGCAGCACGTTCTTGGTGTCGCCATGCGAGGCATAAGCGCAGGCGAGCACGTCGGACTGCTGCGTGCGGGTCGGCATTCCGGTCGAGGGGCCGCCGCGCTGCACGTCGAAAATCACCGCGGGGATTTCGGCGAAATAGGCGAGGCCGAAGAACTCCTGCATCAAGGAAATGCCGGGGCCGGAGGTGGCGGTGAAGGCGCGCGCGCCGTTCCAGGCCGCGCCGATCACGATGCCGATCGAGGCGAGTTCGTCCTCGGCCTGGATGATCGCGTATCGGTTCTTCCCCGTCGCGGGATCGACGCGGAACCGCTTGCAGTAGCGATTGAAGGCTTCGGCCAGCGAGGTCGACGGCGTGAGCGGATACCAGGCGCACACCGTTGCGCCGCCATACACCGCGCCGAGCCCGGCCGCGGCATTGCCGTCGATGAAGATGCGGTCGCCGACGGCGTTCGCGTGCTGGAGGCGCACGCCGAGCGGGCAGGGCGCGTTCGCGAGCGTCCAGTCGCGGCCGAGCCGCACCGCATGGGTGTTCGGCTCGATCAGCTTCTCCTTGCCGCGGAACTGCTCGCTGATGAGCGAATCGACCACCGCAAGGTCGAGGCCGATGAGCGCGCACAGAGCCCCGAGATAGACCATGTTCTTGAACAATTGGCGCGCGCGCGGCTCGTCATATTCGCGGTGGCAGATCGCGGTGAGCGGAACGCCGACCACGGTGATGTCGTCGCGGAACCGGTTCGCGGGAATCGGCCGCGTCGAGTCGTACAGGAGATAGCCGCCGGGCTCGATCGCGGCGAGGTCCTTCTCCCAGGTCTGCGGGTTCATCGCCACCATGAGATCGACGCCGCCGCGGGCCCCGAGATGGCCCGCCTCCGAGATGCGCACCTCGAACCAGGTGGGCAGGCCCTGGATGTTGGAGGGAAAGATATTGCGGGCGGCGACCGGCACGCCCATGCGCAGCACCGCGCGCGCAAACATCTCGTTCGCGCTCGCCGAACCCGAGCCGTTCACATTGGCGAAGCGGACGACGAAATCGTTTACGCTGCTGATCGGGCTGGTTGCTGGCATGGAGCTCCCGCGTGGGTCATGTCGATCAGGTATTTCCTCATGTCCCAGGCGCCGGTCGGGCAGCGCTCGGCGCAGAGTCCGCAATGCAGGCAGACATCCTCGTCCTTCGCCATGATGCGGCCGGTCTTGAGGGCGTCGGAGACATAGAGGTCTTGTGAGAGATTGTCGGCGGGCGCCTTGAGCCGCCCGCGCAGGTCGGCTTCCTCCCCGTTCGCCGTGAAGGTGATGCAATCCATCGGGCAGATGTCGACGCAGGCGTCGCATTCGATGCACAGCGACGTCGTGAACACCGTCTGCACGTCGCAATTCAGGCAGCGGCGCGCCTCCGCGAGCGCGAGGGTGACGTCGTATCCGAGCTCGACCTCGGCCTTGATGTCGGCAAGCGCCACGACCTTGTCGCGCAACGGCACGCGATAGCGCCGGTCGGGCGTGATCTCGTTATCGTAACTCCACTCGTGGATGCCCATTTTCTGGCTGATCACCTCGACCGCGGGCAGCGGCCGCTCGTTCACGTCCTCGCCCTGGCAGAACCGGTCGATCGAGACCGCCGCTTCATGGCCGTGCGCGACCGCCCAGATGATGTTTTTCGGGCCGAAGGCGGCGTCGCCGCCGAAGAAGACCTTGGGATGGGTCGAGCCCATCGTGCGGGGATCGACCCTCGGCATGCCGCTCTTGTCGAACTCCACGCCGATGTCGCGCTCGATCCACGGGAATGCGTTTTCCTGACCGACCGCGATCAGCACGTCGTCGCACGGGAAATGCTGGTCCGGCTCGTCCGCCGGCACGAGCCTGCGCCGGCCTTCGGCGTCGTACTCTGCTTTGACCTTCTCGAACACGATGCCGGTGAGCCGGCCGTTCGCATGGGTGAATTCCTTCGGCACGAGATAATTGAAGATCGGGATGCCCTCGTGCATCGCGTCTTCCTTCTCCCATGGCGAGGCCTTCATGTCCTCGAAGCCGGAGCGGACGACCACCTTCACGTCCTCGCCGCCGAGGCGGCGCGAGGAGCGGCAGCAATCCATCGCCGTGTTGCCGCCGCCGAGCACGATCACCCGCTTGCCGATCCGGCTGGTGTGGCCGAAGGAGACGCTCGCGAGCCAGTCGATTCCGATATGGACATGGCCGGCCGCCTCCGCGCGGCCGGGAATGTCGAGATCGCGACCTCGCGGCGCGCCGCAGCCGACAAACACGGCGTCATAGCCTTCGGCGAGCAGCGCTTTCAGGCTGTCGATGCGGCGCCCGCCCACGAACTCGACCCCGAGGTCGAGAACGTAGCCGCACTCCTCGTCGATCACCGATGTCGGCAGGCGGAATTTCGGAATCTGCGTGCGCATCATGCCGCCGGCCTGGGGGTCCTGGTCGAACATGACGCACGAATAGCCGAGCGGCGCGAGGTCGCGCGCGACCGTCAACGAGGCGGGACCCGCGCCGACGAGCGCGACGCGCTTGCCGTTCCTGCGCGCGGCGGGCCGCGGCAGGCGCGCGCGGATGTCCTCCTTGTAGTCGGCGGCGACGCGCTTCAAGCGGCAGATTGCGACCGGCTCGCTCTCCACGCGCCCGCGCCGGCACGCCGGTTCGCAGGGGCGGTCGCAAGTGCGGCCAAGAATGCCGGGGAATACGTTGGATCGCCAATTGATCAGATAGGCGTCGCCGTAACGGCCGGCGGCGATCAGGCGGATATATTCGGGGACGGGCGTGTGCGCGGGGCAGGCCCACTGACAGTCGACGACTTTGTGGAAATAGTCCGGGTCCGAGATGTTGGTCGGGTTCATGTCAGGCCTTTACGACCGCACCACAGTGCGGGCGTAACGATCATGTAGGATTTGTGATAGCGACGTCAGCCTGATGCCAGCGCAATCCGGTCAATTTTTGGCGACGACGCGACAGGGGCGGCCACAAAGACTGGGTATTCTGCTGCACTGCGAACGGCTTGTGCGGCGCACCTCAACCGTCTTCCGCAGGCAGGCCCGGCTGATCAGCCGACCAGGATTCACACCTCCGCTTCAGTAAAAGGAACCTTCTCCCGTCCGGGAGAAGGTTCCGATTCGACCAGGTCAGCAGTAGTTGACCCAGCGCCACGTACCGCCCCACCACACTTGGCGCAAGCAGCCGGGAGAGGAGGCGTAGCCATAATAGCCCGGATAAGCGTACCCGCCGCCGTACCCGCCGTAGCCCCCATAGCCCCCATAGCCGTATCCCCAGCCCGAGGTCGCGAGGCCGACGCCGACCGCGGCCGCGCCGAGGGCGAGACCCGGACCCCAGCCGCCCCCGCGCCAGCCGCCGTAGCCGCCGCGCCAGCCGCCGCCATATCCGGCATAACCGCCGCGCCAGCCGGCGCCGGCGTATCCGCCGCGCCAACCTCCGCCCCAGCCGCCGCCGC
>CAYGZV010000057.1:0-1724 GCA_964354425.1 uncultured Rhodoplanes sp. | reverse complement strand
GCCGCCGCCGCCGCCCCAGGCAGCGCCACGCAGGCCGCGCTGAGCGTAGGACGGGGTGGCGGTCAGTGTGAGCCCGATGAGCCCGGCCGCTGCGACTGCCAATACTGCCGTACCTGTTGCTCTCATCTCTTACTCCTGTGTCAAAGGCCTCCGAACAGCCCGCGCGGGATGTCCGGAGTAAAAAAAGCCGCCGCTCAAGGCTCCCAAACCAGGCTAATCCGTGCAGGCGAGCGGAAGGGCCGACAAGGGGGTGGCACGGACGCCCTTGGTCAGGAACGTGCGGTATGCTGAATTGTTTCTTGTCGCGCTGCCCACTTCGGGAGTTCCGCGCCGCGTCGGCGCATCACACGCATGGTCGATCTTTTTGACGACATGTTCGGCGAACCAGTCGCCGATCCGAACGAGGCGGCGCAACGGAACACGCGCGCGCGGCGGCGGCGGTTCTACGCGACGGCGACGGTGCGCGAATCGGCGGGAGCGTTTGCGGTCGAGCTTGACGGAAAGCCGGTGCGGACCCCGGCGCGCCATCCACTCGCCTTTCCGACGCTGCCGCTGGCCGAACTTGCCGCCGCCGAATGGCGGAGCCAGGGCGAATTCGTCGAACCGGCCAAGCTGCCGCTGACGCGCCTCGCCAACACCATCATCGATGCGGTTGCGACCGCGCACGCGGAGGTCGCGGCGGACATTGCGAAATATATCGCATCCGACCTTCTGTTCTATCGCGCCGAGGCCCCTGAGCGGCTGGTGGCGCGCCAGCATGAGCAATGGGACCCGATCCTCGCCTGGGCGCGCGACGACCACGGCGCCCGCTTCGTGCTCGCGCAGGGCGTCGTCTTCGTGACCCAGCCTGAATCGGCGGTGGAGGCGATGCGCCGGCTCGTTCCAACAAACCCATGGCGGCTGGGGGCCGTGCATGTGATGACGACGCTGACCGGATCGGCCCTGATTGCGCTCGCCGTGTCCGAACAGGCGATCTCTCCGGACGACGCCTGGTCGGCGGCGCATGTCGACGAAGACTGGAACCAGGAACTCTGGGGCCGCGACGACGCCGCGCTCGCGCGCCGGGCCCTGCGCCGCGCCGAATTCGATGCCGCTGCTTGCGTGCTGCGCCTCGACCCGGCGGCGCCATAGGAGGTCGTCGCGCCGCGACTTGTGGCGCTCGGAACGAAGGCACATGCCGTTGGTTGCAGAAGGGAGGCCCATGGGGGCCGATCCCCCAAACACCGAGGACGACACATGGCCACCGCCACGATTGCAGCTAAGACCGAAAGCACGTTTCTCGACTGGCTTCGCGACGCCCATGCGATGGAGAAGCATGCCGAACAGATGCTCTCAAACAGCGCAAGCCGCATCGAAAACTATCCCGAACTGAAGGCGCAGATCGAGCACCATCTCGATCAGACCCGCCGCCAGGCCGAATCGCTGCGCCGCTGCATCGAGCGGCATGATTCGAGCACCTCAATGTTCAAGGACACGGCGGCAAAGGTCATGGGCTTCGGCCAGGCCCTGACCGGTTTGACCGTGAGCGACGAAGTGGTGAAGGCGTCGGCGGCGAGCTACGCCTTCGAGCAGATGGAAATCGCCACCTACAAGGTTCTGATCGTCGCGGCCGAGGAATGCGGCGACATGGAAACCAAGCGCGTCTGCGAGCAGATCCTGGATGAGGAAGAGGCGATGGCGGATTGGCTCGACGAGCATTTGCCCGCGATCACCCACACCTATCT
>CAYGZV010000056.1:3506-16415 GCA_964354425.1 uncultured Rhodoplanes sp. | reverse complement strand
AGCGGACGGAGCCGGGGGCGGCGGGCTTGGCGGCGGAGCGGCCGACGACGGCGACGGTTTGCCGAAATAGAACTCCTCGACCAGCGAGGACGACACCCAGGGAACCTGTTCGCTCTTGGACGCGCGCGATACCCCTTTCTGCGTGCTGTTGAAGATGGCCTCGGCGCTCAGCCCGGGGGTGCGCATCTCCTTCAGCAGCTCGGTGACGAACAGGCTGTTCGCCCCATCGGAGTCGTTCACCACCCGGTCGGGCGCAGCCGAGTAGATGGCGAGCGTGCCGGCGGGCGCGGTCAGCGGCGCCAGACCGATCGACAAGCCGCGAAAGCGCCGCTCGAACGGATTGCGCCGCGCCGCATCGACAATGACGAGCTTCACCGTCGCGCCGGCGGCGTTCATGTCGGCGAGAATCGATTCGATGCTGATCCCGTCCCGCTTCACCTCGCCCTCGGTCCAGATCTGAGCGTCGACCGGGATGATGTAGGATTGCTTGCCGCTCTGGATGCCGTAGCCGCTGAAGAAGACGAGCGCGGTCGAACCCTGCTTGATCTTCGCCTTGAAGCTGCCGAGCAGCGCGCGAAGCTTCTGCTTGCTGACGTCTTCTCCGGTAATCACGTCGAAATCGGAGCGCCGCAACTCTTCCGCGATCGCTTTGACGTCCTTGGTCGGCTGCGCGAGCGGCTGATCGTCGTCGGGGTAGGTGGCGTTGCCGACCACCAGCGCGACCCGGCTTCCGGCGCCGGCGCTTCCTTGCGCCACACGGAAAGTCCCGGAATCAGCGGCGGCCGGAGCCATCGACGACAGCAAGGCGAGCAGGAACGCGGCCAGGCGGATCACGATGACGTTCGACTGCTTCATGGTCGAGCCTTCACGCCCTGGCGCGCGCATGCGGGCGCGGGCATCATTGCAGCTGCTCACAATCTCGAAGTTCCGCCCCCCACCATAGATAGCTTAGGCGTCAATCTCAATACTGCCCCGCGTGATGGTCTCGGTCCCGGCAGGAGCGCGCACGGCGTTCTTGCCCGCCTGACCCTCCCGCTCGACCGAACGTGAGACCGCCCTGCTTGACAGCTCTCTCCTCCCGTCACCACCATAAGCGGGCAAAGAAGCGCGAGCTTGCGCCAAGTCGCTCCGCGTCGCGGCAACCGAAGGAAGGCCATTCGGATGGCTCCTCAAACGCACAATGGCGCGCGCGGCGGGCGACGCATTCTGTGCATCTGCCCGCGCTATACATCGTCCTTCGGCATGTTCGAGCACGCCTATCCGCTGCTCGAAGGCGTGCGCGCGCTCATGCCGCCGCAGGGGCTCCTGGTGATCGCCGCGGTGTTGCCCTCCTCCTGGGAGGTCCGTCTGATCGACGAGAATATCCGGCCTGCGACGCGCGACGATTACCTGTGGGCCGACGCCGTGTTCGTCACCGGCATGCATGCGCAGCGCCGTCAGATCGAGACGATCTGCCGCCGCGCGCACAGGTTCGACCGCACGGCCGTGCTCGGCGGCTCGTCCGTTTCGGCCTGCCCGGAGCATTACCCCGAGTTCGACTACCTGCATGTCGGCGAACTCGGCGATGCGACGGACGAGCTGATCGCGCTTCTCGCGCGCGACATATCGCGCCCGGCGTCACAGGTCGTGCTCACCACGCAGGAGCGACGCGAGCTCACCGATTTCCCGATTCCCGCCTACGAGCTCGCCGAGCTGCGCCGCTACATGACCTTGAGCATCCAGTATTCGAGCGGCTGCCCCTATCAGTGCGAATTCTGCGACATTCCGACGCTCTATGGGCGCAATCCCCGCCTGAAGACGCCCGACCAGATCATCGCCGAGCTGGAGAAGCTGCTCGTCTGCGGCGGCGACGGGGTGGGCGGCCCGATCTATTTCGTCGACGACAATTTCATCGGCAATCGGCGCGCCGTACGCGAACTCCTGCCGGTGCTGATCGAGTGGCAGAAAAACCGCGGCTATCCCTTCATGTTCGCCTGCGAGGCGACGCTCAATCTGGCGAAGCGGCCGGAAATCCTCGAGCTGATGCGGCAGGCCAGGTTCGAGACCGTCTTCTGCGGCATCGAGACGCCGGAGCCCGAAGCGCTCAAGGCCATGGCGAAAGAGCACAATATGATGGTGCCGCTGCTCGAAGGCGTGAGCACGCTCAATCGCTACGGGCTCGAAATCGTCTCCGGGATCATTTTCGGGCTCGACACCGATACGCCCGACACGGGGGCGCGCATCGTGGAATTCATCGAGACATCGCGCATTCCGATGCTGACGATCAACCTGCTCCAGGCCCTGCCCCGCACGCCCTTGTGGGACCGGCTCGACCGCGCAGGGCGCCTGCTCGACGACGAGGAGCGCGAATCCAATGTCGCGTTTCTCATGCCCTACGACGACGTGCTCGCGATCTGGCGCGACACGATGGGACGCGCCTTTACGCCCGAGGCGGTGTTCGCGCGCTACCATCATCAGCTCACGCACACCTTTCCGAACCGGATCGCGGCGCCCGCGCGCCTGAAGAACATGCCGCGGCAAGTGATCGTCCGCGGCCTGCGCATCTTGTGGGCGGTGCTCTGGCAATGCGGCGTGCGCGCCGACTATCGCCGTCATTTCTGGAAAGTCGTGCGCCATTGTGTGATGAGTGGGCAGATCGATTCCATGGTCCGCATCGGCATCATGTCTCATCACCTCATCATGTCGGCGCGCGACGCCACCGCCGGTCGGCAAAAAGCCTCGCACTACTCCGCGCGTCCGCAGGACGTGCCGGCGCCGGCGCCGGCGGAATAGGACGCGGTCCTCCCTTGCAGCCAACACATTTTATTCGCGCCGGCGCGAAAGCGCTCATCGCCCGCACCAGCGGGCCGACGCTATACGACCTGTGCGACCCGCTGCTGCGTCGGCCCGGCAAAGGCGACCCTCACCTGCACGCGTTCTACCGCACCGCGCTCGCCAACATGGCGCTGCGGCCCTTGCTCGCACGCGCCGGATTGCCCCAGCTCTCCGATCCGGCGCGCCTGCACGCCGTTCAGGATGCGCTCCTGCAGGCGCGCGACGACGGAAATCCCGATTGGGCCGCGATCGGCCGGCCGATCGGAGAGCTTATCGATGAGTATCCGCAATCGCACCCGCAGCCCACGCGTGCGCCGGCAAACCATCGCGTACCGCCGCTCGCCGAAATCGACCGCATTATCCGCGCCTGCGCCGGGCATCTGTTGCAGGCGTTCCGCCGCAACGGATTCCTGCCGGCCTATGCCGCGTTCGACCTCGTGGGCGACCCGGATTTCCGCGGGCGCGACCTCGTGACGGCGCTCACCGGGCTCGAAGCGCGCACCTACAAGAACGCCACGCTTCTGTTCAACCTCGCCCGCGTCTTCATCCTCGCCAACCAGCCGATCGCCGACCTGATCAATCCGCCCTGGCGCGGCATTGCGGAGCCCATGTGGCAGCCGGTGCAGATCCGGCATCGCTCGGCCTATTACGACGCGTTCTTTGCCGAAGCGCTGATGGATTTCGCAAAGAGCGGGCTCGCCGGCGCGCAAGACGGCGATGCGGCGCGCGACACGATCGGCGCGCTCATCCGCTTCTGTCTGAACGAAAGCCGCGAGGAGACGATCAACCCGCGCGACGGCCAGCCGATCTCCGTCGTCACCGCGCTCGCGCCGCCGCCCCATACGCGCATCAGCCGCTTCTTCGGCAACCTCAAGAGCAATCTCGGCTTCGGCGTTTACGTGCCCGATTGCGACACCACCGCATGCTCGCTGTCGGCCGCGGCGCAATCCGGGCTCGACCATCCCATGCTGCATCAGCCCCTGCTCGACTTCTACGCCGGCTACCAGATCGGCCGCGGCGACAACCGGTTTCCCGCGACCGTCGCGATCAACGACACGATCGATTTCACTGGCGGGGTCGTGACCTGGATCGAGAGCGCGGCGGGCGCCCGTCCGTTCGGCAACGATCTCGACCCCACCCTCAATCTCGACGTGCTGGAAGCCGCATTTCAAAACCATGCGCGCTGGGGCATCGCCGAATCGGCGGAGCGCATCGCGTTCCTGCAGGGGATCATCCGCTTCCAGGAGACGCTCGTCGGTTCCGGCGCGTGGACCGATCCGCGCTCGCATATCTACTACCTGCCGGAGCTCTATTGCGCGTATTTCGGCCGGTGCTACGCCGCCTTCCGCGCGCTGCCGCAGTCCACGCGCGACGCGGTCGATCCCGGCGGCGCCTTCGAGCGTATCCGCCGCGCGGTGCTCGCCTATGTGTATGACGATCTTCTCGCATACGAGCTCAACCCGTTCGACGCCGCGCTCGCGCTGCTCGCGCTTGCGAAACTCGGCGGCGCGCCGGACCGGTTTGCGCCCGCGCTCGACTGCATCGTCCGCAGCTTCGGCGAAGGGCGATGGGGCGCGCCGTTCAAGGCCTACGAATGGAACAAGATGAAGACGCCGACGCGCATCGTGGTGGGCGGGCCGGAAGTGACGTCGGCCTTCGTCCTCTCGGCGCTCGCGCATGCGCGCGCGGCGCTGTGCCGCGCCGGCGTGGCGTGACCGCGTGTTTGCGGGGTGAACCGCGGCCTCGGCGCATGGCGACTAAGAACGGTGGTGAGATTCTCTCGGACCGACCCGGACATGCAGGCGTCGACGGGCCTTCTCCCCGGTCCCTTTGCAGCCATATTGGAAACAACGTCGCATGAATCTATCGTGACTAGATGCGGTCATACTGCACGCACAGATTGACATTTGCTGGATCGCGGGAGGCCTTGGCATGAGACTGATCAAGATCGCCGCCATCGCAATCGGCGTGCTGGTGGTAGCAGCGGCGATTGTCGCAGCCTATGGGATTCCCGCGCGCGGCTTGATCGAGTCCTATACAAGCGATGCTCTCGCCAAGAACGAACTGAAGCTCGAGATTGACGGAAATGCGCGATTCTCGATCTGGCCCACCGCGGGCGTCACCATCGAGCAGGTGCGGCTGCGCGACGTCGGCGGCGCGGACGATCTGCTGACGATCGAGCGCGTGCGGGCCGGGCTTTCGCTGGGCGACCTCCTCACCGGTCGCGTTCACATCAACGACCTCGCGCTGACCCGGCCGGTGCTGCAAACCGAGCCGATGCTCGGCCGCGCGCGGCGCGTGACCGAACGGCGCGATCGCGCCGCCGCGACCGGCGGCTCGCCTGGCGGTTCGGCCGCCGGCGGCGGGCCGGCGCTGCCGATCGTCCCGCCGGGCGACCAGGCCGTGACGATCGACGTTGTCACCGCCGAGAACGGGCGCCTGCTCGTCCGCGACGGCGGCGAGACGGTCGAACTGCCGATCGACTCGTTGCGGCTCGCTTCGTTGCCGGCGGCCGGTGGCCGGTCGAACTTGCACGTCGATGCCCGGTTCGGCCCCACCACCGTCAGGCTCATGGCCGGCATCGATCGGTCCGCCCGGCTCGCCGACGGGCAAACGATCCCGATCGATATCGCCATCGACGCGCCGACCGTGCTGAAAAGACCCGCCGCGCTCACCGCCAGCGTGACCAAATCGGGCCCAGTGCTCAGAATTGAAGGGCTCAACGGCGCAATCGACCAGGGCCGGGTGCGCGGATCGATGTCGGTCAGCTTTGCCGGAGCTAAACCGTTCATCGACGCCGCGATCGAATCCGAGCGGATCGATCTCACCAGCCTCGTCGACACGATCAGCAGCGCGAACAACCGCGTGCCGAGCGAACGCGGCAGCGCTCCCGCGCCGCGCGGGCCGGTGCCCGGCGCGCCGAGCAGCGCCGCCAGCTCCGCGCGCAGCGGCGGGCAGGTCTGGAGCGACGCCCCGCTCAATCTTTTCGGCCTGCGGCTGGTAGAAGGGACCATCAATCTGTCGGCGCGCGAGGTGCTGGTCCAGAACATGCGCATCGCGCCCGCGGCAATCGAAGCGACGCTCCTGCAGGACGTCCTGACGGTGAAGCTCGCGCCGTCCGGGGTCTATGGCGGGCAAGCGACCGGAGAACTGGTCGTCGACCGCGCTCAGGACGATCCGGCGATGGCCTTGCGGCTCGCCTTTTCCGAGATCGATGCGCTGCCGTTTCTGCAAGACGCGACCGGCTTCAAATACATCGCCGGCCGCGCGCGCGGGGCCGTCGAACTCAAGGGCGCGGGCGGAAGCCCGTTGCGGGTCGTGTCCAGCCTCAACGGGCGCGCCGACCTCCTGTTCGAGAACGGCGCCGTGCGCGGCCTCAACCTGCCGAACATGGTGCGCTCCCTGCTCGACATGATCATCGCCGGCTGGCAGGCGAATGCGTCGGAGGAGACGCGCTTCAGCACCTTCGGCGCGACGTTTGCGATCGAGAACGGCGTGGCGCGATCGACCGACGTGAAGTTCACCGGTCCGTTCATGGCGATGACGGCGGCGGGCAGCGTCGACCTGCGCGCGCAGACGCTCGATTTCCGCGCCGATCCCCGGCTTGTTGCGAGCCAGGCGGCGCCGGGCGGAAACTCCACTCCCTGGGGCATAGGCGTCCCGGTGGTCATCCAGGGACGCTGGTCGGAGCCGCGCATCTATGCGGACACCCCGAACATCCTCGCCAACCCGGAAGGCGCGCTGCGCACGCTGCGCGACGCTCTGAGCGGCGAACGCAGCGGCGCGCCCAATGACGCTCCGCTCGGCAAGTTCATCGAGGGGCTTTCGAAGGGGCTCGGCAAGGCGACCGGCGACCCCGCGCGCGACGGCGGCGCCATCGCCGAGGAAATGCTCAAGGCGCTCGGCGGGACCCGCGGCGTCGCCGCCCCGCAGCCGGAAACGACCGCCCCGCATGCGAGTCCGTCCGCGCCGCAGACCGCCGCGCCGCGTTCTCCGCCGACGCCCACGCCGGACCGCGATCTCGAGCGCGGCGCACGCGAAATCCTGCGCGACCTGCTCGGCCGCTGACGTCAGACCCGGTGAACCCCGCGACGGCTCGACGCGACGGGGCCGGCGCGCGCCGATCGACGCGGTATTGCGGCGCCGCGGGACGCAGTCAGTTCACCGTGCGGTGCTCCTGAGGGCTATCGAGCGAGAAGGCGGGGATCTCGATATCGAACCGCTCGCCGTTCGAGGCGACCATCCCGTACGTTCCGACCATGAAGCCCGAGGGGGTCGGGAGCGGCACGCCGCTCGTGTATTCGAAGGCGGCCCCGGGCGCGAGCACCGGCTCTTCGCCGACCACGCCGGCGCCGCGCACCTCCTGCAGCCGGCCGAAAGCGTCGGTGATGCGCCAGTGCCGCGTTTTGAGCTGCACCGTCTCGCGCCCGAGATTGGTGATCTCGATCGTATAGGACCAGAAATAATAGCTTTGCTCGTGCGATGAGCGTTCCGGGAGGAAGCGGGGCGTCACCTTGACTTCGACGTTCCGGGTCACTGTGCGATACATCGGCGTCCCCTCATCGTCCTCGCATGCGGGTCACGGTAGCACCTTCCGGTGCGGCGGCGCCGTTGAGGAAAATGCATCACACGAAAATAACCGGGGCAACCCCCGAATCCGCCGCGATGGATATCGCATTAGGCCTCATATCCGCCACCTAAGCGGTGAATGCAACGCGACGATGGACTGATAGGGAAGCGCGAGGCGACGTCTGCAAGGGGTCAGGGCGTCGCCGGCCTAGTTGACCAAGGGACGCAACGCGATGCATCTCGCGGAGAGCGAACGCGACCTGCGGCTCGACCTGTTCCGCGGGCTCGCGCTCTGGCTCATTTTCCTCGACCATATTCCGTCGAACATCGTGAGCTGGATCACGATCCGAAACTATGGCTTCAGCGACGCGACGGAAATCTTCGTCTTCATTTCGGGCTATACCGCCGCCTTCGTCTATGGGGCGACCATGCAGAAGAACGGCTTCGTGGTCGCGAGCGCCCGCATCCTCAAACGGGCCTGGCAGGTCTATGTCGCCCATATATTCCTGTTTGCGATCTACATGGCGGAGATCGCCTACGTTTCCGCGCATTTCGAGAATCCGCTCTATGCGGAGGAAATGGGCGTGTTCGATTTCCTGCGGCAGCCGGACATGGCCTTGGTGCAGGCGCTTCTCCTGAAATTCAAGCCGGCCAATATGGACGTGTTGCCGCTCTACATCGCGCTGCTCGCGGCGTTCCCCCCTTATGTCTGGCTGTTGTTGCGCCTGCCGACGCTCGCGCTCTCGGTCTCGGTCGCCATCTATGTGGTGGCCTGGGAATTCGGGATCAATCTTCCCGCCTATCCGAGCGGCCATTGGGTGTTCAATCCGTTCGCCTGGCAATTGCTGTTCGCGTTCGGCGCCTGGTGCGCGCTCGGGGGCATGAAGCGGATCGGTCAGTTCATCCGCTCGCCCTATGCGGTCGCGCTCGCCGCGATTTATCTCCTGGCGTCGCTGGCGGTGGTGTTGACTTGGTACTTCCCCGCCTATGCGCATCTGGCGCCGAAATGGCTCACCGAATGGATGTATCCGGTGGACAAGACGAACCTGGATGTCCTCCGGCTCGTCCATTTCTTCGCGCTCGCGACCCTCACCGTGCGCTTCGTGCCGCGGGACTGGCCGGGATTGCAATCGATTTGGCTACGGCCGGCCGTGCTGTGCGGCCAGCACTCGCTCGAGGTTTTCTGCATCGGGGTATTCCTTGCCTTCGCCGCCCATTTTGCGATGATCGAGTTCTCGGACGGAACCGCGATGCAGATCCTCGTCAGCATTCTCGGCATTGCGATCATGGTCGCCGCGGCCGCTTTGATGTCCTGGTATCGGCGCATCGAGGAACGCAGCCCCGGGTCTCGCTCGAAACCGCCGAGCGCATCGCCGGCCGGAAGCTCGACATGACACGCGTTGTTCTCGCTCTGGCCGGTGTACTGTTCGCAGGCGTGGCGTTCGCCCAGACGAGCGATCTGTGTCCGGTCGCCGACGGCGAGCTCAAGCCCGGCTTTCCGCTTCCGCATGTGACCGAAGCGATCGCGAACAAGCAACTCGACATTGTCGTGCTCGGCACCACATCCTCGGCGCTGTCCGGTCCGGCCGGGTTGGGCAAGGCCTATCCCGCCCGCTTCGAATCCGAGCTGAAGAACGAACTTCCAGACGTCGCGATCCGGGTGACGAGCTATGCCAAGCCGCGGCAGACGGCGCCGGACATGGAGAGGGAGATCGGCCGCATCCTGTCGCGCGACAAGCCGGCGTTGATTGTGTGGCAGACCGGCACCGGCGACGCGATCCGCGCGATCGATCCGGAAGCATTCCGCGACGCGCTTGACGCGGGCGTCGCGGCGGTGCGCGCCGCCGGGTCCGACATCATACTGATGAATATGCAGTATAGCCCGCGTACGGAAACGATGATCGCGCTCACGCCGTATCTCGATATGATGCGCTTTATCGCGCTGCAGCACGAAATTAATCTTTTCGATCGTTTCGCGATCATGAAATATTGGAGCGAGATCGGGGTCTTCGATCTTTCCGCCGCGACCAAGAAGACCGACCTTGCCGAGCGGGTGCACGATTGCATCGGGCGCCTGTTGACCGAATTCGTGCTGGAATCTGCGAAGTTGACAGTCCCCGAGGACAAGGACAAAGACACGCATTGATAATGCTCGCGATCGTTCGTTCCGCCGCGCTTGCGGCCGTTCTCAGTTGCGTCTTTGTCGCCGCGGCCGGCGCGGGCGATGATGCGCGTCTGTGTCGCGCGCCGAGCGAGCTTACGCGTTTCGCCTATTCGCTTCCGCGCACCGCCAAGCGATTGATCAATCGCGAGCCACTGGCCGTCGTCGCGCTCGGGTCTTCGTCCACGGCCGGCGCGGGCGCAAGCTCCCCCGACGCGAGCTATCCGAGCCAACTCGCCGCAGTGCTCAAGGAGCACTTCCCCTCGAACGCGATCACCGTTCTCAATCGCGGCGTCAACGGCGAAGATGCGCGCGAAATGCTCGACCGCTTCGCAACGAGCGTCGCCGCCGAGAAACCCGACCTCGTGCTATGGCAGGTGGGCACCAATTCCGTGCTCGGCGGCAAGCCGGTCAGTCAGGTCGCCTCGCTGATCCGCGAGGGGGTGGCGCGCATGAAAGCGCTCGGCGCAGACGTGATCCTCATCGACGCCCAGTTCGCGCCGCGCGTGCTCGCCAAGCCCGAGAACGAGCAGATGCTGACACTGCTCGCCACCACGGCGCGGGAGACCAGCAGCGGCCTGTTCCCGCGCTTTGCCGTGATGCGGCGCTGGCGCGAGATTCACAATATTCCGTTCGAGGCGTTTCTTTCGCCCGACGGGCTGCACATGAACGACTGGAGCTATGCCTGCATCGCCAAGCTGCTCGGCGACGCGATCATCGAGGCGGCAAGCCGAGCGAAGCCGGTTGCGGGCGCTAACCTGCACGCGCGGCAGGCGCCCATGCCGCCGCTGCCGTAATCGATTTACACAGCCTCCAGCGCGGTCAGCAGATCGTTAACGATATCGTCCGGGTGCTCGAGACCGGCGGAGAAGCGCACAAGCCCGTCGCCGATGCCGAGTTCGTCGCGCTGCTCCGCGGTCAGCCGCTGATGTGTCGTGGTCGCCGGATGGGTGACGAGGCTTTTCGCGTCGCCGAGATTGTTGGTGATGCGCACAAGCTTCAGCGCGTCGAGAAACCGGAACGCGCCGCTCTTGCCGCCGGCGACATCGAAGGCGACCAGCGTCGAGCCGCCGCGCATCTGCTTCTGCACGATCGCCGCCTGCGGATGGTCCGGACGGCCCGGATAGACGAGGCGCACGATGTTCGGATGGCCCGCGAGCGCGTCCGCTACGGTCCCCGCCGTGTCGGTCTGCCGGCGCACGCGCAGATGCAGGGTCTCGAGCCCCTTCAGCAGCACCCACGCATTGAAGGGCGACATCGACGGCCCGGTCTGCCGCAGCAGCATGTGGATGTGCTCCTGGATGAACGGCTCCGAGGCGAGGATGATTCCGCCGAGGCAGCGGCCCTGGCCGTCGATATGCTTGGTCGCCGAATAGACGACGCAGTCCGCGCCGAGCGCGAGCGGGCTCTGCCACAGGGGCGTCGCGAACACATTGTCGACGACGAGCCGGGCGCCGGCCTCGCGCGCGATCGTCGCAACCGACGCGATGTCGATCACGTCGAGCGTCGGATTGGTCGGGCTTTCGAGGAAGAACACCTTGGTGTTCGGCCGCACCGCGCGCCGCCAGGCGTCGAGATCGAGCCCGTTGACGAGCGTGGATTCGACGCCGAAACGCGGAAGGAAATCCTCCACCACCCACCGGCACGCGCCGAACAAAGCCTTGGCGGCGACGACATGGTCGCCCGCCCGCACCTGGCCGACCAGCGCGGCGGTGACCGCGGCCATGCCGGTCGCGGTCGCACGCGCCGCTTCCGCGCCCTCGAAGGCGGCCATGCGGCTTTCGAACATGGCGACGGTCGGATTGGAGAAGCGCGAATAGAGGAAGCCGGGCGTCGCGCTCGCGAAGCGCTCCTCGCATTCCTCGGCGCTATCATAGACGAAGCCCTGGGTGAGAAAGAGCGCTTCGGATGTCTCGCCGAATTGCGAGCGCAGCGTGCCCGCCTGCACGAGGCGCGTTTCGGGGTGGTACTGGCGTTCTGACGCGGACATGAGGGCCTCCGGGAGCGGAGCGGCGCACAGCCGGGCGGCTCGCCCGGCGCCACTCCGCGGACTGCGTGCGCGCCAAACAAAAACCCGGCCGGACAAAGTCCAGGGCCGGGCGCGCGCGTCCCCGGCCTTTTAGCACCATTGTTTTACGTGGCGGCAAGCCGGCCGGCTCAAATGACCACGGGATAACGCGGCTCTTAGCGGCGCTGAGCCTTCCCGTCAAGGCAAGGGTCGGCTAGACGGCCGGGATGGCGTATATCGGGCTGTCACCGGAGCCGACCGTGCCGCTCGCCTTTGCCGCTGCCGATAGGGGCATCCTGCCCGACCGCATGATCCTCGCGCTCATCGGATCGGGCGGGATCATCCCTGCCGCGCCGATCGCGCCGGACCAGACGCAGCCGGCGAGCCTCGACTTGCGTCTCGGCGAGGTCGCCTTTCGCGTGCGCGCGAGCTTCCTTCCTGGGCCGCGGGCGACCGTGGCAGACCGAATCGACGACCTCAAACTGCATGCGATCGCGCTGGGCGACGGCGCGGTGCTGGAGACGGGCTGCGTCTACATCGTCCCCCTGATGGAGAGCCTCGCGCTCCCGCCCGACATCGCCGGCGCGGCCAATCCGAAAAGCTCGACCGGCCGGCTCGACGTGTTCACGCGGGTGATCGCCGACCACGCGCGCGCCTTCGACCATATCGAAGCCGGCTATCGCGGCCCGCTCTATCTCGAGATCAGCCCGCGCACCTTCCCGGTACTCGTGCGCGAAGGCTCGCGCCTGTCGCAGATGCGCTTCCAGCGGGGCCGCGCCGTCCTCTTGGGCGACGCGCTTGCGGACTTGCATGCGCACGAACGACTGGTTGACGAGGACGGCGCCGACCTCGATCAGGGCGTCGCGGTCGGCGTCGACCTGGCCGGGTTCGGACCGGACGGGTTGATCGGATATCGCGCCAAGCGCCACACCGGCGTGATCGATGTCGACCGCCGCGACGCCTACGAGGTCGGCGAGTTCTGGGAGCCGATCCGCGCCAACCAGAAACGCACGCTGATCCTCGACCCGAACGAGTTCTACATCCTCGCCTCCAAGCAGGCCGTCCAGGTGCCGCCCGACTACGCCGCCGAGATGGTGCCGTTCGACCCGCTCGTCGGCGAATTCCGCGTCCATTACGCCGGCTTCTTCGACCCCGGTTTCGGCTATGCCGGGGCCGGCGGGCGCGGGGCGCGCGCCGTGCTGGAAGTGCGCTCGCGCGAGGTGCCGTTCATTCTGGAGCACGGGCAAACGGTCGGCCGCCTCGTCTTCGAGCACATGCTGGCGCGGCCGGATCAGCTCTATGGGCAGGGCATCGGCTCGACCTACCAGGCGCAGAGCCTGAAGCTCTCCAAGCATTT
>CAYGZV010000056.1:0-3406 GCA_964354425.1 uncultured Rhodoplanes sp. | reverse complement strand
CCGTCTGCCGCAATTGCAGGGGGTCAAGGCCAATATCCTTGCCAAGCTCGAATTCTTCAACCCGATCGGGAGCGTGAAAGACCGCATCGGCGTGGCGATGATCGACGCGCTGGAGGCGGCTGGCCGGGTCGGCCCCGACACGGTGCTGATCGAGCCCACCTCGGGCAATACCGGCATTGCGCTTGCCTTCGTCGCCGCCGCGCGCGGCTACCGGCTGATCCTGGTCATGCCGGATTCGATGTCGATGGAACGGCGGAAAATGCTTGCCCTGCTCGGCGCCGAGCTGGTGCTGACCCCGGCCGCGCAGGGGATGAGCGGGGCGGTCGCCAAAGCCGACGAGCTCGCGCGCGAAACGCCGAACGCCGTCATTCCCCAGCAATTCAAGAACCCGGCGAACCCGGACATCCATCGCCGCACGACGGCCGAGGAAGTCTGGAACGACACGAACGGAACGATCGACGCCTTCGTCTCGGGTGTGGGCACCGGCGGCACGATCACCGGCGTCGGCCAGGTGCTGAAGCCGCGCAAGCCGTCCTTGCGCATCATTGCGGTCGAGCCGGAGGACAGCCCGGTTCTCTCCGGGGGCAAGCCGGGACCGCACAAAATCCAGGGCATCGGGGCCGGTTTCGTGCCCGACGTGCTCGATCGATCCGTGATCGACGAGGTGGTCACCGTGAGCAACCAGACGTCGTTCGAGACGGCGCGGGCGCTCGCCCGCTACGAGGGCATCCCCGGCGGGATTTCCTCCGGGGCGGCGGTCGCCGCCGCGCTCAAGGTCGGCGCGCGCCCGGAATATGCCGGCAAGAACATCGTCGTCGTGCTGCCGTCCTTCGCCGAGCGCTATCTCTCGACGGCCTTGTTCGAGGGGCTGTGAAAGGTCTGAAAGACGGCGGTGGTCGCGCCGTCACAGCCGCTCCAGGAAGCGCTCCAACTTTCGGCTGACCGCGGCCATGTTGCGCAGCTCGCATTCCCAAATCACCAGCGCGCGCCAGCCCGCGCGCTTCAAACGATCGCGCACGAGCCGGTCGCGGGCGCGATTGCGGTCGATCTTGGCGGCCCAATAGGTCGCGTTGGCCTTCGGCGCCCGCGCCCCACGGGCGCAGTCATGTCCATGCCAAAAGCACCCATGGACGAAGATCGCCTGCTTGCGCGCGATGTAGGCAAGGTCCGGCTTGCCGGGAATGTCAGCGCGATTGAGCCGGTAGCCGGGAGCGATCGCCGAGAGCAGCCGCCGCACTTTTTTTTCCGGACCCGTGTCGCGGCCCTTGACCGCGCGCATGATGGCGGAGCGAACTGCTTGATCTTCAATCAAGCATCAACCTCAATTCGAAGGCTGGGGTCGCTTTCGCATTCGGCAACGATCTCGTTGTAGCGCTCTATCAAAAGCTGCAGCGAAATCTTCCGTTGCTCGCGATCGAACTTACTCCATTCGTACACATTAGTCGCAATGAATTGTTCAATTTCGATTACGTCGAGTCGATCCTCCAGATCGGCTTGTTTAGCGAGCGCCTTTGCGCCTCCGAGTCCATCCTCGGTGGTGACGATTATCGGCCGGAGCCCGCTTTCGAGATTGATCCGACATTTGCGGATCAGGGCCTCGGTCGGAGCGGTGGTAACGTGGACGGCTGCATCGCCGATTAAAAAATCGCCGGATCGGTTACTGGGCGCGTCCGCCACGGAAAATCCGTGATGCTCCACCTTTTCCTTCGAGACGGTGTCCAATTTAGCCCCGACAAGGTGCTGCATAACCGCACCAACATACATTGTCCCCTTAACTTCGCGCTGCCGTGTAGATGCTTGTCCGAACAAATGCCGAACGGCGTGTCGCAATGATTTCGCGGGATCGAGTTTGAATGTAAATGGTTGCGAATCAAAATAGGCGCGCACGCGCGAAACCCAATACTTTTCCGCTTCGTCAAGATCTAATGCGCCTTCTTGCCATAACGCGTTCAGGACAGTTAGGTAAGCACGCAAACGCCCCATGTTTCCACGGCTAGTTCGACCTCCTTCGTCCGAAAGAATGCGATCTATCCCGTGTTCTTTGAGAATCTTTCGAACTGCGCCGCCTCCTAATCCTGCCACCTGCCCTTCCTGGACAGTCCGAAATTCGTCAGCCTCCACCGGAAATTTCTTTGCTTTCAAGTTATGCGTGATGATGAGGGCGAAAGAGAGCGCGCCCTTTGAAAGGTGAATATGTTTAGCATCGAACGCTTCGAGCGCGCTTTTTTGTCGAGCGTCCATCATTCGGCCGCGACAAGCGCTCTTTCGGCCAGCGTTGCAGCCGACAAAACCGGCTCCAATAGATGTTCGGCAAGATGACGCACGACCGGGAGAACAAGCCCATCGCCGACCAGATGATACGCGTCGTTGTAATTCGACGGCAGTTGATAGGAGTCCGGCAATCCCATGAGCCGGGCGGCTTCTCTCGCCGAAAGCAACCGCGTTCGCACCGACCTTCCTTCGACCACGATCACGGTCTGCCGACTTGATCCGCCGGCGGGCGTGCGAAGGCAGCCCGAGACATCGTCGAAGCGAACTTCGGCGCGTTGCACCTTGGCGCCGTTTTCGTCGCGCCGGGTGCGCTTGTAGATGGTGCCGACGATGCGCCGACCTTCTCTCTTTGCCGATTCGACTTTGGCGCGATTGATCGGCGACATCATAGCGAACAAACGATCGGCCTCCCGCTTGGCGTGCCAACGCACATCCGGGGGATCATCCATTATGAGTTGCGTCAAGCCGGCGTTCCTGAGAGGCGGCGGCGGCAGCCGCCACCACCGCCACGCGGCGCGCAGGTCCGGCCGCAGGCGAGTAAAATTTGCTTCGAGAGCGGCCGTCGTCCAGCGCGGGTTCGGGCTGTCGATGAACCTGCGCGCGAGGCGATCATATTTCGCGTTCAATGCGACAATGAATAATCTCGGCCGAGACTGCGGAACGAAGTGAACCGCATCAATGATCAACGCCCCGTAGATATAGCCGAGGGTCTTGAGCGCCCGGCACAAAGTCTCAAAGTCGCGTCCATCTTTCGATGTGACCGCGCCGCCGACATTCTCCAAGACGAGGAGCTTAGGGGCGCGCCCGCGAGTCTTCAGCGCGAGCATAAGATCGTGGAACCCCCAAAACGCGCCGGAGCGATCGCCGTCGAGGCCGCGTCCGTTTCCGGCGAGCGAGAGGTCCTGGCAGGGGAAGGACGCCCAGGCGAGATCGGCATGGCCGGGCAGATCGGCCGCCCTCAGGGCATGGATGTCGCCGAGGCGAAACTCGGCGTCGCCCCAGTTCGCCTTGTAGGCGTCCGCCTTCTTCGGATCGACGTCGTTGGCGAACAGGCAATCCCAATCGGGACCGAGCCCGGCGCGCGCCATCCCGCCCCCGGCAAAGAACTCATAGAATGTCGGCCGCATCGCCCGGA
>CAYGZV010000055.1:0-16499 GCA_964354425.1 uncultured Rhodoplanes sp. | reverse complement strand
TCGATGGTGACGCCGCTTGCCTTGATCGGCGCCGCCCATTTGTCGATCTCGGCTTCCACGAACTTCCGCAAGTGTTCCGGCGTCATCCGGTCCTCGGAAACGACCTCGGCGCCGAGACTTGCCAGACGTTCGCGCACCTGCGGCGATTTCATCGCTTCGCGGGCCGCGACGTTGAGCTTGCTCAAGATCGCCTCCGGCGCGTTCTTCGGCAGGAAGATCGCGTTCCAGGTATAGGCGACGAGATCGGGGGTGCCCTGTTCCAGCGCGGTCGGCAGATCGGGCAACGCGGGCGAGCGCTTGGTGTCGAAGATCGCAAGCGCACGCACGGCGTCGCCGTCGACCTGCGGCTTCGCCGTCGTGATGATCTCGCAGAGATAGTCGATGCGGCCGCCCTGAAGGTCCTGCATGGCCGGCCCGGTGCCGCGGTAGGGAACATGGGTGACGTCGATCCCGAGCACGTGGTTGAGCAACACGCAGCCGAGATGCGTCGCCGAGCCGGCGCCTGCCGAGCCGAACTGCATCTTCGCCTGGTTCGCCTTGGCGTAGGCGACGAATTCCTTGAAATCCTTCGGCGGGAGATCCTTGCGGACGACAAGCAGGATCGGCACCTCGGCGAGCAGCGCCACCGGCGTGAAATCGGTGAGCGCGTTATAAAGCGGCTTCTTGTACAGGGTCTGGCCCTGCGCATGCGTGCCCACCGTGCCGAGAACGAACGTGTAGCCATCGGGTGGGGAATTGGCGACCCGGTTCGAGCCGTTCATTCCCCCGGCACCGCCGGCATTTTCCATCACCACCTGCTGGCCGAGAATGTCGGACAGGCGCGCGGCGACGACGCGCCCGAGCACGTCGGTCGGGCCGCCGGCCGCGAACGGGATGACCATGGTCATCGGCCGTGTCGGGAAGTCTTGCGCGAGCGTCGCGGTCAGCCCGGCAAGGCCGAATAGGGCGGATGCAACCGCCCGAAGGACGAACTTGGCCATTGCTTTCTCCTTGTCTGCCTCCAGAGTTGGGTTATGAACGGATTTGTTCAAGATTTGCGCGGGCCGCATGCGCCGGCGCCGGAACCGGGACCGCGGGGCAGCCGGCATGACGCCGACACGGGTTGGGATCGCAGGACTCGGCGCCGTCGGCCGAACGCTGGTGCGCGCGCTCGCCAAGGGCATGCCCGGGATCGAACTCGCCGGCGTGGCCGCGCGCGATCATCTCAAGGCGCGCGCCTGGCTCGATCAGGAGGGGATCGCCTGCCCGATCGTCAAGCTCGAGGCGATGCCGTCGCATGCCGACCTTCTCGTCGAATGCGCCCCCGCCGCCATGCTGCAGGACGTTTGCCTGCCGATGTTGTCGGCGCGCAAGCGCGTCGTCGTGCTGAGCGCCGGCGCGCTTCTGTCGCATCCCGATCTGATCGAGCTCGCCGAGCACAAAGGCGGCCAGATCATCGTACCGACCGGCGCGCTGATCGGCCTCGACGCGGTCACCGCGGCGGCGCAGGGCGTCATCCACGCGGTCCGCATGGTCACGCGCAAGCCGCCGCAGGGCCTCGCGGGCGCCCCCTATCTCGTCGACAACGACATCTCGGTCGAGGGGCTGACCGAGCCGAAGCTGGTGTTCGCCGGTACGGCGCGCGAGGCGGCCGCCGGGTTTCCCGCCAATGTCAACGTGGTCGCCGCGCTCTCGCTCGCGGGCATCGGCCCCGACCGAACCATGATCGAAATCTGGGCCGATCCGTCCGCCACCCGCAACTGCCACGCGATTGAGGTCGACTCCGATTCGGCGCGCTTCTCGATGTCGATCGAGAACATTCCCTCGGAAAACCCGCGCACCGGGCGGATCACCGCGCTCTCGGTGCTCGCGACCCTCGCCAAGCTACACGCGCCGCTGTGCGTCGGAACCTGATCGCGCGAGGAATGCGGATTAGCCCGAGCGAGACCTGCTCTAATACCGCTCGGGCTTCATGATTTGCGGGATGCGCGGCTGAAGGTCCGGACTTCGCGCCCGCTGCGAGCGCGACGGCGACGAAGCCGACGGGCGCGCCTCCACCGGTTCGCGCGGCGTCGTGATGAAGCCGAGCTTGCGCATCGCCGCGTCCGCCGCGCGTTCGCCAGACAGCCACGCCCCGCCGACCGTGCCCCACAGGGTTTCGTGCACCGCTTCGCCGGCAAACCAGATGCGATCGCGGATCGGCTCCATCAAAGCGGCGCGCGCGGACTGGCCGCCCGGCGACGCCGCCGAAAACGCGCCGAGCACGAACGGCTCCTCGTTCCAGCGCGTCGCATAGACTTTCTGCACCGAGCGCCTGATCTCCGCGCCGTAAAGATTGCCGACCCAATCCAGCGCGAACTCCACCATCGCCTGCTCGCCCTTGCCCGCCAGATCGCGACCGAACCGGCCGGCGACCTCGACCATGCAGAGCTGCGTGCCCGCGACATTGGCGAGCATCGCGGCGGTGCGCGGACTATCCGATTTCTCGTATATTAGTTCGTCGCCTTGCGGGCCGAACGGAGCGCCCGTCATCTCGAGAATCACATGGTCGTAGCTGCCGAGCCGCAGCCGACTGGCGGCGTCGACATACCGCTTCGGCAGTTCGGGATCGAACCTGATCTTTTCCGCCGCAAGGATGTTGGTCGACGCGGTGACGATCGCGGCCCGCCCGACCACCGTTCCGCGCGCCGTCTCGACTGTGACCCGGCCGCGCTGCCAGGTCTCGATCCGTTTCACCGGGGTCGAGAGTCGGACCGGCAGGCCGTCCGCAAGCCGGGCGAGCAGCGTGCCGAAACCCTGCCGGCAGAATGCATCCTTGTCGCGCTCCATCGACCGGGAAAAGTCGACCGCGGAGACCTCGCTCAAATCCTTGCCGCAGCTGAAGGGTCCAAGCACGAACTCGACGGTGCTGCGCCATTCTCCGAGGTCCTTCGGCAGCGCCTGCGCGCAGGACATGTCGGTCTTGCCGCGCGCGGCGTCGCTGATCGCCCGGTTGGCCCGCACCAGCACCGAGAGGAAGTCCTCGGCTTCGCTCTCGCGCGCATAGCGTCGGCCGATGCGAATCTTCTGCCCGGGCGGCGCTGGATAGACGTCGAGACCGGTCGTTGGCGCGAGCTTCAGCAGGGGATTGATGTCCGGCGTGTGAATCCAATGGGCGCCGAGATCGACC
Organism: uncultured Rhodoplanes sp.; assembly: GCA_964354425.1. Lineage (GTDB taxonomy): Bacteria > Pseudomonadota > Alphaproteobacteria > Rhizobiales > Xanthobacteraceae > Rhodoplanes. The sequence goes on along the minus strand of CAYGZV010000055.1, from coordinate 13,351 downwards.
GGAGCGCCGAACAGCCGCGTGTCGGTGACGCAGCGCCCGCCGAGTCGATCGGACGCCTCGATCACGACGACACTGCGTTTCGCGGCAAGCACGCGACGCGCGGCGGCGATGCCGGCGGCGCCCGCGCCGATCACCACGATGTCGACATCGCCCACGCCCTGCGCCGACGTCATTGTGGGCGCGGAGGCGAGCATTGCTGCGCCGGCAAGAAAGGAACGGCGGTTCAATGGCGGCATGAGAGAGACGGCCCTCCGTGACGGCGGCAACTTGCCCCAACGACGCCGCCTCCGCAAATCACGCCGGCGTCGGGCGGATGCAGGATGAGGCGATCGCCTCGCCTTGCGCCTCGCCTTGCGCCGCGTCTTGCGCCGCGCCCGCGCTTGCCGCGGGTCGCGCGGACCGCTACGTCATGCGCCGGAAGCCGCGCGAGGTCCCGATGCTCCAAGCCGCATACAAAGCGTTGTCGCAAATGATGTCGCCGCCGTTCCGCGTCGTGCTGTTCAAATCGACCGGGCTTGCGCTCCTGCTCGTGGTGCTGATCGCGTTCGGTCTGTACGGGCTGCTGAGCTGGCTCGGCGGCGAAGGCCTCACCTGGATGGAGGGGGCGATCGGCCCTTCCGCGCACGGCCCGGTCGCGGTGCTCGGATGGATCATCGCGATCGCGCTCGGGCTCGGCCTGTTCGTCGGCGCGATCTTCCTCATGCCTGCGGTCACCTCTTTGGTGGCGGGCTTCTTCGCCGACGACATCGCCGGCCAAGTCGAACGCACCTATTATCCGAATGATCCGCCGGGCGTTCCCGTCCCGCTCGGCTACGCGCTCATCGAGGCGATCAAGACCGCGCTGCTCGCCGTCGCGATCTATCTGTGCTGCCTGCCCTTCCTGCTGATCGCCGGGCTGGGCGCCGTCATCTTCTTCCTCGCGACCGCTTATCTGCTCGGCCGCGAGTATTTCCTCATCGCGGCGCTGCGCTTGCACCCGATCCATGCCGCCAAGGCGCTGTGGCGCACCCGCCGATGGGAGATCTTCTCGGCGGGCCTGCTCATCGCCGCTTTCGTGCTGATCCCGATCGTCAATCTCGCGACGCCTCTGTTTGCGACCGCCTTGATGGTGCACGTCCACAAGCGTCTCGCGGCGACGCCCGGCCGCCCGGTGGAGCCGCACGCGTAAAGCAACGCGCGCTCGCCCGCCGACGCGGCCGTGCGGCGCGCGTAGACCGCTCGGATGCGGACAAGCGCGCCGCGCGTCTGCGGTCATTGCGACCGTTTGATCGTTCGCACGAGGCCCCAGCCGGCGATCACGGCGAGCGCGAACGAGAACAGCGCGTTGTAGCCGGCGAGCGACAGACCCGCGAAGCGCCACTGAACGTCGTCGCAGCGCACGACCACGGCCGTCTGCATCTGCTTGAGGAGGTTTCCTCCCGCCGTTCCGAAGCTCGCGATCGCGCCCGTGCAGTCGGCGGGACCCGGCCACCATTTCCACTCGACGCCTGAATGGTAGAGGCCGATGCCGGCGGTCGTCAGCAGCGCCAGCGCGAGCGCCGCTAATCCCGCCGCCACCAGCATGCGGGGCGCGCCCTTCGCCGCCATCGCCAGCACGATCAGCGCAAGCGGCGCCGCGATGTAATGCGGGATACGCTGCTCCAGGCAGAGCGGGCAAGGCGGGATGTCCAGCACGTGCTGAAAAACATAGGCGCCGACGATCATCGCGGCGGAGCCGGCGGCGACGACCGCGGCCGCGACTGCCGCCGGCGCGCGCCGGAGTTCGCTCGGCCGATCGGCCGAGGACGCGGGGAGTCTCGAACCGGCCGAGTCGACGGTCATGCGGAAAGCACTCCGGCCTAAGTACTCGCAGGGCGACTGCCCAGCGGGGTGCGAGCCGTGTTTCCGCCGACAATTGCAGCGACATTGCGGCCGAGCGGCGGTCGCGACAAGGCAGCCGGCGGAGCATCAACACAATAACGTTCAAACGGCCCTCGGCCGCAATGAAAACGCTCCAATTGTGTGGTTTGGCTGTGGCATATTGGTCGCAATGCTGTCCTCGTCGAACCTGATTCCGCGGAAGCTCGATCCATGCAGTCCGAACGCGACATCGACCCGTTCCAGGTCTCCTCGCCCCGCATCTACCTGTTCCGGATGCTGGTCTTCCTGGTGCTCGGCGGCCTTCTGGTCGTCATCCTGCACCGCCAGATCTGGGCGGCGTTCCTCGCCAATCCCGGCTTGAACGGACTGATCATCGGCGTGCTTGCGATCGGCATTATCCTGTCGTTCCGCCAGGTGCTCCGGCTGTTTCCGGAAGTCGCCTGGGTGAACGGGTTTCGGCTTGCCGATCCCGGCCTCGCGATCGAGCGCCCGCCCTCCTTGCTCGCGCCCATGGCCGTCATCCTCGGCGACCGCATGGGCGGCATGTCGCTGTCGACGCCGGCCATGCGCGGCATCCTCGATTCGATTGCGAACCGCCTCGATGAGGCGCGCGACACCTCGCGCTACATGACCGGGCTGCTCGTCTTTCTCGGCCTGCTCGGCACCTTCTGGGGCCTGATCGAGACGGTCGGCTCGGTCAGCAAGGTCATCGAAGGATTGCGCGTCGGCGGCGACGCCAGCGCCATGCTCGACGCCCTCAAGGAGGGCCTTGCCGCCCCGCTCGGCGGCATGGGTATTTCGTTCTCCTCGTCCCTGTTCGGCTTGGCCGGCTCGCTCGTGCTCGGCTTTCTCGATCTGCAGACGAGCCAGGCGCAGAACCGCTTCTACACCGAGCTCGAGGACTGGCTCGCGACCACGGTGCGCGACCGCGGCGTGGAGCTGCGGCCGGCCCAGGGCGCGGGAGCGATGGGGAGCGAGGTGCGTCTCGCGCTCGACCGGTTGCGCGACGCAGTCGGCGAGGTCGGCTCGAACAAGGCGGCGACCAACGCCATGGCCAATCTCGCCGAGGCGATCCAGGGGCTCGTGAAGCACATGCGGACCGAGCAGCAGATGCTGCGCGACTGGGTCGAGGGCCAGGCGGACCAGCAGCGCGAGGTCCGCCGGCTGCTGGAAGTCCTTGCGCGCGAACGCGCGGAGACGTGAGATGGCGCTCGCCCGCTCCCGGCGCGACCGCGGCGTCGATTACTGGCCGGGCTTCGTGGACGCGCTGTCGACGCTCGTACTCGGTATCATTTTCCTGCTCACTGTCTTCGTCGTCGTGCAGTTCTTCCTGTCGCAGGAGGTCGCGGGCAAGGACACCGCGCTCGCGCGCCTCAATGCGCAAATCCTCCAGCTCACCGAGCTGTTGTCTCTGGAGAAAGTCGGCAAGACCAATCTGGAAGAGGACATCGCCCGTCTGCAAGCGAGCCTCGCCGGCGCGGAGAGCGAGCGCGAGCGGCTCAAGGCCGGGGCCGGGCCGGGCGGCCTGCAGGATCAACTCGGCGCCGCCCAGGGCAAGGTGACCGAGCTGAGCGGCGCGCTCGACGCGGAGAAACGGGTTACCGCGCGTGCGCTCGCCCAGGTCGAATTGCTCAATCAGCAGATATCGGCGCTGCGCCGCCAGCTCACCGCGCTCGAATCGGCGCTGCAGGCCGCGGAGAGCAAAGACAAGGACTCGCAGACGCGCATCGCCGATCTCGGCCAGAGGCTCAATGTTGCGCTGGCGCAGCGCGTGCAGGAACTGGCGCGCTACCGCTCGGATTTCTTCGGCCGCCTGCGCACGATTCTCGGCAACCGTCCCGACATCCGCATCGTCGGCGACCGTTTCGTATTCCAGTCGGAAATCTTTTTCGACACCGGCCAGGCGCAGCTGCGGCAGGAGGGCCGCGACGAGCTCGACAAGCTCGCAGCGGCCCTGGTCGATCTGGAAAAACGCATCCCGCCGGACATCTCCTGGGTGCTGCGGGTGGACGGCCATACCGACATCCGCCCGATCGCCAGCCCGCAGTTCCCCTCCAACTGGGCGCTGTCCGCCGGGCGCGCGATTTCGGTCGTGCAGTATCTCGTCAGCAAGGGCGTCTCGCCGCAGCGGCTGGTTGCCGCCGGCTTCGGCGAATATCAGCCGCTCGACCCCGATCGGACCGAGGAATCGTTCCAGCGCAACCGTCGCCTCGAGCTGAAGCTCACCGAGCGGTGAATGACGACGTGGGGCGAATCGCGCGGAACGCCGACCGGGGGGCTTGCCGCGCCGGCGGCGAGCGGTGATCATGCGATGCCCGGGGGGCGCATGCTCAAACACTTCACCGTTCGCCACTACCAAAGAGACGACGAGGACGCCGCGATCGAGCTATGGCGGCGGACCTGGCAGGTGGCCTATCCGGGCTTTGACTTCACCGGTCGCGTCCCGTGGTGGCGGGAGCGCTGGCGGCGGGAACTCGTTCCGATGTCGGCGATCACCGTCGCCGAGACCGACGGCAAGCTGGTCGGCTTCGTCACCATCGAGGAGAGCGGCTATCTCGACCAGATCGTGGTCGCGCCGGAGGTGTGGGGCTCGACGGTCGCGGCGGCGCTGGTCGACGAGGCAAAAACGATCGCCCCGCACGGGATCGATCTGCACGTCAACAAGGACAATGTGCGGGCGATCCGGTTTTACGAGAAGCATGGCTTCTTCGTCGGCGGCGAGGACGTCAACCCGCACTCGCAATCCCCTATCCTCATGATGTGCTGGCGGCCGAACAGCCCGGCCGACGCCGCCTATTGGTGACGCAGTCTCGCCTCCCCATCTGGTCCGGCAAGGAACGGAACGATGGGACGCACGCTCATCATCATCGGCCTGGCGATCGTCGCGATCGGCCTGCTCTGGCCGTGGCTGACGCGGCTCGGCCTCGGTCGCCTGCCGGGCGACATCGCCATCCAGGGCGAACGCGGCTCGCTTTACATCCCGATCACGACGAGCATTCTGGCGAGCATCGCGCTCAGCCTCCTGTTCTGGATTTTCTCGCGCTGATGCGGCCGCGCGTCCCGCTCGCGGCGCGCCGGGGTCACTCCGCCGCCGCTGGCGTGTCGAACTGCAGCCGGGCGAGCCGGGCATAGAGGCCGCCCCGCTGCACGAGCGCGTCATGCGTGCCTTCCTCCACGATGCGTCCGCGATCGAGCACGAGAATGCGGTCGCACGAGAGCACGGTCGCGAGCCGGTGGGCGATCACGAGCGTCGTGCGCCCCTGCATCAAATGCGCAAGGGCCGCCTGCACCAGCGTCTCGTTCTCGGCGTCGAGCGAGGAGGTCGCCTCGTCGAGCAGCAGCAGCGGAGCCCGGCGCAGGATCGCGCGCGCAATCGCAATGCGCTGCCGCTCGCCGCCCGACAGCATGATGCCGCGCTCGCCGACGGGCGTGTCCAGGCCCTGCGGCAAGCGCGCGATGAATTCGGAAGCCGCGGCGAGCTCGGCGGCTCGCCGCACATCGGCCTCGGACGCGTCCGGCCGGCCGAAGCGGATGTTTTCCGCAACGCTCGCCGCGAACACCATGGCGTCCTGCGGCACCAGCGCGATATGCGCGCGCAGTTCGCGCGGATCGACATCGGTGAGGCGCACGCCGTCGAACGTCACGTCGCCCGCGTCCGGGTCGTAGAAGCGCAGGATGAGATGGAAGATCGTGCTCTTCCCCGCGCCCGAGGGCCCCACAATGGCCACTTTCTCGCCGCGCCGGATGCGGAACGAGACGTCGTCGAGCGCCACGCTTTCCCGCCGCGTCGGATAGGCGAAGCGCACGCGCTCGAAGGCGACCTCGCCCTGCGCGCGCGCGGGCAGCGGCGCCGGATGCGGCGGCGCAGTGATCATCGGCTGGACGGCGAGCACCTCGGTCAAGCGCTCGGCGGCGCCTGCGGCTTGCGAAATCTCGCCGAACATCTGCGACAGCTCGCCGAGCGCGCCCGCCGCGAACACGGCGTAGAGGACGAACTGGCTGAGCCGGCCCGCCGTGATCCGCTGGTCGACCACGTCCTGCGCGCCCACCCAGAGGATGACGACCACGCTCGCAAAGACGAGGAAGATCACGACCGCGGTGAGCCAGGCGCGCGCGCGGGTGGATTCGAGCGCGGCGGAATAGGCGCGCTCGACCGCCCCGGAAAAGCGGCGGGTCGCCAGCCTTTCGTTCGTGAACGCCTGCAGAATGCGCATCGACCCGATCAGTTCGGCGGCGTAGGCGGAGGCGTCGGCCAGCGTATCCTGCGCGGTGCGGGAGCGGCGGCGCACCAGGCGGCCGAAGCCGACGAGCGGCAGCACGATCACCGGGATCGCGGCGATCACGAAGAAGGAAAGCCGCGGGCTCGTGACCACCATCATCACCGCCGAGCCGAGAAACAGCACGAGATTGCGCAGCGCGACCGATATCGACGTTCCGACCGCGATCTTGATCTGCGTCGTATCGGCGGTCAGGCGCGAAACGAGTTCGCCGCTGCGCGCGTTGTCGAAGAAGGTGGCCGACAGGCCGGTCAGATGGTCGAACACGCTCGCGCGCAGATCGGCCACCACCCGCTCGCCGATGGTCGTGACGAGGTAGTAGCGCAGCGCGCTCGCCGCCGCGAGAACGGCGGCCACCGCGATCAGCACCATGAAATATTGATCGATGAGTCCGATGCGCTCTTCGGTGAAGCCGAAATCGATCATGCGCCTCACGGCGACCGGGATCGCGAGGGTGGCGAGCGAGGCGACCACGATTGCGAGCAGGGCGCCGGCCGCGCGCGCACGGTAGCGTGCGATGAAAGGCATCATCGCAAAAAGAGGCCGCACGCTGCGCCGACGCGTTCCGTCCGGCTCTCCCCGGTCGAACGCGTCCGCCTCGGGCCCCCGCCCCCTGCCGTCAACAAAATTCATGGATGATCGTCTCCGATCGCCGATGCGCGATCCGCGGCCGGCGGAGAATGCCCCTCGCGGCGGCGCGATACAACCACCCTCTGGCGGCGGCGCCCGTGAAGCGACGGAATGGTGTTCCCTCGGCGAGGGCGAAAGGTCAACCCGGCCGCGCGTCCGACCCGTGGCCGTTCGCCGGCGGATCGCGCTCGCGCACGGCGACCGCGCCTCAGAAGATCAGCTCGCCCGCCGCCCAGGCAAGCAGAACGACAATGATGGCCAAGGCCAAAAAAACCCCGAACAGGATCAGCGCAATCTTCCGCGCGCCCGCGGCGATGCCGGAAAATCCGAGCGCGCCGGCAATGACGGAGACGACCAGTAGAATGACGGCCCATTTCAACATCGATACCTCCACAGCCCTGCGCCGAACTACGGCGGCCGCGGTCGCTCGAAACCGGCGCGCGCCCGTTTGCATTCCCACTGGTGCGGAAGGAACCGCTCGCCGCAGTCTCGGGTTCCAGGCTACGCGGACGAGCGGGTTACGCCGGCGTTTCCGCCGAACGCTTGTCTGATCGGCGCGTATAAGCTATCAGCACGCGGAATCCAGCCAACAGCGCACCAACGGCCAAGACCATGAAATCCGACATCCACCCCCAATATCACACGATTAAGGTCGTCATGACGGACGGCGCCGAGTTCGAGACCCGCACAACCTGGGGCAGCCCGGGCGACACCTTGCGGCTCGACATCGATCCCAAGTCGCATCCCGCGTGGACCGGCGGGACGCAGCAGCTCCTCGACCGCGGCGGTCGCGTTTCGCGCTTCCAGAAGAAATTCTCCGGGCTCGGCCTGAAATAGGCGAGACGGTCTCGCCTACGGATGCTCGCGGCGCTCGAATGCAGCTTTGAGCAGGCCGATCTGCCGGTCGAGCGGATTTGCCCGCGCGGCGCCCCCGGGGGCGGGCGCATGGATCGTCGCATCGAGCCGTCGCACTTGCGATTGCAGCCGCGACGTTCGCAGGATCAGATCCACCAGTTGCTCCGGCAGGATGCCGAGCACCTCTTCATCGGCGATGTCCGGCTCGCCGAGCCTGACCCGCGTCTTCTCCTTGTTCGCCTGGGCAAGCGACATCTCGCCTTCGTTGACCGCGCGATGCAGGAGTAGCCACGAGGCGAGCTGCATCAGCCGCGTCGTGAGGCGCATGCTCTCGGTCGCATAGGACAGCGCCGCCGAACGCGCGAGCTTTTTCGATTCCTGGCGCCCCGGCCCGTCGAGATAGGCCGCGGTCTGTTCGACGAGCTTCATGCCGTCGCGGAAAAGCGCCGAAAAGGCTTCCGACGCCGCGAGCCGCTCGCCGAACGCGACGAGGCCCCCTTCACTACTCATGCTGCCGGCCATGGCGACCCCTTCGTGCAGGCAAATTATGACTCGCGCCATCGACGGGAGTCCAGCGCGGCAATAGGAACTTGAATACATAGTTTCCGCCGCAGCCGAGAGTTGTGCGGCAAAAAAAAGCCGCCGTCGCCGGCGGCTTAGAAGTGTTAACAGGGAGGCGTCAACAGAGTGGACGGGAGCCACTCACGTCCAACCAATGGACGGACGGTCGAGTAGTAATCGAGAAAGCTTAACGTCGTCCTAAGCCCGCGGGAAAGGGCTTTACGCTCGCGCCAGGCAGCAAGCCATTGTCATCGCTTGAAAAACTGGTCGGCGGCCGAGCGCGAGGCGCGTTTCCTGGCCAACGCCTCGTCAAGCCGGCCGATCTCCTCGCGCAGCAGCGCGATCCGGTCGGCAAGCTCCTCGACCGACAGCAAAGCGAGATCCTGGCCGATCTCATGTGCGACCTTCTTTTTCGGCCGGTCGTCTTCGTCCGTCGCGGGCATGGCGCTCCTCCTGCGGGTGGCGGTGAACCTAGCCTCCGGCGCGCCGGTCGTCACCTTCGCCGCCGCCGGGTTTTGAGCACACCGCACGATGCGCTAAGACAAGCGACCCGCATCCATCAGGACCGTCCGATGACCCCCATTCCGGCCCGCATGACCGCCATAGGCATTCGCGCGCCTGGCGGCCCGGAGGTTCTCGTCGCCGAAGAGCGGCCGGTTCCGACGCCCGGACCCGGCGAAATCCTGGTCGCCGTCGAGGCCGCCGGCGTCAACCGGCCGGACGTGATGCAGCGGCAGGGCCTCTATCCGCCGCCCAAGGGCGCGCCCGACATCCCCGGCCTGGAAATCGCGGGACGGGTGGCGGCGTGCGGCGCGGGCGTCCAACGCTGGCGCGAGGGCGACCGTGTCGCCGCGCTCGTGATCGGCGGAGGCTACGCCGAATACTGCCTCTCGCACGAGATCCACGCGCTGCCCTTCCCGACAAACCTCACTGCCGTCGAAGCCGCCGCCGTTCCGGAGACGTTCTTCACCGTCTGGCACAATGTGTTCGAGCGTGGCGGGCTGAAAAGCGGCGAAACGCTCCTGGTGCATGGCGGCAGTTCCGGCATCGGAACGACGGCGATCCAGCTCGCCAAGGCGTTCGGCGCGCGGGTGATCACGACGGCCGGCTCGGCCGAGAAATGCGCCGCCTGCCGCGCCCTCGGCGCCGACCTCGCCGTCGACTACAAGTCGGAGGACTTCGTTGCGGCCACCAAGAGCGCGACCGACGGGCGCGGCGCCGATGTCATCCTCGACATGGTGGGCGGCGACTATATCGAACGCAATTACGAAGCTGCGGCCGTCGAGGGCCGCATCGTGCAGATCGGCTTTCAAGGCTCGCCGCGGGCAAGCGTCGATTTTCGCCGCATTCTGCTCAAACGCCTGCACCATACCGGCTCGACGCTGCGCTCCCGTTCGGTGGCCGACAAGGCGGCGATCGCGCGCGCGGTCGAAGAAAAGTTGTGGCCGCTGATCGCGGCGGGCCGCGTGCGGCCGGTCATGGACCGGACCTTCCCGCTCGCGGCGGCGGCGGATGCGCATGCGCGGATGGAATCGAGCGCGCATATCGGCAAGATCGTGCTGACGATCTGACCGGAGATGGAGCATCTTGTCGCCATAAGGTCGATTTACCGCTCGCTCGGCCGGCGGGGGCGCCAGGCTGGAGGTCTAGGCTTGAGGCGCGCCACATTCGCAGCAGCGGTGCTGCTCCTCGTTTTCGGGGCGGCGACCGCCGCGCAGGCCGTGCAGGCGGTCAATGTCCGCCGCGACGCGCCGGCGATCGACCTCACCGAAGCGGTCGAGCGGCAGCAGACCGAGGGCGACCGCGTGCAGGTGTCGACCGCGCCCGGGCCCGACGGCATCGTCCGCAGAATCGAAGTGCGCGCGCGCGAGGGGGGCAACAATTGGCTCGTCTTCGCCCTCGCCAATCCGAGCGACGAGCAGCTCGATCGCCTGATCGTCGTGCCGCACTACCAGATGGTCGGCTCGGGGCTGATTTGGCCGGACCTCGGGCTCTCCCGGGTGGCGACCATCACGCCGAGCGCCGGCGACCGGCCCGAGCGCCAGGACAGCGCGACCGCCGACATTTTCCGCGTCACGCTCGATCCGGGCGCCGTGGTCACGTTCGTGATGGAGCTGCGCACCAACCGCCTGCCGCACATCTATTTGTGGGAACCGGAGGCCTACAAGGACAAGATCAACAGCTTCACGCTCTACCACGGCATCGTCATCGGGATCGCCGGCCTGCTCGCGCTGTTCCTGACCATCCTGTTCGTGGTCAAGGGCAGCGTGATGTTTCCCGCCGCGGCGGCGCTCGCCTGGGCGGTGCTGATCGATATCGGCGTGGATTTCGGTTTCTGGGCGAAGATCTTCGACATGTCGGCGGGGGCCGAGCGCATCTGGCGCGCCTGCGCCGAGGCGATCCTCGCCGCGACCCTCGTCGTGTTCCTGTTCGCCTATCTCAATCTCAGCCGCTGGCATGTGCGCTACGCGCATGTGGCGATCGGATGGATCATCGCGCTCGCCGCGCTCGTCGCCGTCGCGCTGTACGATCCGCCGATCGCGTCGGGGATCGCCCGGCTCTCGCTGCTGCTGGTCGCGGCGGCCGGGTTCGGCCTCGTGGTGTTTCTTTCCACCCGCGGTTCCGATCGCGCCGTGCTCCTGATCCCGACCTGGTTTCTGTTCCTCATATGGGTGCTCGCGGCCGGCATGACGGTGACCGGCGCGGTGACCAACGACATTGTCGGCCCTGCGCTGCTCGGCGGCCTTGTGCTGATCGTCATGCTGATCGGGTTCACGGTGATGCAGCATGCCTTCGCCGGGGGCGTGACGCAGGGCATCGTCTCCGACATGGAGCGGCGCGCGCTGGCGCTGACCGGCGCTGGCGACCTGATCTGGGATTGGGACGTCGCCGCCGACAAGGTGTTCACGAGCCCGGAGACCGAACACGCGCTGGGGCTCGCGCGCGGAACGCTCGAGGGACCAGCGGCGCAGTGGCTCGACGTGCTGCATCCGATGGACCGCGACCGCTTCCGCACGGCGCTCGACCGGGTCATCGAGCAGCGGCGGGGCCGTCTCGTCCTCGACTTCCGCCTGCGCGGCGCCGACGGGCACTTTCTGTGGTTCGAGCTCAAGGCCCGGCCGGTGGTCGGATCGGATGGCGAGGTGGTGCGCCTGGTCGGCACGCTGACCGATGTGACCGGGTTCAAGATCGCCGAAGAACGGCTGTTGCACGATGCGGTGCACGACAATCTGACCGGCCTGCCGAACCGCCAGCTGCTGCTCGACCGGCTCGAGGCCGTGCTGGGCTTCGCGAGAGCCCATAACGGCGTTCGGCCGACGGTGATGGTGATCGATCTCGATCGTTTCCAGCAGGTCAACGATTCGGTCGGCATGGCGGTCGGCGATTCGATCCTGCTCACGCTCGCCCGCCGGCTTGCGCGCCTGCTCAAGCCGCAGGACACGCTGGCGCGGCTGTCCGGCGAGACGTTCGGCCTGATTCTCGTATCGGAGAAGGAGGCCGGCCGGATCATCGCGTTCGCCGAGACGATGCGCAAAGCAATCAACGGCCCGATCACATTCGGCGAGCGCGAGATCAATCTCACCGCGTCCATCGGGCTTGCGCTGTCGGACGGCCAGCCGCAGCGCGGCGAGGACCTGCTGAAGGACGCCGAGCTCGCCATGTTCCATGGCAAGCGCATCGGCGGCGACCGCATCGAGGTGTTCAAGCCGGCGATGCGCGCGCGCAAGACCGACCAGCTCGCGCTTGAATCCGAGCTGCGCCGTGCGCTCGAACGCGAGGAGATCACCGTTCTCTATCAGCCGATCTTGCGCCTGGAGGATCGCTCGGTCGGCGGCTTCGAGGCGCTCGCGCGCTGGGATCACCCGAAAATGGGACGCCTGTCGCCGTTCGAATTCGTTTCGATCGCGGAGGAGATCGGCCTCATCTCCGACCTCGGCCTGTTCGTGCTCGAACGCACGGCGCGCCAGCTCGCGATCTGGCAACGCGCGAACCCGGCGCGCATCCCGCTCTTCGCCAGCGTGCATGTGTCGTCGCGGCAGGTGTTGCGCCACGACCTGATCCAGGACTTGCGCACGGTGCTGACGCGATCCGGCCTGGTCCGCGGCAGCCTCAAGCTCGAACTGACCGAGACCCTGGTGATGGAGAATCCCGAGCTCGCCGCACAGATCCTTCCGCGGCTGAGAGAACTCGGCGCAGGGCTCACGCTGGACGAATTCGGCACCGGGCATTCCTCGCTCGCCTACCTGCAACGCTTCCCCTTCGACATGATCAAGATCGACAAGTCGTTCGTGCGAACGACGGCGAAGGGCTCGCGGCCCGTCGTCCTGCGCTCCATCATCGGGCTTGCCCACGATCTCGGCATGGAGGTGGTGGCGGAAGGCGCGGAAACGGAATCCGATGCGGTCGAACTCCACCAGCTCGGCTGCGAATATGTGCAAGGAAATCCGTTCGGCGAGCCGATGGCGGCCGAGGCCGTGCGCGACCTGCTCATCAAGGATCGGCTCGCGCTTGCGCGCTGACGCGGACGATCGCTTGGAGACCTCGGCGCGCGTCGCGCGGCCCACCGAACAGAGCGCCGCAGCCACCACCCTTGAGAGGCGTTCATAAGCGCGCGAATCCCTATGACGAGCCCCCGGGAACGTGCTTAACTGAATTCTAAACGGGAACGGGCGAGGCGAACGCCGCCCCCTATTGACGGCTCTGGGAGGCGTCCGTATCGTCCGCCGCCATTGCGACTGTGCGGCGCACAAGCCTCCCCTCCCCCCTGATTCGGACGGTTCCATGCCGTTGAACGACCTCGTTGCGCCGCAGGCGGTCATTCCCGCGCTCAAGGTCAACAACAAGAAGCAGGCGCTTCAGGAGATCGCAGCCCGCGCGGCCGAGTTGACGGGCCGCCCGGAGCGGGAAATCCTCGACGTGCTCATGCAGCGCGAGCGGCTCGGCTCGACGGCGATCGGCAGCGGCATCGCCATTCCGCACGGCAAGCTGCCCAAGCTCGACCGGCTGTTCGGGCTGTTCGCGCGGCTCGACCGCCCGATCGACTTCGAGGCGCTGGACGGGCAGCCCGTCGATCTCATTTTTCTGCTGCTTGCGCCGGAGAACGCCGGCGCCGACCATCTCAAGGCTCTGGCGCGCATCGCTCGTCTTCTGCGCGACGTGGACATGAC
>CAYGZV010000054.1:14495-16799 GCA_964354425.1 uncultured Rhodoplanes sp. | reverse complement strand
TGAAGCTCGCATCCTACAATGTCGAAAACCTTTTCCAGCGCGCTCGCGTCCTCAACCTGGCCACCTGGGAGGAGGGCCGCGACGTCCTGCAATGGCAGGCGGAGCTGAACCGCATTCTCGGAAAGGCAAAATACAGCGCCGCGGACAAGAACAAGATTATCGATCTGATGCAAAAGCTCCGGATCGACAAGAAAGACGATGGCAGCCCCTTCGTCGTCCTGCGGCAAAACCGAGGGGACCTCCTCAGAAGGCCCAAGAAAGGTCCCATTGAGATCGTCGCCAACGGCCGCAACGATTGGATCGGGTGGATCGACGTCAAGTACGAAGAGGTCGACGAGACCGCGACGCGCAATACGGCCCGGGTCATCCACGACATAGACGCAGACATTCTGGGGGTGGTCGAGGCCGAAAGCCGCCCCGCCCTGGTTCGTTTTTCCGACAATGTGATCAAGGCGGTCGGGGGAACGCCCTACGAGCACGTGATGCTTATCGACGGAAATGACGAACGCGGCATCGATGTCGCAGTCATGACCCGGAAGCACTATTCGATCACCTCGATCTGCAGCCATGTCGACGATGCGGACGACGACGGTCGGATATTCAGTCGCGATTGCGCGCAATACGAGATCAGGACGCCCCAAGGCAATACGCTCGTCGTCCTGATCAATCACCTCAAGAGCAAGGGCTTCGGGTCGCAGGGCTCTTCCAACGCACGGCGCGAACGGCAGGCGCGCCGCGTCAAGAAGATATACAACGATCTCCTCAAGAAGCACGAATTCGTCGCGGTATTAGGTGATCTGAACGATACGCCGTCAAGCGCGCCCCTGGCGGCGCTGACGCAAGACTCGAAGCTCCGGGACATCAGCGCGCATCCGAGTTTCGACGACGGCGGCCGCCCCGGGACTTTCGGCGCCGGCACAGCGTCGAACAAGATCGACTACATTCTGCTCTCTCCCGGGCTTTTCGCGCGAACCAAAGCGGGCGGCATTTTTCGCATGGGAGTATGGGGCGGGAAGAACGGAACGCTTTTTCCCCATTACCCGGAAATCACCAAGCCGAGCGAAGCGGCGTCCGACCACGCGGCGATCTGGGCGGAAATCGACGTCTGAGGGTTCCGCCTTGCATTAATTCGGGGCGTCGCTGCAGTATACGCGTGAGCCACGCAGTCTTTCGCAATTCGTCGGCAGCCGGAAGCCAATCCGGCGTCATATGCGTGGCCGGGAGGACGTCAAAATGAACTGGAAAGTCGCCAGCCTATGCACGCTTGTTGCGTTACCCATCCTTTGTCTCGCCGCGCGGCCAGCCGAAGCGCAGGCATGGCCGCAAAGGCCGATCATCGTCGTCGTGCCATTCCCGGCCGGCGGCGGCACCGATGCGTTTGCACGGCCGCTCGCCGCTCAGCTTGACGCTCAGCTTGGCACCCGCGTGCTGATCGAGAACCGGGGCGGCGCAGGCGGCACGATCGGTGCGTCGGCTGCCGCGAAGGCGACGCCTGATGGATACACCTTCTTCATCGGCGGGGCCCACCACGCCATTGCGCCGTCGCTCTATCCCAAGCTCGACTACGATATCGAGAAGGACTTCGTTCCGATCGGCATGATTGCGCAGCCGCCCCAGGTCGTGGTGGTGAATCCGGGCAAGGTCGCCGCCAAGACCCTTGCCGAATTGATCGAATACGCCCGCGCCAACCCCGGCAAATTGACCTACGCCTCGGCAGGGACTGGAACCACCCATCACCTCGCCGGCGAACTGTTCAAGATGCTGACCAAGACCAGCATCCTGCACATCCCTTATCGCGGCGCCGGGCCCGCGGTCGCCGATCTTGTCGCCGGCCATGTGGATCTCATGTTCGACGGGCTCGGGTCGTCGGCTTCACAGATCAGCGGCGGTCATTTCCGCGCGCTTGCGGTCGCCGCGCCGAAGCGGGCGTCCGCCTTTCCGGATGTTCCGACCGCGATGGAAGCGGGCATGCCGGCCTACGAGGTCGCGACCTGGTACGCGATGTGGGCGCCGAAGAGCACGCCGCCCGAGATCGTCGAGCGCATGCGTAAGGCAGTGCAGGAGGCGCTTGCGACGCCCGTCATCAAGGATGCATGGGAGCGCAATGGCTCCGAAGTCCCGGTGCTGATGGGTCCGGAGTTCGGGACGTTCCTGACGGCGGAGGTTGCGCGATGGGCAAAGGTCGTCCAGGACGCCGGCATCAAGCTCGAGTAAGCGCGCGCCGGCTCGAACGCCCGCGACACGGGTTCTATAACGAATAGCTCGGTCGGACACGGGGCAGCGGTCGCGGCAGGGCGGTCAAAA
>CAYGZV010000054.1:10093-14395 GCA_964354425.1 uncultured Rhodoplanes sp. | reverse complement strand
CCGGTATCGATGACGAGGTCCACTCCCTCGCCCGCCAGCGTATAGGCCGTCTGTCCCCAGGTCGGATCCTCTCGGTAATTGAGAAGATGCCGCGCCCCGAGCGTGCGCAGCCGTTCGAGCTTCTCCGGCGTGGACGAGGTCGCGACGACCGCAGCGCCGGCGAGCGCTGCAAATTGAACCGAGAACAGGGCGACGCCGCCCGACCCCTGCGTGAGCACGGCATGGCTCGGATTGATCGCATGCTGTTCGATGACCGCGACCCAGGCGGTGAGCGCGGCACAGGGCAGGGTGGCGGCCTCGGCAAAATCGAGATGGGGCGGGATCGGCAGGATCGCGTCCTCGCCGAACACGCGGTACTCGCAGGCGACCCCGTCCACCGACGCGCCCAGATTGAGGGCGAGCCGCTCTGCGTTCGGCGGCCCGCTCTGCCAGCCGGGGAAGAAGCAGCCGACCACGCGATCGCCCGCGCGCCAGCGCGTCACGCCCTCGCCGAGCTCGACGATTTCGCCGGATCCGTCGGAGAGCGGAACGAGGTCGCTCCGCTTCTGTTGCGAGCCATAGCCGCCCTCGATGGCGATGAGATCGCGGTAGTTGAGCGAGGCGGCGCGCAGCCGCACCAGCACCTCGCCCGCGCGCGGACGCGGCTCCGGCCGCTCGATGATCTTCAGGTGGTCGAACCCTAGGGGTTCTGCGACGGCGACCTTCACGTTCTATCCATGGATGCTGTCCGGGACCGGTTCAGCGCGAGGCGCTCAACATGCGCCCGCGCGCCGCCGCGGGCAAGACGGCGCCCGATGTGAATGGTCCGGCCTGGCGAGCCGCCGGCCCGTGGCCTTTGATCGACGTGAGGTCATCACAGGCGCGCCGAACGGGAAGCCCGGAATTCAGCCTCATGAGTTAGAATGCCATGGATTTCGGTTCCCCTCGCTGGGTTCGGGGTTTCCGGAATGAGGATGAGGAGGGTCCATGTTTCCGCCGCAGCGGATCGTCTGCCTGACCGAGGAGACCGTCGAGACGCTTTACCTGCTCGGCGAGGATGCGCGCATCGTCGGGGTCTCCGGCTTCGCCGTGCGGCCGCCGCAGGTTCGCCGCGAGAAGCCGCGCGTCTCGGCCTTCACCAGCGCCGACATCGACGGCGTTCTCGCGCTCGCGCCGGACCTCGTGCTGACCTATTCCGACATGCAGGCCGACATCGCGGCGCAACTGATCCGGCGCGGCGTCGCCGTGCATGCCTTCAACCATCACGACCTCGCCGGAATATTCGACATGATCCGGATGCTCGGCGCGATGGTCGGCGCAGGGGACAAGGCCGAGGCGCTTGCCCGCGAGTATGAGCGCAAGCTTGACGCACTCGCGCCGCCGCCCGCGGGCAGGCGGCCGCGCGTGTTCTTCGAGGAATGGTACGAGCCGATCATCGCCGGCAGCCGCTGGGTCTCCGAGCTGATCGAGGCCGCGGGCGGCGCGGATGTGTTCGCCGACAAGGCGCGGAACAAGGCGGGCAAGGATCGCATCGTCTCGCCAGAGGAGGTGATCGCGGCCGCTCCCGACGTCATCATCGGTTCGTGGTGCGGCAAGAAATTCGCGCCGGACCGGGTCAGGGCGCGGCCTGGCTTCGCGGCGATTTCGGCGGTCCGCGGCGATCGGCTTTACGAGATCAACTCGACGCTGATCCTGCAGCCCGGTCCGGCGGCTTTGACGGACGGGCTCGATGCGCTCCGACAGATCATCGCTCGCTGTTCGGAGCAGGGCCGGTGACCAGCATTAATGATCGATCAATGCATTTTAAGTGGTTCGTAACGGCCGTCAGCCAAGACTGCGTACGCGCCTTCGCTCGATGGCGGACGATCGAGGGCCCCGCTGGGCCCGAAGCCCCTTGAACAACAAGCATTTGACCTTCCGCGCGGCTCAGGCCTAATCAGAAGATGACGATTCGCGCCTTCATCACCGGGCTTTCCGGTCTGCGTATGTCCCCGAACGAGCGGAGCTTCCTGCGCGAGGCCCGGCCGTGGGGGCTGATACTGTTCGAGCGTAATATCAGCAACCCGCGTCAAGTCGCGGACCTCGTAGCCGAAACTCGCGATTTGCTTGGCTTCGAGGCGCCCGTCCTGATCGACCAGGAGGGCGGCCGAGTCCAGCGGCTCGGTCCACCGCATTGGCGCGCCTATCCGTCCGGCGCCGATTACGGCTGGCTGTTCGATCGCGATCCCGCGCTCGGGCTTGCCGCCGCGCGGCTCGGCGGCCGCCTGATCGCCGCGGACCTGGCGCTGCTCGGGATCACGGTGAACTGCCTGCCGGTGGCCGACGTGCCTGCGCCCGGCGCCGACCCGGTGATCGGCACGCGCGCCTATGGCGACACGGTCGACAAGGTCGCGCAGCTTGCCGAGGCGATCACGACCGGGCTCGCCGAAGGCGGCGTTCTGCCCGTGCTCAAGCATCTCCCCGGGCATGGGCGGGCGACTTGCGACAGCCATTTCGGCCTGCCGGTGGTCACCGCGCCGCGCGCGACGCTCGAAGCCACCGATTTCGCCGCCTTCCGCCGTCTCGCCCACCTGCCGCTCGGGATGACCGCGCATGTGGTGTTCACCGCGATCGATCCGGAGCTTGCGGCGACGCTTTCGCCCAAGGTGATCAACGAGGTGATCCGCGGATCGATCGGCTTCGACGGCGTGTTGATGAGCGACGACGTGTCGATGGGCGCGCTCAGCGGCCGCATCGCCGATCGGACCCGGCAGGCGCTCGCCGCGGGCTGCGACCTTGCCCTGCACTGCAATGGGGACCTCAAGGAGATGGAGGAGGTTGCCTTGGGCGCCTCCGAACTGTCGGGCGCCGCGGGGCAGCGCGCGGAGCGGGCGCTCGCCTCCCGGCGCAAGGCGGATTCCGTCGATATCGCCGAGGCGCGAATCACCTTTTCCCGTATGATGGGGACGACGGCAGCCGCGGGGTGACGCTGACATGTCGGGCGATGCGGGCCAGTTTCTCGACGAAGCGGTCGACCGGGCCTCCGATGAGCCGGCGCTGATCGTCGATGTCGAAGGCTTCGAGGGGCCGCTGGACCTGCTGCTGACGCTCGCCCGCCAGCAAAAGGTCGATCTCACCCGCATCTCGATCCTCGCGCTGGCCAACCAGTATCTCGCCTTCATCGAGGCGGCCCGCAAACTGCGGCTCGAGCTTGCCGCGGACTACTTGGTGATGGCCGCGTGGCTCGCCTACCTCAAATCGCGCCTGCTGCTGCCCGAGAGCGCGGAAGCGGAGGGGATGAGCGCGGCCGAGATGGCCTCCGCGCTCGCGCTCCGCCTCAAGCGCCTCGAGGCGATCCGCGCGGCGGCGGGCAAGCTGATGGAGCGGCCGCAGCTTTATCGCGACGTTTTCCCGCGCGGCGATCCGGAGCCGATCGCCGAGATCAAGCGGCCGGAATGGTCGGCGACGCTCTATGACCTCTTGTCCGCCTATGCGGTCGAGCGGCAGCGGCACGCGCTTTCCCATGTGCGGGTCGCCAAGCGCGCGGTCTGGTCGCTGGCCGAGGCGCGCGCCGCGCTCGGCCGGCTGATAGGCGGCGCGAGCGATTGGACCGAGCTGAACGGCTTTCTGCTCGCTTATGCGTTCGAACCCGCCATGCGCTCCACGGTGTTCGCCTCGAGCCTTGCGGCGACGCTCGAACTGGTGCTCGAAGGCGTGCTGGACGTCCATCAGCCTGCCCCTTTTGCGCCTATTCATGTCCGCAAGCGAGCGAACGGCCTTGGCCCGGCCGGCCTTCCCGTGGATTCCGAACGCCCCTGAGCGAACGATAGGGAACCTCGATATGAGCCAGAGATGGCCCGCGGTGCGGGAATTTGCCGAGCTTGCGAGTCCTGCCGCTCCCGAATTGTCGCAGGCGGCGGACGCATCCGAGGTCGAGCCGCGGCCCGAGGAGTTGCGGCTCATCGAGGCGGTGTTGTTCGCCGCTTCCGAGCCGGTCGACGAAAAGGCGCTTGCGAAGCGCCTGCCGCCCGGCGCGGATGTGCGCGCGAGCCTGAAGCGGCTTGCCCTCGAATACGCCCCGCGCGGGGTGAACCTCGTGCGGATCGGCAATGCCTGGGCGTTCCGGACCGCCAACGATCTCGCCTGGCTCCTCACCCACGAGGCGGTCGAGCCGAAGAAGCTCTCGCGCGCCGCGATCGAGACGCTCGCCATCGTCGCCTACCATCAGCCGGTCACGCGCGCCGAGATCGAGGAGATTCGCGGGGTCGCGGTCGCCAAGGGAACGCTCGACGTGCTGCTCGAGACCGGCTGGATCAGGCCGCGCGGGCGGCGCAAGGCGCCGGG